>CAJWHT010000036.1 GCA_913041495.1 uncultured Desulfobacteraceae bacterium | reverse complement strand
CATCAACATCAACATCAACATTCACGTCGACTATTGCAACTCTTCGGCCAAACATCATCAACCTCAACCGCTTCGGCAATGTGACCAAGGGCAACATGCAGAAAATTCTGAGTGGATTGCAGTCGCTCCGTGGACTCCCATCTGGAGCGCAGTCACGGCAAAAGTCTCAATATTTTGCGATGAAAAAAAGGCCTCGGCCACCAATGCAAAGGTGCTGGCGATGCGGATCAAGAACCTAAGTGATGAACAGCTTAAAGTGGTCCGGGTCCTGTGCATTAAAAAAAGCTTTACAGCCACCAGCATCCTGAAGGCCATTCAGTCCATTAAACGGTTTGACGGCCCCTACCTTCTGGCCCTTCGGGCCTTCATTGACCTGGAGGGCATCGGCCCCGGCCCCCTGAACCAGTTTTTCAACACCACCTTGCCCCAGAGCAAGCCTGCGGAAGTGGGAAAAGAGGTCTATGAAGAAGAAGTACGGGAAAAGATGATGCGCCCGGACCAGACCAATGCCTTTTACACCATCTGCAGCCAACTCAAAGGACTGACCACCTCGGATGCCGTTGCCGTGCTTCGCACCGTCAGGAAATTAAAGCCCCAGCATGCCATCCTGATGAGTTCTCTTTTCAAACCCAACGCAACGATTGGCGAAACCAGCGTCACCAGCGCCAATATCCAGCCCCTGCTCAAACGCTGGCTGCGCCTTCCGGAGATGAAAGATGAGGGTACGTTCCGCCGGCTGGTGAAACGGCTTTCCAGGAAAACAAGAAAGCAGCCCGACTTTCTTTTTATTATCCAGTCTTACAGGGACGCCATCTTACATGAGCGGTCCGGCGGAAGGCTCGGCGCCCTGCTCCGGCGAATTTTCGGATGACCCCTGTCACAGCTTACCGGCTAAACTTTAAAAAAAGAAAATTACCCATTGTCTTTTTTCTTTTTTTAAAGTAAAAGAAACGAAAAATTTTTCCCTGGCTTAAGCCACCCAAAAACAACCCCGGAAGAAAGCATAGATACAATGACCATCCCCCTTGAGCAATACGCCCTGCCCGAAATCCTGGACATCCAGGGAAGCCGCCTGCTGGAGACCTTTAACCTGATGGACGAAGGGGTGATGATCATCAATGAGGGCGGACGCATTGTCTTTTACAACCGCTTCCACGGCATCATCGACGGGCTGGAGCCGGCCCAGGTCCTTGGCAGAAAAGTAACGGAGGTTTACCGTCTTCAAACCAGTGAAAGTCTTGTCCTGCAATGCCTTGCCACCGGTCAGGCCTGCACCGAAATCCCCATGACCTACCAGTCCCGGACCGGGCTGAAGGTCAGCACCATGGTCAATGCCTATCCCATCATGGACAATGGCAGGGTGACAGGATGCATCTCCTTTCTCAAGGATCACAAGGTACTTCGGGAAAAGAAAACCATAACGGCCCCGAACCTGAAAAAACCCTTTACCAAGAAGACCCGGTACACCTTTACAGAAATCATGGGGGAATCCCGGGTGTTGGAACTGGTGTTGAACACCGCCAGAAAAGCCGCCGCATCCCACTCCTCGGTGATGCTATGCGGCGAGACCGGTACGGGAAAGGAAATGTTTGCCCAGGCCATCCACAATGCCGGTTCCAGGGCGGGCCACCCCTATGTGGCCATCAACTGCGCAGCCATCCCGGAAACCCTGTTCGAAGGGCTGCTGTTCGGCACCCGGAAAGGCGCATTTACCGGGGCTGTGGATCAAAAGGGCCTGTTTGAACAGGCCAACGGCGGCACGCTCTTTCTCGACGAAATAGACTCCATGCCCCTGTCCCTGCAGACCAAGATGCTCAGGGCCATCCAGGAAAAACGGATCCGGCGGGTGGGAGAACTGGAAGAGATCCCCATCGACATCCGGATCATCTCCTCCACCAGCACGCCCCCCCAGGGCATCCTGGACGATACCAAACGGTTCAGAAAGGATTTGTTTTACCGGCTGGCCGTTGTCCTGATCAGGATTCCCCCCTTAAGGGAACGGGAGGATGATGTCAGCCTGCTGTCCAAGTATTTTATCGAACGGTTCAACCGGAGAATGGACAAGCATATCATCTCCTTGTCCAGGGAAGTACTGGCATTGTTCTACAATTACGACTGGCCCGGCAATGTCCGGGAACTTGCCCATGTCATTGAGGGGGCCATGAACCATACGGACCGGGAACGGGTGCTGGATATGTCCCATGTGGCCCACTACTTCAAGACCGTGGCCCCCCTGTTTTTAGACTCCCAGCACCGCCGGTTCACCCTCTATGATGTTCCGCCTGAATCCCCGCGCAAACCAGCCCCCCCCATCTATCCCATCCATGAAGACCCCGGTACGGAAGACGATGAGGAAGAACAGATCCGCAGGGCCCTTGCCAAAACCCAGGGCAAACTCAAACCGGCGGCCGAAGAACTGGGGATTTCCCGCCAGCTTCTCCACTACCGGATGAAAAAGCATAAGATCAACCGCAAGGCCATTGCCGATCACCATGAATCCCAACAGATCCTGGATGCCCTGGCAGCCTGCGGGAACAACCTGACCCGCACGGCAAAAGACCTGGGTATCTCCCTTCAACTGCTCAATTACCGGTTAAAAAAATACGGGATAACACCGGTTAAACACTGATCCCCCGACGTCTTCACAAAAAAGAAAAAACTTCAAGAAAAGAAAAAGACCCATCGCACAGATCCGCCAGGCGGTCCAAAGGCGTAATACCCCATAAAATAAGCATGTTAAATTAAAAACAGATCAAATCCCCCCTCCTGGCCCGAATCTTGATACAAACCATGGGAGCATTTTACGGCACGCCGGTGCCTTCGAGTTCCGGCGAATAATACATTAACAAAGGAGAGAGGTTATGACTGATTTTAACGCGATGACTGAGGCCCTGGTGGCTTGCGACGCAGTTAAACTTACTGATTTGGTTAATTCCGCACTGGCAGCTGACGTACCTGCCGGCGATATCCTTAATAACGGCCTGATTGCCGGTATGGACATTGTTGGTGAAAAAATGGAATCCGGCGACATGTTTATTCCTGAAGTTCTCATGGCAGCCCAGGCCATGGGTGCCTGCGTTGAGATCCTCAAACCCCACCTGGGAGAAGACGGCGCCGCTGCGGGTGCATCTGTTATCATCGGTACCGTTAAAGGCGACCTGCATGACATCGGGAAAAACCTGGTGGCCATGATGATGGAAAGCGCAGGTCTTACCGTTCATAACCTCGGCGTTGACATCGCTCCGGAAAATTTTGTTGAAGAAATCAAAGCCAAGAGTGCCAAAGTGGTTTGCCTGTCCGCCCTGCTCACCACCACCATGCCGGCCATGAAACAGACCGTGGACGCCATCGTTGAAGCCGGTCTCCGTGATGAAGTTAAAATCCTGGTTGGCGGTGCGCCGGTGACCCAGGCCTTTGCCGATGAAATCGGTGCCGATGGTTTTGCAGCCGACGCAGGTTCCGCTTCCAAACTTGCCAAAAAACTGGCTGCTTAACACGAAAGGACAAGACTTATGTTTGAGGTAATCGGAGAACGGATCAACACCTCCAGAAAACTGGTGCAGGCTGCCGTGGCAGACCGTGATGCAGACTACATCATCGATGACGTAAAAAAACAGCAGGATGCCGGCGCCACTTATATCGACGTTAATGCCGGCGCCCGTATCGGCCATGAAGAAGAAGATATGAAATGGCTGCTGGATACCATCCAGCCCATCGCCACGGTTCCCCTGACCCTGGACAGCCCCGACCCCGCGATCCTGGAAATGGCTTTTGCCATGGTGGAAAAAACCCCCATGATCAACTCCATCTCCCTGGAAAAAGAACGCTTTGACGCCATGATGCCCTTCCTGGACGGCAAGGACTGCAAGGTTATCGCCCTGTGCATGGACGACGCCGGCATGCCCTCATCCAGTGATGACATCCTGGGCCGCGCCAAGACCCTGGTGGCCGAACTGAACAAGATCGGCATCGGCACCGCCAACATCTATGTGGACCCCCTGGTACAGCCCATCTCCACCGACTCCAGCAAAGGCGTCATGGTTCTGGATGCGGTACGGGCCATTAAAGCTGAATTTCCCGAAGTACACATCACCGGCGGCCTGTCCAACATTTCCTACGGACTGCCCCAGCGCCACATCATCAACCGCACCTTTGTTACCCTGATGATGGACGCCGGCATGGATTCCGCGATCATTGATCCCCTGGATTCAAAGATCATGGCATCCATCAGAACCGCTGATATGCTCCTGGGCCACGACCAGTTCTGCATGAACTACCTGAAAGGCACCAGAGACGGTTCCATCGTCAGCTAGTACCATCATCGATTTTGATGACCGCTTTCAACGGCTGGTGTGACACCAGCCGTTGAAAGCTTAAGGGGATCTCCAATACGTCGGACAATCGGGTATTGGGGATGGCCTTAAGCCGGGTTCAAGGCCTGATTACCTCCGGGGGGGGGTTAGAAGGCATTTTCCGCCGGTAACCCACTGCCACCACCTCGGGCAGCGGTTTACCGGCGGTTTTCTTTTTACCACAGATCACACCGGTTAAATCTCCCAGATGTCTCCGTTGGCCGTGGCATCTTCCAGCAGATCCAGGGCAGCCTCCAGCACCTCGGTCTGCCGTTCCGAATCAAAGGGACGCCCAAAGGGCCGTCCCAGCAATTCATGGGTGAGCAGCACCCGGGGCAGCGCCATGGACCGCATCCGGTTTTCAAAGGCCTTCACGGCAATGACCACCGTCGGGATACCTTCCTGTTCAAAGGATCTTGCGACATGTCCCACGGACATGTGACAAACCGGTCAGACCGGCACCAGCACCACGGCATCCGGCGCTGCCGCCTTCATGTCCGCCGTCCACTCCGGCAGGGTTTCTTTTAAAAGCCGCGTCTGGGCGCAGGCCCCCACAAATGAATAGGCATTCGGGGTCAGCGCCTTGAAGCCGCCCTTTGCCTGAATTTCTTTCAAGCGCTTTAAAGGAAAGGCAGCGTTCGGATCTTTTAACGCCCCCCGTGTATCATAGCCCCCGTGGCGGACCCGCAGGCGGTCCGCCGGGGTGTCAACGGGGATGACGGAAAGTTTAGGCGCTTCTTTGATAAATTCCATGATTCTGGACTCGGCTTGGGCCTGGGTCATGTTCTTGGCCCCTAAGGGCTCAGGGTCATCGCCGTCCACAAAATGACCGCTGGAGGTCAAAAGGGAAAGCCTGGCTTCAGCCAACGGCTTTTCCATGGGGGTAAAGGGGCCGTCCTCGTATGTAAAGCCTTTGAGATGGCCGCCCCCGTATGACAGGGCCTGGCCTTCCATGATGCGCTGCTTGACCTGGGCCAGGTCATCGTCATCCACCGCATCCACCAGGGTTTTAAACAGCCCCACAAGGAAATCCGAGGCCTGGTCCTCGGAAAAATCCGAGATAAATTTAAACGAGAGATCAGACCGGCTACCGTAAAAAAACGATTTGATGAAATCTTCAAAACTCTCTTTTTCCGTCTGGCGCATAATGGTCTCCTTATACGGTTGTTTATTGTTCAGTTCGATTTACCGGGGCTTTTCCCGGGTGTAAGTATCAATTGCTGGGCAGGACCGAAACATCGCCGCCGGACAATCCCCAGCACGATGACCACCGTCAGGGCAGTGGACGCCACCAGCATGAACATCACCACGATCTGGTAGCGGATGGCCAGCATGGGATCTTCACCTGAGAGGATCTGGCCGGTCATCATCCCGGGGATGAATACCAGGCCGACGCCGGCCAGGGAGTTGATGGAAGGCATCATTCCCGCCTTGAGGGCATCATTGAAAATATCCCGGGAGGCTTCCTTCGCCGTTGCCCCGAGACAAAGCATCATTTCCACCGTGTCCTTTTTGGTCTTCAGGTCTGAAAACAAGCGATCCAGGGAAAGACCCAGCGCGGTCATGGAATTGCCCACCACCATTCCGGCCAGGGGGATAAAATACTGGGGATGCCAGAAAGGCTCAGCCCCGATGATCACCCCGGTGACCATGCACGAGATCAGTGCATACACCGAAAACATGGTGAAAAAGGCCGGCATGACAAAGGGGATTGCGTGTTCGGATACGTTTCCCCGGATGATACGCACCGCAAATACCACCATGACGGCAAAGAGACTAAATACAATCCAGGCGCTGGAGAGGTCAAAGATAAACCGGAGGACATATCCCATGGCCGCAAGCTGGAGTACGCACCGCGCCGCCCCGGTCAAAAGGGGGCGTCCCAGCCCCAGGCGGCCCCAGAGGGAAATGATGCCTGCGGCAATGATGAACAGAGAGGTAACCCCAAGTTCAACCCAGCTGATATCCAGAGCACCTGTGGTCATCTGCATACCGATACCCTCCCGTCAGCCAGGGTGATTTCCACCGCCGGCAGGGTTTTTGGTGTGAAGCCGTCATGGGTGATCATGACAACGGTGGTTCCCTGCCGGCAGGCCGCTTCCGTCATATCCTCGACACACCGTCTGCTTTCGCTGTCCAGGGAGGCCGTGGGCTCATCCAGCAGCAGCACGCGGGGGCCTGCCACCAGAGTCCGCAGCAGACTCAGCCGCTGGCGCTGTCCCCCGGAAAGGGCGATACCGGATTCATCCAGGCCGATATCGTCCATCTGCACCGCCCCGAGCATCTTGTAAAGTGCATCATCCGATGGTGAGGTTTTTCCACTGTTGATACGAAAGGCAAAGGGCAGAAGGAGAATCTCCCGGACGGACCTGTCCGGGATCACCGGGGTCTGCTGGAGGTAGGCCACCTGCTGCCGGAGTGCCGTGGGTTCCAGGTTTCTAAGCTTTTTGCCCCGGTAAAGGATCTCACCGTCCCCGGATTCTTCCAGGCGGTTCATCAGCCTCAGCAGGGTGGACTTCCCTGCCCCGGACGGTCCCCGGACCAGGGTAAACCCGCCTTCGGGAAGGGTAAAACTCTGGCGGTGAAGGATGGTTCGCCCCCCAGGCCAGGTAAAGCTGACCTCATTAAATTCAAAACACGGCATATCTTCACCCACTTGAGACTCATCCTTTCGTGACTTAAGTAAGCTGTCACCTATGGCGCCTTTATGCACTCTTTTATCCCGCAAGCCACATAAACCGATAGGGGGCAAGTTCAACGCCGCCGTCCGTGGCCACGGTCGTGCCTGTCACCAGATCCGTTTGCTCCTTTTTGCCCCCTCCGGGCAAAAGGTCCGCCGGAACCTCAATGGGTTGGTCCGTTATATTGTGGAGACAAAGGATGGTCCTGTTCTTTTGTGACCGCCGTAAAAAGGCCACCAGGCCGTCTCCCAGATCCAGAATGACCTGTTCCGCATCCGGATGAAACGTGGCTTGTGCCTTTCTTACGGCTGCAAGGGCGCATAGACGTGAAAAAATGTGGTGGTGGTGGGAAGCCGTATCCCCCAGCTTTTGGCACAGGAGGCCGTAATCCCAGATATGGCGGTTGACAGCCCGGTTGGCCACAAGATTGTCCCGCCGCTCATAGTCGTTTTCCGTGGCCAGGAGGCTGTGGATGTAAAATGCCGGTATCCCCCGCAGGGCAAGCATCACGGCATGGGCGCAGATGAACCGATCGGCCTGGAAGCCGTCAGGGCCACAAGTGATGGTGCCTTTCACGGCATCCCACAGGCTGATGTTGATCTCGTAGGGATTGACTTCCTGGTCGTTGAGGGCCCGGGTGGAGATTTTCCCCCCGAAGGCCGTCATACAGCCGAGCAAATCAGCCATCTCCCGGTCTGACAGCCAGCCTTCCACCGGCCGCAGGCCGATACCGTCATGGGAGGCGATAAAGTTCAGGCAGGTGGTACCGCAGATCGGTTCCGGCAGCTCTTTGAGCCAGGCCATAAGTTTATGGCTGCTCCCCGTGACCATGGTGTTCAGCAGCAGCGGCGGCAAGGGAAAATTATAAATCACATGGGCCTCGTCCCCCTTTCCCAGGTAGGAGATATTCTCGTGGCTGGGAACGTTTGTTTCCGTGATGATAAGGGCACGGGGGGCATAGGCTTCGATCAGGGTTCGAAAGAGTTTGATGATCTCATGGGTCTGCTCCAGGTGGAGGCAGGTGGTGCAGATCTCCTTCCAGAGAAAGGCCACGGCATCCAGCCGGAATATCCCCACCCCCTTGTCCAGGTAAAGACGGATGATGGATAAAAAGGCCAGCAGCACCTCCGGGTTTTTAAAGTCCAGATCCACCTGGTCATGGCTGAAGGTGCACCAGACATGACGCGTGCCGTCCGGTGTGGCCACCTCCCGCAGCAGGGGGCTTGTCCGGGGCCGGATTACCTGCGACAGGTCGGATGCGGGATCCACAGCCACGTAGAAATCCTTTCCGGGATGCCGGCCGTTTTTAAAATTTTCAAACCACCTGGCCCGGGAGGAGGTGTGATTGACCACGAGATCCGCCATGAGATTATAACGTCCTGCGATCCTTTCGATATCCTTCCACCCCCCCAGGGCCGGATTTACCGCAAAGTAGTCCATGACGGCGAATCCGTCATCCGAGGAATACGGGAAAAAAGGAAGGATATGAACGATGGAAAACAGGTCCTCCAGATAGGTGGTCAAAAACCGGTGCAGGGTTTTCAACGGCTTCTGGTCCGGTTCAACCATCGTGTTGCCGTAGGTGATCATCACCATGTCCGCCTGGGACCAGCGGGGGATATCTGCCGGGGCCTTCCCGGGCGTGTCCGGATCCAGGCTGAACACCGCCATGGTTTTATCCGCAAGCGTGTTTGCATCCCGGTCCGGGTAGATCCGTTTCAGATGGGCGTTGACCCGCTCCCTCAGGGAGCTAAAATCGTCAAGCGGAAAATTCGGCGTGGTCTTTTTCAACGGCATCTTTGAGCTCTTCCATGATTTCGGGCAGTGCGCTTTTCACCCGGTTCCAGGCCGGGATAAACGGGGTCTTGTGGGGTTCTTCCAGGAAATCCCGGCCGGCCTGCAAAATATTTTTGGCAAACAATTCCACGGCCTGCTCCTCCTGGTGGCGGTCCAGATTCAGGCCGTTCATGACCGCATCGTTGTGGTAAATTTCAAGGAAGTCCAGAGCCTTCCGGTAATAGGTCGCCTTGATGCTCCTGAATTTTTCCGCAGAAAACACCTCCCCTTCCGTGGCCAGTTTCCTGAAAATGGCCTTTGCAATGTCAATGCTCATCTTTGACAGGCCTGCGGCAGCATCCGAGCGGCTCAGGGGCTGATGTTTGTGGTCGTAAGTATCTGCAATATCCACCTGGCAGATCCGGCTGAGGCTGTGGTTCCGTTTCATCTCGTACAGGATACCCACCTCCAGCCCCCAATCCGTGGGCATTCTCAGGTCATTGAGCACCTCGGTCCGCATGGAAAACTCCCCGGCCAGGGGATACCTGAAACTTTCCAGGTAATCCAGGGAATCTGTGGCACCGCAGATCTGTTTCAAAGCTGCCAGCAACGGAGAGACCAAAAGGCGGCTGACCCGGCCGTTCACCTTGGACTCGGTGAACCGGGCATAATATCCCTTGCAGAACTTATAGGTGAAATCCGGATGGGCCACCGGATAAATCAGGCGGGCCAGAAGAGAGCTGTCATAGGTGAGGATATCACAGTCGTGCAGGGCAACGGCATCGGCCATATCCGATGCCATGACGTACCCGAAACAATACCAGACATTTCTGCCCTTGCCAGGCTCGGTGGGGGCCACCGTCAGCTTTGCCAGTTTTTCATCTATGGCTTTCAGCCGCGGCCCGTCATTCCACAGGATGCGGTGGTGCTGGGGCAGGCCGGAAAAAAAGGAGAGGGCGTGCCGGTACTGGGCCTCATCCGCCCGGTCCAGGCCGATAACAATCTGGTTCAGGTAAGATACATCTTTGAGTTTATCAATAATCTGCCCTAAAGCCGGGCCTTCCAGCTCCGAATACAGGGAGGGCAGCACAAGGCCCAGCCGCCGGCGCTTTGAAAACGCGTCCAGTTGTGCGGAAAGCTCTTCCACGGGCTGCCGGGAAAGGTTGTGCAAAATGGTCACAATGCCGTTCTGATGAAAATCACCCACTGCTGATGCCTCCTTAATAGGCCTTACGTGTTTCGTTTAAATATCATATCCATGGCCTGCTGCCATCCATGCGGCCCCCTGAGGGTTGTCCGGATCACCGTCCCTGCGTTTTCCGGGGCCACCCGGTCCGAACGCCCGGACCGGATCACAACGGCAATATCCATGATATCCAGCATGGCCCGGTCGTTGGGACTGTCCCCAAGGCCTATGGTGACGGGGGACTTGGGAAACTTACCCCTGTAAAAATCCAGGAGCAGTTCCACCCCGTCCCTTTTATCGAATGGCCTTGAGATGGAAATAAACCGGCCGCCCTGAACCCATCCCAGTCCAGCATCGGCAATTTCCCGGGAAAAACGGTGCCACAGGTCGTCCGTTCCCAGCCAGCGGATGGGTTCTGTGCTCAGCCGCTGATTCGCAAGCCCTGTCTTTTTTTCGGACAACCCTGTGATCTTTGCAAGCCTTGCGACCGTCATATCGGCAAAGCCTTCAAAGGGAAAACCACCCGTGTTTCGAAGCCTGTGCAGCACATCCAGGATATCGTCCCTTTCTCCGCCGATACACTTGATCCAGAGGCCGTTTTCCATTGTAAAACCCATGTCTTCCGGTGACCTCCCGACAAAATATCCGTCAGGAATCCCCACCACCGACCCGTTTTCCGCAATGAACGGATGGCGGTTGCCAAGTTCTTTGCGGATACCTAAAATCTCAGCACAGGTCTTACTGGAATTGAGAATCAGGGGGATGCCCGCCTTTTTCAGGAACGACACGGCATCGCAGGCCGGTGCGAACCCGTAAGTATCATGGTCCAGAAGGGTGCCGTCCAGATCCGTGAAGACAATGATGGGGGACGTATGATCCAATGTCTGCATGCCGGCATTATAGAACCGATAAGGATCGACTTCAAGGACTCAGGCAAATCCCGCTACACCGGTCCTAAACACTCCCTGTCATTAACCACCCCGGATCTGCGCCGGATCATCAGGGCGCAGCCAGCCAGAAGCCCTGCCAATGAGATCAGCGCCGGCGTGAAATGATGAAAGCGGTCAAAGACAAACCCTGCCAGGATGGGCGACAGGGATGCCGGGATATTGCTGGTGAAAAGCCAGCCGTAGACCTGCCCGATATTGCCAGCCCCCCAACTCCGGGAAGCAGATGAAACATAGATGACCAGCACCCCGCCGTAGTTGAAACCGGTGACCAGGGCAACGATCAAAAACCCAAAACTGGTCTTGAGCAGCAGGGGGGCCAGGCCCAAGACGGCGGCCTGGAACATCAGGTTGGCCTGGATGGCGGTGGCCGCCTCAATCCGGTCGAAAACCGCTCCCCAAATGACCCGGCCGGCGGCATTGGCAAGGGCAAAGAGGGAAACCGCCGTGATCCCGAGGCCCACGGCATCCGGTCCCCCCTGGTAGAGTTCCTTGAGGTTGGCATTCACGGCAAAACCGGCGGCCAGCCCGATAAACATGGCAAAGTAGAGAATGCGGAAGTTAAGATGGCCCAGCACCTGCCTGGGTGCCAGGCGCGTTCCGGTGCCTGCGGCGGCATCTGTTTTTGGAAAGCGCATCATGGCCCCGGCCGCAACCACCGTGCATAAAAAAAGCGTGCCGAAAACAAAAAA
Organism: uncultured Desulfobacteraceae bacterium; assembly: GCA_913041495.1. Taxonomy (GTDB): domain Bacteria; phylum Desulfobacterota; class Desulfobacteria; order Desulfobacterales; family Desulfobacteraceae; genus Desulfobacter. The sequence continues at coordinate 25,520 of CAJWHT010000036.1, read as the reverse complement.
GGTATTAAAGGGGGAAAACCCCATGGTGTTGATCATATATCCCCCGGCCTGGCTGACCATGGCGGCCCCGCCGCCGAAACCGGCCACGGCAATCCCCGTAACAAGCCCCTTGGATTTGGGGAACCACCGGATACAAACGGCAATGGGAACGATATAGGCCATCCCCGCCCCGACCCCGGCCAGAAGACCGATTCCCAACACCGTCAGGATAAAGGAGTGGCTGCCAAGGCCGGCCAGAAGCCAGCCCCCGCCGAAAAGCAGGCCCCCTGCCATGGCCGAGCGCCGCGGCCCCACCCGGGGAAGAAACTGCCCTGCGATCATCATGGTCAGGGGAAAGGCGAAATAAAACATGGTAAACGGAATCTGAACAGGTCCCTGGGCCAGGCCGGTCAGGGCTTTCAAGGGCTGAACATAGACACTCCAGGAATAGGTCGCACCAAGACAGACCTGCATGAGCACGGCGCAGACAAGGATGAGGTACCGCATGAGTTTTCCTTTTCATTTACCCGGTATAACAGGCAGGGAATCTACTATTGCAGGTGGCAATTGTCAATACCGATCCCAGCTCTATGAATCAGACAAAGAGAGAGCACATAGTCACAACCTCCCTGGTCCGGCGAAAAGTTATAGCCATAAAAAATCGGGCTTGAACTTTCTAAGTCGAGACTTATCATATTTATTATAGTTTGCTAATTTAGCAAGCATCACTGCAAATAAACAACCCGGACCTTACCAAAAGGGGGAAAAGCCATGACATGCGTTCCGCAGAGAGTATACAAACTTATTTTCGGTTTTTTGGTGCTGGCAAATGCCGTCGCCCTGTTTATCCTGGGCATTACCCTATTACCCGTGCTGGGAATTCTTCTTTCCCTGCCCACATTTGCCGCAGCCGTCTACATTTTCAGGCTTGACCTGAACGACAAATGCCAGATTCGGGTGAACTGACGGATTGGTTATTTTTTGCCATTTGCCAGCCCCGTATCAATACCCGGTCATCTCCACATACCCACGCCCCCTGCCATCGGACATCTCCACCTGAATCGCCCCCTCATAATACGGAAACATACCGGTATGCTCCTGGCCCTCCATGACCGGGCTCACTTTCATTTCAAGGCCATAAGTCGTCAGGCGGATGGTCCAGCCCGCAGGATAGGTCCGGCCCGAGTCCGGACTTGTCCAGGTACGGTTCACGGTGATGGCAAAATCGGATTCCGACAGGATGGCGATGCTGCCGTCCAGGCGAGAGAGCGAGCCGAATCCATAGCCGTTGGGGGTGCCGTCGGATCTGCGTACCAGGCACACCATCAGGTCGGTGCCTGTTTTTGGCCCCTCATTGATGCGCAGGGCAAACCAGTCCCAGCCGGCCACATCCGCGCCCAGAGCCGAAGTGCTCCACTCATGGTCAAACCAGGCATGGCCGGTCACATCTGCGGATTCCCCTTTGACGGTTACAGTTCCCCGGACTGACATGCCCGGAAAAGAATAGTAGTGAGAGGCGTCCGCAGGGCCGGGACCCTTCCGGCTCAAGCCCCGGTCACCCTGAAGAATCATAGGCTTTTCACGGGTGAGGGTAAGGGAAACGGAAAACTCAGGGCTGCCGGTCTGCTTTTGCGATCTGGCCCTTGCGGTCAGGCGTAGCGCTCCTTCTTCCCTTTCAACCTGGGCCGCCTGCCAGTCGTCAATCCAGGTCTTAAAGGGTAAGGCCTGGGCCCCGGCGATGCCAAGGCTGCCCCGGTTCATGCGCTGGGCGGATAAAAATTGTTTATTCTGCGTATCCGTGACGGCAAAATGGGCAAAGTAAAGCTGGTTGGTCCGGAAGGCAGATTCCCCTTGGGCCACTCGGCAGTCCAGGGCCTGCCGGAAAAAGGTGAGCTGAAAACCAAAATGCCTGCCCTCCCGGGTTTTCAGATTGCCGGTATAATACCACCATTCGGTTTTGAATCTTTTGTGGGGACCGTAATCTTCCGGAAAACGGATAGCACCCGGCAACCGGGCCTGGGCATAACAGTCATCACCGGTTTCCGAAGACAGGGCCGCGGCGATATTCACCGTCTCTTCAGTGGCCGGCGGTGCCCCACAACCGATACCTGCCAGCATCAGGCATGCCGTCAGCAGCAACAATAGTTTCGTTTTAATCCGCATCATTTTTCACTCCGTTCTCAATGCCTTGACGATGTCCACCCGCCCGGCCCTGAAGGCGGGGGCGATACCGGCCAAAAGGGCTGCGGTTCCGGAAAAAGCCACCGCCTGAATCATGGTGGCCCCAGAAAGATGCATATCATAGGTCCAGCCGAAGGATCTGAAATTCACCACATGGACCAGCACCCAGGAGAGAAAGGCCCCCAGAGGCAGGGCCAAAAGACCTGCCAGAAAACCGGAAACGGCACATTCCCAGAGCACCAGGGTGCGAACCTGCGAAGGCAGAGCACCGCAGGCCCGCAGGATGCCCAGCTCCCGGGCACGTTCCAGTATCAGGGCCATCACCGAGTTGATGATACCGGTGAGTGCAACGATGGCAGTGAGCACCTGCAGGGCCGAGGTGATGAGGAAGGTCTTGTCAAAAGCGGCCAGGATGCTTTGTTTGATGTCCAGGCCGGAACGGATTTTCAACAGGGCGCTGCCCGGGGTTTCGTCCGGGGCATTGTCGTTCCGGTCAATCCCGCGAATCTTGCCCATCACACGTTGGACAGCGCTTTTTTTGGCATCGGCCTCACCGTGGACAAAAATCTGCATGGCGGTGATATCGTCATGACCCCAGAAGGTTTTCATGGTCTCCCGGCTGACCACCACCCGGCCGCCGCCCATGAAAAAATCCCTGAAAATGCCTGCCACCCGGAAGGTTTCAGGTCCCCTAAGGGTATCCATGGCCACAAACAGGCCCCCTGAAGCATCCTGTGATTCCGGCATAAGCCCGTTTTGCCGGGCAAAGATTTCTGAAACGATGATCCAGCCGTCTTCCAGCAGGCGGTCAACATCCCCGTCCCGTTTTACCCCGGGCGAACGCCAGGTCCACTCTTTTTTTGACAGGTCCCTCAGATAGGAAAAGATATGCACTTCCCCTGAGGCTTCGGAAAAGGCACGGTGGATATTGTAGGCTGAAACCGCCCTGACGTCCGGCATCGCCAAAATCTTATCCAGCAGGGTCTTGTCCAGGGAGCGGTTCAGGTCATCCAGGGACGCCACGTGGACATCGCCGCCGATATGGCCGTCCACCCAGTGAACGATGGACAGCCTGAAACTCCGGGTCATGGTATCGATGCCGATGTAAACCGAAACCACCACCATGAGAGAGGCGATGAGCACACTGGTCCGGCTCAGGGAACGGCGGACGTTCCGCATCGCCATTGCCGGCATCAACCGGTGCCGCCCGGAAAATTTTACGGTTGCGGCATCCGCTCCCCGGGTGATGAGCGCCACCAGGGCCGGGGTCAAAAAGGAACCGCCGGTGAAAATCAGAAAGACGCCGGCAAACACCAGGTTCACGGAAGCTCCTGGCCAGTTGAATATGATCAGCGCTGCGGCAATCGCTAAAACCCCACCTGTGGTCAGGCCGGGTAAATAGACTGAGAGCCGGCTTTCCGAGGCCGACCGCTGCATCAGGGTCACAGGCCGGGTATTGGCGGCATTGACCGCGGGCATAAGGGAGGACCCCACGGCGGCCAGAATCCCCACAAGCACCCCTTTGAGCAGAATGGCGAAAGTGATGTGCGTGCGGCTGACGGTAAGGGTATAGTACATGTCCGATACCGTGGCGATAACCGCCCTTACCGCACCCGTGCCCAGGAGAATGCCCAGTCCCACCCCAAGTGCGGAACCGGCCAGCGCATACACCAGCACTTCCGCCTGCACCGACAAAAAGATCTCTTGCCGGGTGGCCCCCAGTGCCCGCAACGTGCCGTTCAGCCCCCGCCTGCGTGCCACGGAAAAGGAGACAGTGTTGTAAATTAAAAAAATCCCCATGAATAGCACCAGCATGGAAAAGGCGGTGAGACTGGTTTCAAAGGAACGGGAAAGGCTGCGGATTGTCTGGTTTCTGTCCTCGGTTTTCGTAAGGGTCAGCCCGGGCGGCAACAGTTCCCGGACGCGGGCGGTTTCGGCATCGGAATCCAGCACCAGGTCGATGCGGCTGATCCGGTTTCCCATCCCGAGGATCTCCTGGGCCAGGGCAATATCGGCAAGGATCACGCCGTCAAAGGCAGGATTTTTGTCACCGCCGGCCAAAAGGGCACCGATGCGGGTGGTCACCTCCCGGCCGCCGAAGGTCAGCGTCAATGCGGAGTCCACCCCAAGTTCACCGGATGCTGCCAGGGAACCCGAAAGGATGACACCGTCACCGCGTGTCATCACGGTCCTGGGATCACCACTGTCCTGTGATATCCCGTTTGTCCCGGTTCGAAACCGGATATCCCTGAAGTGGGATTCTGAAAAGGGATCAATGCCCATGAGGGTGAGGGTCCTGCCGTCCAGTTCGGGTACCAAAACCTCCCGTGCAATGACCGGTGCGGTTTTATGAAGGCCAAGATGCGTCCTCAACCGGACGAAAAGGGACTGTGGCACGGTAAAATCGGCTCCCGTGATCTGATGGGTGGCCCTTTTTGTCAGTGCGGCGGTGGAAAGCTCAAAGGATTTGCTCACGGAGATCTTGGCAATGTCGATGGCGACAACGCCGGCCACCCCCAGGGCGATACCGAATATCAACAGGAAAGTTCTCAGCAGTTGCGCCTTAGAAGACCTGAAACAGGTACGGATCAAGGGGGAAAGTCTCATATGCCGTTCCCCGGAACCAGGGCATAGTTTTCAACGGTGAAGACCTCATCCGCCCATGCCAGGGCATCCGGGCTGTGGGTCACCATGACCAGGGTCTTATGCAACCGCTTTGCCTGATCCGTGATCAGTTCAAGCACGGCGGTGCCGGTTTTGCCGTCCAGGTTGCCCGTGGGCTCGTCCGCCAGGATGATCTCAGGATCATTGATCAATGCCCGGGCCAGGGCCACCCGCTGCTGTTCACCCCCGGAAAGGCGGTCCGGGAAATCCAGCAGGCGGTCAGCCAGCCCCACAGTCTCCAGCAGAAAGGCGGCTTTTTCCTTAATATCCCTGTCCGGCCGGCCGTCAAGCTGCCCCACCAGGCCCACATTTTCCAGGACCGTGAGCACCGGGATCAGGTTAAAGGACTGGAAGACGAAACCGATGTGCCGGCGGCGAAACAGGGTCCGCCCCGCATCGTCCATGTCGGACACCACGGTGTCTCCTATTTGGATCCGCCCCCGGTCCGGGGTATCAATACCGGCAACAAGATTCAGCAGGCTGGACTTGCCCACACCGCTTTTGCCCAGAAGCACAGACGTTTTTCCTGTGCGAAATGTGGCCGTAAGATCTTTAAAAATCACCCGGTCACGGTTGTCAAAGGTCTTGTCAAGGCCTGCGATGCAGATGTCCATTTTGGCTCCCCTATGTATCCGAGAAATTTTATGATCGTTTTTTATTTGACTGCTGCTAAAGAGGGCAGAGCCTCAAAGAGGCTCTGCTTTCGGTCACTTGATTGTTATCTTTGTTTTACCCGGCAACGTCGATTCCCGGATCGCATCCCAGATGCCTGTCGGGGTTTTCGCATTCAAAGTTGCTGTGACGGGTATCCACATGACCTTCGTTTCTTTCTTTTTCGCTCTCGATGTAGTTTTCGACTCTGTTTTCTGACATGTTATCACCTCTTGTTATCTTTTAGTATTCTCTTTTATTTTTTTTCTTTTTTCTCTTTAAAGCTCTGCCGTTTTTCGTGGTGCTGTGGGTTAGCCTGCCACGTCGATGCCCATATCGCATCCCAGGTGTGCGTCGGGGCTTTCGCATTCAAAGTTGCTGTGGCGGGTGTCAACGTGTCCTTCTTCTCTTTCTTTTTCAGTTTCAACGTAGTTTTCTACTCTATTCTCAGTCATTGTATTTCTCCTTGGTGTGGTTTGCTGTTGTGGCTTTTTTAAGGCCTGCCGTGTCTGGCATTTGATACTAAGTTAGTCATCACAAAAAATAGTGCAATACGGTTAAAAAAAGGGTTTAATGATAGTTAATACCTATCATTTATATGGCAATGACGGAACCTAGTAGAACAGGATGATCCAGACCAGCACCAGTATCCGGGACAGGAGGGCAAACCCCATGGTCATGGCGCAGATCACAGCCCCGTTACGGCTGCCGAAAATGGCCATATACCGGGGCAGGGTGCGGCGCAGGCGGGTGACCGGAATCATGATCAGGCCCCCTGCCATCAGGGCGGCAATCGCCTCGTAGCCCGTGACACTGCCCTGTGCCATGAGGTTTGACATATAGGTAATTCCCACCGTGGGGCTGAATATATAGGCGGTAACCGGACCGATAACGGCCGGGGAAAGTCCCAGGGCGTCGGTCACGGGGGAAATCATCGCCTCCACAAAGGAGAGCATGCCGGTAAGGGTGAGCATCTGAATGATCAGGGTCACACCGGCCAGCAGTCCGGTCATCTTTAAAAACATTCGCTTTCTGGCATCCCAGGTGTCCTTGAGCAGCATAAGGAAGCTGCGGTTGCGGCAGTCCGCATCATCCGGCGCACATTCATAGGCGAAAAACGGATCATCGCGATTTCCCCGGATGGCCCCACCGGCCGCATCCCCGGCATGCCCGCAAGCCAATACGTAACCCAGCTTTAGCACACCGGTAAGCCAGAACGCCGTGATATAAATCATGGCCAGACGGAAACCCAGCAGGGGCAGGACAATGGGCAGCTGAAAAGTCAGGGTCTCTTTCACATGGAAGGGGACCGTGTTCAGGATGCCGGTGAGCCGAAGTTCCCGGTCCGTCAGCCGGCCGTCCGCATGAAAACGGGCCGCCATGGTATGGGCGGCAATCATGGATCCCACGGCAGCAAGGAAGCTCACCGCGGCTTCGGCCGGCAGGCGGGCGGCCTTTGCCACAGGCCGGCCCACGGGTCTCAGGTACCGCATCAGCCCCATCTGCATGAACAGTTCAATACCAAAAAGGCTGACAAACATCACCGAGCCCAACCGGAATACCAGGTTCGCCGTAGACACAACTGAAGAGATGAAAATTTCCATGGCCCTATCATAAAGGCTTTCCGGCCCGGGTAAAGTAAAAAAAGCATGGAAATTCTGGACCGGGCCAAAATTGTGAGTATCCTTTAACGTAAAGGCTAAAGAGCCGTAAAATCCCAAAGCCTGCAAAGGAACCCCCATGATACGCCTTGGACTCTGCTGCATCTTCAAATCGCAGGATATCCGTTTCAGACGGACCACCGCCGGCCATCTGGCCAAATTCCCCAGGGATGAACAACTGCAGCGCCTCAGTGAGATCTGCCTTGCCAATACACAAAGCCTGATGCAGTCCCTGGTCTTCTGCCGGGATAACGGCATCGGGGATTTCAGGATCAACAGCCAGATTCTGCCCCTGAAAACCCATCCTGATGCAGGATACGATCTTGAGGATCTGCCGGAAGGCAAGACAATTATATCCCTGTTTGAGGACTGCGGCAGGTTCGGCCGGCGCCATGACATCCGCACCGGATTCCACCCGGACCAGTTTATCGTGCTTTCCTCACCGGACCCGGGCGTGGTGGCCCGTTCCGTGGCCGATCTGGCCTACCAGGCCCAGGTGGCGCAATGGGTGGGGGCAGATGTCATCAATATACACGGGGGCGGGGTATACGGGGACAAACCCGCAGCACTCAAAAGGCTTTCCGCCGCCATTGGCTCCCTGCCGGAAAACGTTCGCACACGCCTTACCCTGGAAAACGACGACCGCAGCTATACCCCGGAAGACCTGCTGCCGGTCTGCCGGGACACCGGTGTTCCCCTGGTCTACGACGTCCATCATCACCGCTGCCTGCCCGACGGGCTGGACATTGCTGCCGCCACCCGGGCAGCGCTTACCACCTGGAACCGGGAACCCCTGTTCCACCTATCATCCCCGAAGGAAGGCTGGAAGGGAAAGAACCCTAAAAAGCATCACGATCTCATTGATCCGGATGATTTCCCCGATACCTGGAAAAACCTGGATATTACGGTTGAAGTTGAGGCAAAGGATAAGGAATTGGCCGTGGCAGGGTTGAGCACCGCCCTCCAGACCAGGGGAATCGCCCTCCGGTTGCCAATGCCCTAAAAATGAAGGCAACGCCAGGCCCAAAAAAACGGCCTGCCCGGAGCACGTTCCGGACAGGCCGTTGAAACCAGGGCCATGTTTTTTCTTGGTTGCCGTTTAAGCCAGCTTTTCCGCCTTTTTCAAAAACCCTTTGAGTTGCGCCACATGCTGGGTTTCTTCTTTGATAATGGTATCGATCTTATCCTGGCCGAACTTGGGCGGCACCATATCTTTAATGCCCACATAAAACAGGATGCTTTCTTTTTCCAGGCCCACGGCAATGGCAACGATTTCCGCCATGGACTCTTTACCGCTGAAGCTTTCCACCACATCCGGGTCCCCTTCCCCGCCATGGGCATCGGCCATGGCATTCAGGTAGAGGCTCAGCTCCTCTTTGGGATCAAATACCGTGCCCTTGCTTTCGGCATCGGACAGGGTGGCCTTCATTTCCTCAAAGGTGGCTTTATGGCGGTCTTCCATTTTGGCCAGGGTTTCTAAGAATTCCTTATCTGCCGCGTCTTTTTGCAGTTCTGCCGCCCGGCGGTAAAACTTTGCGCCGTTTTCCTCTATCTTTATGGCCATATCAAATACTTCTGCGGCGTTAAAATCATATGCACTCATGGGTATCTCCTTATGGAACGGGTTAAATTAACTTTTACTTGCCTATCTTTTAGGTCATCGGCCAGACCTTGTCAATAACCAGCAGTCTTTGACAAGCACGGCTGCCGATGATACATGAAATTTAAGGCCTCCGCCTGTGATGCCCAAAGCCCCCACAAAAACAACACCGTCACTGCCGGTCCCATGCGGAGGAAATGGCGACATTCATCCCAATGAGGCTTATGAAGGAGGACCACATGGAAAACCGATTTGACGAATTTCAGATCGGGGACAGCCTGTTCCGATACAGCGCCTTTGTTCCCAGATTTTACAACCTTTGCAAATCATACGGGTTCAAATCCGGCCAGATCATGCCGTCCCGGGCGTTTTGCTCCGATGAAAACCAAGGATTTCCCATCATCCTCATCGCCAAGCACTTCGGGACATTTCCCTTTAACCACGGGATGGTGGGAGGCATCGTTGCCACGGACCGCCATGGCCCCCACGCACACCACGGCCAGGATCTGGTTATCATCCAGGCCAGCCACGTCGGGTATGACCCGGACAGCCAGACGTTCGGATCATACAAGCGCCTTCAAACACAGACCCTTGAGCACACGGCGTGCTGCGGTAAAATCGGCGCGGTAATGGATTGGTATACCAAAGAATACGCCTATGCCAGGCAAAATATCAGGTATACCCTCGCCGACGGCCGGGCCGCAATCCTTATTGACAACCTGTACCTGGAACCGGATCGGGGCCAGGGATTATTTCTCAGGCTGAACAAGCTGATTGCCCCCGGCCCCTCCGGCGGCGCTGATAACCGCCTTTCACGCCCCATAGGCCAGCTCAGCACTGCCACCTTGTTCCCCATGCACACGGAACTAGAAGAAAAACTGCCGCCCGCCCACAGGGACCGGTCCCTTTCCATAGACCGCGATCTGACCCCGGATCTTTTCTATTTTAAGCGTGATATTTCAGATACACTCGAAGGCAGGGACCAGCTTGAAAAAAACCTGGCCAGACAGATGCCCCGGATCGTCACATCCCCCCATCCGTTCTTGAGTGCTGCCATTGCCAACACACGCATAGAATTTGAACGCAGCTTCAGAACCCTTCTCCAGGCGCCCGGATACCGCGGCAGAAACCTGGTATTCATCTCAGGCATCAACATTGATATTTCCCCCCGGGAAGGCCAGTTGTTTCCCCTGACAAAATTCATTCCCTGGGCAGCCTATGTCCAGACAGGAAAAAACAGGTCATTTATCATGGAACAGACCGAGTTGACGGATGCACTCAAAAATATGTCCCCGAAAAACCCGGACAAGATTGAACTGTCAAAGGCCATTCAGGAAATGGAAAACCGCCCGGAGATGCAGGTGGTGCTGAAAGATGTTCCCTGATGCGCAAATAAAAAACCTTCGGACGGTTATGACATGGACAAAAGAAAGGACCTTAGATTCGTTCCCTTGTTTTTCAAACCCAGCTTGGTACGCAAGTTTTTGCGGTGAAAACTGACGGTGGTCTCTGAAATGTAGAGGACATCCGCAATTTCCGCCGTGGTTTTCCCCTCTTTCACCAGTGCGGCCACCTGCATCTCCTGGGGGGTGAGCATGACGCCGGCGTTGTCCATCCGCTGCATAAGAGGGGAAACCACCTGGTTGAGCTGGTCCTCCACAATTCCCAGTAATGTCCTGTCCCGCTCACCCAGGTTGCCGGATTTAAGCTTGCTGATATAGGGCAGCACAAAAGCCCGGATATGGGTTAAAAAGTGCTTCTCGGTTTCCGCCTTGTCCTTTTCCCGCTGCTCAATCAATACCTTGAGGGCGATATTGGCCTCTTCCAGCCTCTGGTTTTGCTCCTCTAAAATGTCCTGATGCTGTTTCAAGGACTCCTGGGCCAGTTTGAGTTCGGTGATGTCCTCGTGGCTGACAATGACCTGCACCGGGTCCGCACCCGCCATCCGGATGGCCCGCATATAAAACCAGCGTTTACCCTCCGGGGAATGACAGGGGTAGTCGTACAAAAATTCATCCCTCTTTTTTTGAATCACTTCCCGGATTCCCCCGGCAACGTTCCACGCATCCCGGGCCCCCTCGTCGGTAGCCGCTTCACAGATGTGCAGATAGTTCATACCGGTAAAGTCAATGATTTGGGAAGGTTCACCGGAGTCCTGCCGATTATCCCGGGAGAAATTTCGCCATGCCGCGTTGGTTTCAAGGATACGGCCGCGGTGGTCAATAATGGCGATATGGGCGGATAAGGAATCGAAAATACTGCGGATCAATTGATCCGAATATGTCAGATGGAGATCTGTCATGCCGTTTTTTCCTAAAGTTTTGTCTGGCCCATTAAACCCTAGTTTTTTATCTGTGTAAACTCCGGACCTGTCCGGCAAGGCATATGGGAAATATTACTATGCATTTTGATGCGAATCGCCCAACCCGTGTTTTTTCTTGATGTTTTGCGCACAATGGGTCACAATGTGGGCTGTTCAGGGATATTAACTTTCCGTTTTACTGGCCGGCCCCGGCGATGAAAGGAGACATCCACTATGGAAATTCCCAACCATGTAAGTGACCTGTTTGACCACGACGAAAATTTTAAGTCCATAATGAAGCGGATGCTGGTTGCCTCCATAGATGAATCTTTCGATGCCATCATGATCACCGAAGCCGGGAGCGGATACCCCGTTGTATACGTCAATCCAGCCTTTTGCGCACTGAGCGGGTATACGCCTGAAGAGGTCCTGGGCAAATCTCCGGGTATCCTTCAGGGCCCGAAAACAGATGATGAGGTTTTAAAACGTCTGGCTAAGGATCTGGCCGAAGGCCGGTTGTTCCACGGCCGGGCGGTGAATTATAAGAAAGATGGCACCACCTTCATGATGGAGTGGAAGATTGTCCCCATTACCGGGCCTTCCGGTGACACATCCCATTTTATGGCTATCCAGCGGGATGTCACAGCCGAGGCCCCCGAAAGCTGATGCCGGACGACAATGCTTGATAAAAAGGGTCACGTGAACCACTCAGCGGAACAGGGCTGCCTATGCTGGAGAAAATAGCCTTACAGAAAAACCTCATTACCCGGGAGCAGTGTGCCCAGGCCCTCAAAGCCTGCCAGGGATCCAAAAACCTTGAAATGGCATTGAAGAACTATTTTCTCGCCCAGGAACTCATACCCGTTCCCCAGATGAAACAGGTCATCGCCACCTTCCAGACGTTGAAGGTGATGCGTAAAAATACCATCTTCGGCACCATTGCAGTAAAACTGGGTTTTGTGGATAAGGCCGTGTTTCAAGAAGAAATCGCCCGGCAAAAAAAAGCCGCCGGCAAGGGTGTCCCGAAATTCATAGGCGAAATCTGGCTCAAAAATAACACCCTTACCAAAGAACAATTCCTGAAAATTCTCAGGATTCAGGAAAAACAGCCCGGCACCCCGCCAAGACCTGCACCTGAACCGTCTCCATCTGCCCCGGCTGTGGCAGAACAAGCAGAATCCGCCGAGACACAGCTTGTGGCAAAGGCCCCTGAAAACAAACCGGATCACTCCGTAAAAAAAGAACTGGCCTGCGGTGTGATTCTGGAAATCGATCAAATGGGGATGAATGCCTTTATCACCAAAACGGATAAATTCAACGATACCCTGTCCGCCGCCGAGCTGTCCGATAGCTTAGGAGATGAGGGCATCTTTTTCGGACTGGTAAGAGAGGAACAGCTCGACGGATTTATCCGGTCCAGCGGGTTTAAAACAAAACCGTTCCAGGTGGCCACGGGCAAACCGCCGGTGGAAGGTAAAGACGCCAGGATCGAATATTACTTTGATACGGATCATCTTAAAGCCGGCGGTTTTGACGAAGAGGGAAAAATCGACTTCAAGGACAGGGGGCAAATTCCCTGGGTGGAAAAAGGCACTCTGCTGGTTGAAAAATTCCCCATGGTTGAGGCCCGCAACGGCACCAATATTTTTGACCAGATCGTTGAAGTACCGATAGTCACGGATATTCCCCTGCGGTATAAGCAAGGGGTGGTCCCTTCCGAAGACGAGCAGCGACTCTATGCGGAAATCAGCGGACATCCCCGCCTGACCTGGTCCGGAAACGTTCAGGTCTCCGATGTTTTCCTGGTGCAAAACGATGTCAACTATGAAACCGGCCACCTGGATTACGCCGGCAATATCGACGTCAAAGGCACCCTGAAAGCCGGATTCCGGATCAAGGGGGACGCCGTACGGCTCGATACCGTGGACGGCGGCAAGATTCATGCCGAAGGCGATGTTACGGTGGCCAACGGGATCAACGATGCCACGATTTACGCCAGGGGAAATGTCACTGCAAAATTCATCCAGAACTCAAAAATATTTTGTCTGGGCAACCTGACGGCCTTAAAGGAAATCGTGGACACCACCATTGAAACCAGTGGTGCGGTCCTTATTCCCAACGGCGAGATCATCTCTTCGGATATCACAGCCAATATGGGGTTGACAGCCCGGCACCTGGGAACCGAGAAATCCGTACCCAACACCATCACCATGGGGGTTGACGCGTTCATCGCAAAAGAGGTGAAAACCATCACAAACCACATCCGCCGCAGTGAAAGCCTGATTGAGGAAATCCGGGAAAAAATCACGGCACTTGAAAAAGATGTCCAGGCCCTGCATCAGTCCACCGGCAGGCTTGCATACGAAATGGATCTGGCAAGGGATGAGGGGCGCCACTTAGAAGAGAAGATGGCCCAAGAAAAAGAGGAGTCCCAGAAGGCGGACGTCTTCAAATCCCAGGTTCAGAAAAACAAGGCATTGTTCTCGCGTCTAGACACTGATCTGAACCGGTACTTTGACCGGATCGAAAAAAACGAAACCCGGATTATGGAACTGGAGGTAAAGAAGGAACAGCTCAAGGACAGCCTGGATGATTACCAGTACGAATTGGCCAATTTCACGGAGTGGCAGGAAGTTAACCCCGGGATTGCCGAAATCACGGTTACCGGCAGAGTGACCACCGCCACCCTGATCAACGGTCCCCATGCCACAAGGGAAATTCAGGAACAGCTTTCCAACGTTAAAATCAAAGAATTGATATCCACGAAAAAAGGAGAGGAAGGATACCAGATCCAGATCCATGAAAACATTAAACGATGAAACGGCCAAAAAATTCAGGGAAAGACTCTACCAGCGAAAGGTTTCCAATCTCCTCCAGCACGGTACCAAGGGGCTGAATCCCCTGAAAAAATACAAAAGAGATGAAAAAGGCCTCCTGGTTGTCTCCACCAAATCCATCTCCCGCTTTTTTTTTACGGAAATGGGAAAAAACGGCACCCCTTATCCGGACCAATACATTGAAAGCCTGTATACCCTGTTCCGTATCCTGAGCCAGGAAGCGGACCCCATTTCCTTTGACTGCGGATTCAGCATCGCGGAAGAGGACATCCAGGATGCCGGCAATAAAAAAACCATCGAGCTGCTCACCACCAACCTGATCATCACCTATTTCAACAACCTGAAAACCCATAAGGGGACGGTGGACACCTCGCTTTTAAAGCCTGATCTCAAAGAGGTCATCGCCAGAAGCAGCGCAGGCAGAGACTACAAAACCCTGGTCAGCAAGACCCTGACAGCCCTCATCGGCAGCCTGGCTGATGATAAACCCTGGCGGGACTACCTGGATGATATCAACAATGCGGATCTGGTCTGCCGCCTGGCCGGCGCCAAACTCCCCTCCATGGAAAAGTCCGCCCTGGCCGGCATCATTGCCAAATCCCGTCATGAAATCAAATCACTCAACGACGTATTTTCCAAAATCCTGATGACCCGTGAACAGATGGCCCTCCAGGAAAAGAACAAGAAAAAATTCCTCAAAGCTATGGAAAAGATGAACGAGGCCACCCTGACCGTACTCAAAAGAATCAACGCCTACCTGGAAGCGGCCCACCGCCTCATGCGGATTCTCGATCTTTCCCCGGCTGTGGTTTTGGGAAAAACAGATCCCGTTCTCATGCAGAACCTGACCCGGCTTTTTTTCGGGGCCAAGTCGGACAGGATAGACAAGCTGGAAAACGTGGACCTGGTGGCCAACCTTGGCACTGCCGCCGCCCGGTATAGGTTGAGTATGCTTTTCAAATACCCGGACATCACCCGGTACTGTTGCCGCTTTAAATCTGAAAAGACTTACAGGCGGCTTTATTTTGATCTATTTCGCCTCCTGTACAAGGATCTTGCAGAAAAACTTTCCGGCCTGACCCGGGAAAGCACGGAATCCGAGTTGAAGCTGCTCGGCCAGCAGATCGTGGAAATGCAGCGGGCTGTGGACAACCTCCGTCTGGCACCTTTGGACCTGCCCGAAGAGAAAAAGGCGGTCCGCAATGCCTATGTGGACTTGATCAGCCGGGTGGACTATACCCAGCTTGACACCATCCTGGCAAACAATGCCCAGATCTGCCGGGTCACCCAGGATACCACCCTGGAAATCATGGCAGGCATAAGGGAGACCCTTGTGACATCCGCATTTTCATCCCTCACTGAATATACCCGGGAGTCATTGACCGCCGACAAGGCCGCCCTTGGCATCAAGAAACGTCTCCATGCCTATGCCCGGCATTATAAGCCCCAGCGGGAATTCTACCGGATCTTTTTTACCACCTATGTGGGATCCAAGGCCCAGCCCATGACCGCCCACCTGTCCAAAATCGTTCAAACCAACAAACTCTTTGCCGCTGCCATGCTCATGGTTCTCTCGGATGAAAAGGGAATGAAAGACGTGCTGGGACCCGATCAGACAGCCCACGCCAGGGATCTTTTGATTGAGCTGCGCAAAAGCGGCGCCAAATAAGTTTCTCCGGATAGGTGTCAGCCGCCTGAAAATCCACTTGACTTGGGACTGCGTCTGATATATTTGTATGCACAAACAATGAAAAAGACTGAACACATATTACACAACTGCCTGTTTTTCACGGCCAACTCCCTTGCCCGGAAGATCACCCGGATGGCGGAGGAGGCATTCAGACCCGCAGGGCTATCCCCCTCCCACGCCTTTATTGTCATGCTGGTCCATGATGATCCCGGCATCGGACCTAAAAAATTGTGCGAAGCATTGAACCTGGCCCCCTCCACCGTGACCCGATTTGTGGACACCCTCGTCCACAGGGGGTTTGCCCAAAAAACCACCCGGGGTAAAACAGCATCCATTACCCTGACCCAGGCCGGTGAGGAACTGCTGCCGGTCATTGAAGCTGCCTGGAAAAGATTATACGAACGCTACAGCGATATTCTAGGCGAACAGAACGGTATTGACCTGACCCGGCATCTGGACGCCGTCAGCAAAAAGCTTTAGCGCACCGATCATCGTCGGGGCGCTTATGCACACCGATGTTTGTATGTACAAGCATCAATCTATTAAAAATAGGAGGTCTTTATGACAGACAAACTCCCCCTGGACAGAGCAAATGCACTCTACCCCAGCCTGACCACGATCCTTGGGACCAAGGTGGACGGAAAAAACAACTTCATCACCATTGCCCACGTGGGTATCATGAACCACGGCACGCCCCAATACCTCTCCTTCGGGGTACACAAGAGTCATTACTCTAACAAGGGTATCCTGGACACCAAATCTTTCAGCGTAAATATCCCGGGAAAGGACCTGGTGGCGGAAACCGACTACTTTGGCATTGTCACCGGCAAAACCAGCGATAAAAGCGGCATCCTGGACATATTCTACGGGGAGTCGAAAAACGCCCCCATGCTCAAGGCCTGCCCGGTGACCATGGAATGCCGCCTGGACCGCACCCTGGACTTTGATACCCACGATATTTTCATCGGTGAGATCCTTGAAACCTATGCCGACCCGGATGTGGTAACCGACGGCAAAATTGACATCTCCCGGGTGGATCCCCTGCTCTTTGACATTGCCAGCCTCAAATACTGGTCCCTGGGCGCCCCGGTTGCCGGTGCCTGGAATGCAGGCAAAGCTCTCAAAAAGAAACTGAAGTCCGGCTGACCGGGCACCCGGAAGCCAATCTGTCTTGGGCACATGTCAGGCCGCTTTGCGGCCCGTCACAGCAAATAAAGGATCGGACAATCTCAGGCCGGGGTAGTATCTGTCATCCGCAGGCCTGGGATGTCCCCGGAAAGAAACCGTGGACAGGTCGGAGAATCCCCCGGCCTCCCTGAAAAAATCCGTCACCAGTCCCAGGCGCTCAAACTCGTGGAGATCCGGCCAGAGGGCAATTGCCTTTTCCGGAAACCAGCGGTTGGAAAAGGCCACTGAAAATGTTCCGCCCGGCGCAAGAACCCTTTGCACCTGCCTGAATACGGCCAAAGGATCGGTGAGGTATTCCACGGAAAGGGAACAGATCACCCGGTCAAAGCGGTTCTCAGGAAAATCGAGGACGGGTCTGCGGTTAAGGTCCTGCACCGTAAACCCGGTCAAGTGCCTGTTCGCCGAAAGTTCCGGTTCATTCAGGCCGAGGCCGAAAACCTCGGCCGGATGCAGCCCGTCGGGCAAATGCGATGTCCAGCCCGCCATAAGGTCCAGTACCCTGTCATCCGGTGATACCTGGGTGGCGTACCAGTCCGTAAGGCATTGAACCACATGGGTGTCAATATGATGGACAAACCGCGCCTGCCCGTAAAACAATTCATCCGGGCCTTCGTCCGCCCGCCGGACATCCGCAGGTCCCATGGCAGCGGTCAGTTCAGGATAGGCGCTGTCCCGGGCCTGCATGCCCGGCCCTGTCAGCGCCATCTCCATCCAGTCGGTGCAGGAACCACCCCGTTCCATCTTTGCCTGACCGGTCTTTAAACCGGACAGGGTAACCCTTAAAGGGAATCTCGACAATGGATGGTTAAAATCCCCCAGGATACGATGGCTGTCCTTTTCAAGGCAGCGGTACGGCGTCATATTTCCCCGGAACACCCCCGGGATGCCGGACACCATTCCCTGGGGATAAAACCTGCCGGCAACTATTCTTTGAAAATCCGTATTGATCCGGTCCCTGGAAACGGTCTTCACCAAGGCCGGGTTAAAGGCCGGCACCAGTTCTCCGGGGCAAAACTCACGGGATACCGGCCCTTCGGCCAGGGCCTTGAGTCCCTGTTCCAAAAAACTACCGGGGAAAAGATCCCGCCAGGGGTTAAGGCGGTGGACATAGAAATGGTCTGTGTGGGTGGTGTCGCCTAAAGTCCAGGCAACGGCCATGTTAAAACTGGCCCGGTCTTGAAAGGTATACGTCTTCATTGATCTTCCTTTCCGGTCCAGGACAATTTTTAAGGTGGGTTGCGCTTGTTCCATTCCCTCTTTTCATCAAGGGATACCACATGGAACGGCTGATAAAGAAGATAAGGCCTGTCTTAAGGATGTGCAAGCATGGATCTGCCCCCCGGTCAGGTAATATTCGGATTCAGGGTCCACTTGATAAACCAGTCGAGATTTCCTTGGGCATCTGTCTCCCCATCCAGACAGACAATCCCGGCATTCTGGAAGCGGTACACCCGCAGTTCCTCATTGCCCGTGGTCAGATAGGCGACCAGCCGCTCCATAAAGGGCAGGTGCCCCACCACCATCCAGCCGCAGGCGGGATCCAGGGTATCGGCAAAGGCCCGGACATCGTCCAGGGGGGCGATGCCCGCCATAACCGCAGGAGCAGCGTCAAGTCCCAGCGCCGATTGGTACCGCGCCGCCGTCTGCTGTGCCCTTTTTTTTCCGGAATGAAATATCTGCGTTACCGGAATCCCGTATCCCTTTGCCACCGGTGCAAGCCGCGCGATCTCTTCTTCCCCCAGCGGCGAAAGCCCTTTTTCCGGATCCTCTTTCCCAGACAAGCAGCGTCCGTGCTGTACCAGAAAAATAGCCATTTCCCCTCTCCTTGTAATATCTAAAAATGTTTCAATCCCATGTGCGTTTCAGCCCGGCCGTCAATAACCTCTTACATCAATTCCTTTACAAGCACTGCCAGTTCACTCCGATCGACGGGCTTATTTATGACCTTACGGATGTGCTTGCCCACCGGTTTCCCTGCAATTTTCCGGCTGTAGCCCGTACAAAGTATAATCGGTATATCCGGCCTGATGGCTGAAATCTCCGCCCCCAGTTCATCCCCGGTCATATCGGGCATGGTCATATCCGTTAGCACCAGGTCAATGTCATTGGGTTTTGAACGGAAAAGCGCCAGCGCCTCCACGCTGCTTGTCCGTGTAAACACCTGGTACCCAAGACTTTCAAGCATCTTTTTCATCAGCTTGGCAATAGACGCCTCATCGTCCACCACAAGGATCCGTCCGCTGCCCCGGGGCAATTCTTCCGGTTCATAGGTATACTCATTTGTGCCGGAACTTACAACCGGCAGGTAAAAGGTGAACACACTGCCTTGTCCCGGCTTGCTGTCCACCGTAATTTTTCCGCCGTAGCTTTCGATGATACCGTAGACCAGTGACAGGCCCAGGCCGGTACCTTTGTCCATTTCCTTGGTGGTAAAATAGGGTTCAAAAATCATATCCAGGTGCTGCGGCAAGATGCCTTTGCCGTTATCGGCCACCCGGACCTGGATATACTCACCCTCCGGCAGTTTTAGCAGCCGGTTTTCCCCATCGCTGTCCAGCACAATATCTTGGACGGAAATCCGCAGTTTGCCCTTGTCATCCTCCATGGCCTGAACGGCATTGGTGCACAGGTTCATCACCACCTGGTGGACCCGTGTCGGATTCCCCAGGATGATTCCCCGGCTGTTTATATCAACCACCATATCCACACTGGTCGGTATGGAGGAGCGAAGGAACTTGGCCACCTCTTTGATAATCGAGCTGAACTGCAGCGGCTGGCGTTCCTCTTCCGTCTGCCTGGCAAAGGTCAGGATTTGCTTGACAAGCTCCTTGGCCCTTTGACCGGCATTATACACCTCTTCCAGATCCCCCCGGATGGTTGAGTCCGGTTCCGTGCTCCGCATGGCAAGTTCGCTGAATCCCAGGATGGCGGACAGGATATTGTTGAAGTCATGGGCGATGCCGCCGGCAAGGGTGCCGATGGATTCCATCTTCTGGGACTGGGCCAGTTGTTTCTGGAGCAGCTCCCGTTCCCTTTCCTGCCTCTGCTTTGCGGAAATGTCCCGCATGATACCCAGGTTGCCGATCCAGTTGCCTTTGGCATCGAAAAGCCTGGCCCCGAATGTCTCCCCGGGAAAAACGTTCCCATTTTTATGTCTGTAGTCGGTTTTATAAAAACCGCTCTGTTTGGGGGCATCCGCCTCAAAAACGGCTGATCCCGTCTGATCAAATTGCTCCCGGCCGGCATAGAACATTTCCGTGGAATTGCCCACCAGTTCCTCCGGAGGGTAGCCGAATTCCTTTTCCATGGCCTTATTGGCCAGAAGGATCCTGCGTCGCGTGTCTGTGATCACCACGCCGTCCGGAATGGTATTAAACATGGTTTCAAAGAGGATCTTCTGGCGCGCAAGTTTCTGTTTCACCGCCCTGGTTTCGGTCAGATCCCTAAGTGAAATCCGGATGGCAGGCGCGCCTTCCCAAACGGTGTCGCTTGTCCATAATTCAACAGGGATACGTTCACCGCCTGGGCCCATCATTTCGATTTCCACCCGGCCGCGGCCATCCGTGGGAATCCCAAGCTTTGTGCCAACAATGGTATCGGTGGGCCGTTTGAGTATTTTTTCCGCGGAGGGATTGGCCAGAAGTATCGTCCCCTCACTGTCCACCACCAGGATACCGTCCCCGCTGTCACGGATCACGGCGGCAAGATTTTCAGACCCGGCTCTTTTCAGCTCGGATACCTCTTTACGCAGGTCCGATATCACCTGCATCAGTTCCGCTTTGGTTTTATTCTGAACTTTTTCAGCCATGAGCAAGCCTGATTTAACCCTGGTATTTACCATACCGGCTGCCGAACTGAATGCCGCCGGTGGCGATGTCGTACCGGAAGATCGCCCGTTCATGGTCGCTTCCCCGCAGCTTGAAAATATTCATCAATCTCATGATCTGCTGGTTCCGTTCGACGTAACGGAGCAGGATAATACCATCCACAATTGAACTCAGCCGCATTTCATTTGTGGTCAGGTTCCCCAGAAGCTGCCCCTTTGACGCACCGAAGGTTTTGGCACTCAGGTAATTCATATAACAGGTGGTGCCCCGGGTTTTAAAATAGGTGCTGATCTGAATCAAAAACTCCCGGACCTTATCCCGGTTCATGGTGGCGGACTCAAGGCTTGACACCGAGTCGATGACCACCCGTTTGGCACCGGTTTCCCGCACGGCTTTAAGGATATGATAGAGCAGCCTGTCCGCACTGATGTCCAAAAGTTCGCAGCGGACAAAGCGAAGAAGCCCCTGCTTCTCGGCCGCCTCAATGCCCCATCCGTGGGCCTGGGCTGTTTTTCTCACCTGCTCCACGGGCTCTTCCAGGGCGATAAAAACCCCGTTGTTTCCCTCTTTGATGCCCTGGAGCAAAAACTGCAGGCCCAGCATGGTTTTCCCGGCCCCTGTGTTGCCTGCAATGAGCATCATATGGCCCTGGGGGATGCCCCCGTTCATGGCCCGGTCCAGCCCCTCCACCCCTGTTTTTTCCCTTATATCGAAATCCGTCCGGGCAAAAGATCTGTCAATGGGTATTTTGGGATAGATCATTATCCCCTGCCCGTCGATGGTGTACTCCACAATCCCGCTGCGGAAATACAACCCCCGCATTTTGACAACGCAGACAGTCCGGACCACCTGGGTCTGGCCGTGATGGAATGCCAGATTCAACGCTCCGTCAGAGACAAACTCCTCAAACCCGTGCCGGGACGTGGCATCTTTGGCTTCCAGCTTTTCAGCGCTGATCATGGTGGTAACCCCCATGGCCTTGAGCCTATCCATGAGGGTAAAAAGAAGTTCTCGCACCTTGTAGTTGCCGGCCGTCCCGGAAAGCCTGCCAAAGGCTGTGCTGATGCTGTCGATGGCCGCCCTTTTGGCCCCGGTCTTTTTCACCATATGTTCCACCCGTTTAAACAGGACTTCCCAGTCGAACTCCCCGCTTCGGGCAGTGGCTATATTACTCTGGGAACAATCAACGATCGCCAGTTTTTCCGAAGCGATAAGCGCATCGTAATCCCAACCGAACCCGGCTACGTTTCGAACAATATCACCGGGCCGCTCCTCAAAGGTGATAAAGATTCCTCCCTGACCGAACTTCCGGACGCCCCGGTAGAGAAACTCGTTGAGCAGCACTGTTTTCCCGGTGCCCGATGACCCGGAAACCAACATTGTGCGCCCCTTTGCTATCCCACCGCCAAGCAGTTCGTCCAGGCCTGGGATGCCTGTTTCAAGCCGTTGGACTCCCTTTGCCGCAATTGCCTCATCACTGTCGAAAGCACTCTTCACAGCGTTCGTCGATCTATCCTTGTCCATGGGCTTAAAAGGCTCCTTTTTTGGGTTTGAATCCCCGGTTGCCAGCCGCAACCGTCCCTTCCCGCTAAAAGGCTGGTTCGTCCAGCCCCAGGGCCGTTATGACCTTGGGCAGGACGGTTAAGCCGCCGATCACACGCCGCTCCGGAAGCGGGGATTTGCGAACCACTGTGGGGACCGCCAGAATATCCGGCGGTACCGATGCAATATCATCTTCAATGTCTATGATATTAAGGCTGTACCGGCCGGAAAGGTATTTATCGCAAAGCTGCCGGACGGTTTTCTCCGCATGCAGGGAAAGGGCGGAATCCCCCCATTTGTACAAGACGAATTCCCAGACCACAGGATTTTTTTTCAGGACAGCGTCCGATGGTGTCCGTTGCATGTTTCCCACCCTCATTGTGAAGGGTTAAAGACGCATCCGAATAGGAAGAGACGTTCCCAGAGGGTACACTAATTTAAGGATGGTCATTAAATAAAATCGATCAGGTGTGATCAGTGATATACAGTATCATATCAGGCAAATGGTTTCAAAATAAATCTTATCCGCAAACAGCACCACAGGTATGAGCCCTTTTACCAATGCGGTTACCTTCCGGTAACATGCCATGTATTCTTGCCGTCTATAAGGGCTCAATTACCATCTTCCATTTGCCGGGCTCAGCCGGGTCCTGGCTCTTGATTTCCATGATTTTACAGGCGCCCTGGTTTTTATCCAGGACCATAGACGCATTGGGCCCAAGGATACGGGTGCCCAACGATGCCTGCTTGTTGATCTCCACAATTGTTACCGGCCGTTTCAGGGCCGCCACATCCTTGAGATCTGCCTTTTGGGATTCCACCTGTGCCATTTCCTCTTTCATTGCCGATATCCGGTTATCCAAATCCGACATCCCTGACATCAGGCTTTCCTGGCCCTGGAAAATCTGTTTGATCTTATTGGTGATGTCATTGACAGCGGTTTCCTTGATCTTGATATCATTTTTGATCAGTTCAAAGGCATCTTTATGTTTAAAGGATTCAAGCCGCTTTTTTTTCAGCGCCTCAAGCTCTTCTTCGTATTTTTCCTGCATGGCGGAGTGGTCCGCCACAGCCTTGTGCAACGCCAAAAGCTTTCTTTCCATTTCCTCATACCGCTTGACCTCTTTGCCTACCCTGCGGTTCTGTTCGGCAATCGCCTCATCCAATGAGGCGCCTATCCGCTCGATATGGGTCTGGCTTCCCGGTCTTAAAATTGTCACCCGGGAGCGGTCCGTGCCCACCTCACAGAGTTCAAAGCCCTTTTTGGCCGATAAGTCTGATCCGGTTATCCGCCCTTTGGTATTGATACATTTCCCGCTGCTGTATATTTTTGACCCCATGATTTCCTGAACGACATTCAAATCCCCCATGACATCCAGTGTTGACCGGTTGATATATTTTGCCCGGACGTTACCCATGGCCTTTATCTTTGCGTTGACAATACCGTTGGAGATATCCACACCCGCCGCGGCATTAACGATTCCTCCGTTGATACCGTTGGCTGTCAGATGAAAACAATTGACCTCAAACCCCTCTTGAACACTGCCGGTGACAAAGACATTCCCTTCGTAATTGATATGACCGGTTTTATAATCCACATTTCCGCTCACCCTCATTTCAGTCACAACAACCACGGTCCGCATGGAATCCAGGTATGGCTGCCCGTCTTCCCTGGCAAAAATCTGACGGCCGTCCGAAGAGATAAATGTCCCCCGCCCGGCCTTGAAAACACTGTCGTCCCCCTCATTGATGTGAATTGTATTGCCGTACACATCCTTGCCGGGTTTTCCTTTCTGTTTCGGTATTTTCTCCGCCAGCAGCGCCCCTGCCTTTACAAAGGGCACCGTTCCCCTGTCTTTGAAATCAATGGTACCGTCAGCATGTACAATACCCGCCCGTTGGTATTCGGCGTTGAAATGATAGCGAACCTTGGCATCCGTCCCGGGCTCGGGGGCGTCTCCCTGGGCTACGACAATTTTACCGTCTGCATGTTCTGATGACTCTAACGCCTCTTTGAGCCTATCCTCATCAAGCCTTCCGTAAGAGATCCCCCACCTGTCAAGTATGTCATTGACCTGCTCCGCGGAAAACAAGGCCTTTTGGCCGGGGGGAGTTTTCAGCCAGGCAACGGTCCTGTCCGGGCTGATCTCCAGCTGATCCTGGGCAGAAGGCGCGCCCGCGTCTCCTGTGTTATCTTCCCGGGGCGTTTGAGCCGCTTCCGATAGCAAGGAAAGGATATCCTGCATTTCATTTGAAGACAGGGCCCTGAATTCCAGCAGAATATCCGAAATCGAGGTGCATTCGCCACTTTGTTCAAACCTGTTGATCTGGGCAATCCGGGCCTGATTGATTTTCTCTTTGGACACCCGGTCCCCTTTCAACAGAAAATCAATGAGATACTTATCCTTTCGGCGTATGCTGGCCAGCTCTTTTCTGAGCATGATCCGGCTCAAATCCGAAGGGGTGATATATTTGAGTGCCAGCAATTCACTGACCAGCACATTCTCCGAACCGTTCCACCCTCTCCTGTCCAATTCTTCCAATACCTGATCAAGTTGCGCTTTAGTAATCAGATCTTCTTTGAGAAGTAATTGCCCGAAATCAGGCGCCGTATCACTATCTTCCCTTTCAATCTTTTCAAAGTATCCGCCGCAGGATTTGAACAGCTCCGGTTCCATTACCTGGCCGGCATATCCGATAATCAGGTCGATCAGATCGAACTGATCACCGGTTATGTCATACAATTCATCACGGAACGCCTTCTCGTCAAATCCCGGGTTCGGAACAAATTCCGATGACCTGTGCTTTGACAGCGTTACAAAAATATCAACAATCCCTTTTCGAAGTTGGTCGTAAGCACCGACCAGGCAATCCGGCTGCATGAGCACATTTCTGGACAACAATTTTTCAAGGCCGATGACTTCTTTTCGCCCGGTTTGCATCTCGGACAGCGACTGCTTCCGGCGGATGATCTCCTTTTGTTTGGCGCGGATTTCGGTCTGAAACCGTTTATCTTTCTGTTTCAGGGCGTTCACGGCCTTATAGTAGCGTGCATTCTGGTTCTGTATAATGGAGAACAGCTCTTTTTTTCCCCGCTCTTTTTCAAAGTTGCTCAGCTCCTGACGGATAACCCTGAGCACGGTTTCGTTGTCCCAGGGCTTGGTCAGATAGTAGTGGATCGCCCCTTGATTTACCGCAACCATGGCACTTTCGAGTTCGGAATACCCGGTGAACAACACCCGCCGTGATTCCGGTGAAAGTTCAAGCACCTTCACCAAAAGCTCCGTACCCGTCATATTCGGCATTCGCTGGTCTGTGATAACGACCCTGAAAGGCTCTTCGGCTGCTTCTATGATCCGGATCGCCTGAATCGCACTTGATGCCGTGGAGATTTTGGC
>CAJWHT010000035.1 GCA_913041495.1 uncultured Desulfobacteraceae bacterium | reverse complement strand
ACCGGCCCGCCAGGAGGCTGCACTGCAGCCCCGTTCTTCTTCGCAGGCAACGGAGGCCGGGCCTCCGTTACCTGACCCGCCTGCCAAAGACCCGTATAGTGAAGATCTGCCTGTTGCCGATAAGGCGCCTGCTGATCCGGCGGGAGAACCTGACAAGACAGCAGACCAGGAACCGGTGGCGCAAGAAAAACCGATTCCGGCGGATGTGCCGGACCCTTCTGAGAGCACTGATACGATCGCCATTACCCCGGATAAGGCCGGCCGGTTTCCGGAATTTCCCCGGTCCGCATCAAAGTCCGGAGCCGGAGACACGGTTGAACTGCCTGCCGAAGATTACATGGCCACTTATACCCACTGGCGCAAATCGGGGACCGAGTTTGACGACAACACCCCCCTGGTGCCCCTGCGGATTCAGAATCTGGAAAAGGTGTTCCGGCTTTTCCAGATGAAGGTGGTGGCCGTAAAAGACGGGGTGCCCTACCTGGATTTGACCGATAACTCCCGGGTGGTGCCGGATGCCCTGTCCGGCTATTCCACCACCTGCTTTGTGGTCAGCCGGCCCTGGGAAAAATGGGGGAAAGCCCTTGAAAAGGCCGGGTTCACCCGGAATGATCCGGTGGAAGTGCGGTACTATACCTATGATTTTGTCCGGAATGCCATTTACAGCCGGGCCATGAAGGCCTTTGACTGGTCACTGTCTTCCGGCGGCGTCCCTAAAGATACCACGCCTGCAGCGGCGGATGTGCTGGGCAGAGCCTACGCGGTGCGCCAGGCCGGCGGCGGGGCCTTCGGGGTTTTCGTGCCGGTGCGGGTGGATTTCAACTCCGGGGCCAGTGTGGCCGTGGATGCACTGGACTGCTTTAAAGGGGCGCCGGATATTGCCGTGCTGAAACAAGCGGGGGTGCTATGAATTTTTTAACCTGGTTTCTCGAACACTTCGGTTTCTTCTTCGGTCCGGTGTTTCTGGTCTACCTTTATCTGATGATCCGGCGCTTGACCGTGCTTTACGATTTCTTACGCCATGTGCCGGGAGGGGAGAGCGAAACGGTCCTGGCGGTGGGGGATGCGCCGGCCCTGTCATTTCTTTATCCCTTTTTTAAAAAGCTTAAGGCCGCCCGGGGCACCCCCCATGCCGAATTCCTGGTGGATGCGGTCTGGGCGGAGATCGACTGCCGGATAACGGTGCATTTCCAGGCGCTGTCCGGGTATGTGTCCACCCTGGTGCTCATCGGGTTCGCCGGCACCATTTTCGGTTCCATCGGTGCGTTTAACGAGATGTTCCAGGGGATCGCCGCCGGAGAAGCCGCCGCATCCGTATTTGCCGATGCCTGGAACAAGGGATTGTCCACGGCCCTGTACACCTCACTGGGCGCCGCCGCCATCGGCGGGGGGGTGCTTTCCCTGATCGGGTCCAGGTTTCTGATGACAAGGGCCCGGCGGCTGGAAACCATGGCAGGCTTGAGAATCTGGGAGATTCTGGAAGGAGGAACCCCATGAGACGGCAACGACGCACGGCTGCCCTGGGCAGCGTACTGGCACAGGATCCGGGCAAGGATCTGTTCGCCTACCTTTTTCTGTTGATCATGGTTTTTGCCTTTATGTTGCTCATGTCCTTTGAGCAGAAGGAAGGGGCGGCCGCTGCCCAGGCCGGTCCCGAGCAGGGCAAATCCGACATCCGCGGCCCCCGCACCGTATCCAGGGACCAGGTGGCGCGGCTGGTCAAGGAGGGGGACACCCTGCTGCTGCGGTACGGTTCCGTGGTTTACGATCCGGCAACGGATATTCAGCGCCTGACCGATGACGGCAGGATCGTTACCGTTCCCGGAGACAACGGGGACACCCGGCAGTTTCTATACATTGAAAAGCAGGGCCGGGGGACCATTTCCCTGTTCGAATACCTGGATACCTTTCAGGTCTTTTCCAAACATCAGGTGTCCGTGGCCTTTGCCCGGGAGGTGAAGTGAGTGGTCGAGTGTCCATAAGCCTGCTCCTGCTGCTGGCGGTGATGCCGGTACCGGAGGCCTTGGCTGTGGCAGACCCCTGGGCGCAGATCCGGGAACGCTACAAAAAGAGACCTGCGGTGAGCCGTGAGATCAAGGCCAGCGACGATCCCTGGCAGGCCCTGCGGTCGGTTTTTCTGCCCTTTTCCCTGGAGGAGGAACAAAAGGCCATCGTATCCAGGCCCCACGCCCAGCGGTTTTCTAAAAAGTTCACTTCGGCCCTTACCCCCTACGGACACATTATCCAGCGGGCATCCGCTGTTTTTGATGTCCCTGCGGCCATCATATCCGCCGTGATCATGGCCGAGTCCGCCGGCAACCCGAATGCTGCCGCAGGGATCACCAGCGCCAAAGGACTGATGCAGACCATTGACGCCACCTTTGCCATGGCCCGGTCCGGCCTTCTTGCGATGGGCATTGCCGTAAAAAACGATCCCTTTGATCCGGAAGCCTCCATCATGGCAGGGACCTGGTATCTTAACCGCATGTTTGAACAGGCGGTCCGGGACGGGCGGGTGGGGAATATGATCGAGGACGGGCGGGTGGGGCACCCCGACCGGGCATCCGTGGCATCCTGGCGGTACCCTTTGGAATATTACTACGCAGGTCCGGGCCACGGGGCAAAACCTGCAAACAAAATCATGGTTTTTTCCCGGGGGCAGCGGCGCATTATAGACAAACGGGCCTATTCGGAAAAGATCCAGACCTGGGCGCAAATTCTGAACACGAAGGAGAGAGCGACATGAAAATAACAACACGGCGTATCGGTTTGTGGGTACTTATGGCGGCACTAAGCCTCAGCCTGGGGTGCGGCAGCCGGCCATCCCCTGTGACAGACACCTCCGAGCTGGATGAGATGGTGACGGCCCTGGTCCTGGACACCCTTGACGCCTGCCGGGGCCGTCTGCCGGATATTGCCCCTGCTGCCGTTGTGCCGGTTTCCCTGCTGAAGGGCAAGCCCTACTCCCGGCTGGAAGAGATCATCGTTGACCGTCTCACCGAAAAGATTGCACAGGACCGTGACATCGTTGCCCTGTCCCGGGAGAACTGGTTCGAACTTCGGGAGTCCCAGCCCCTTTCCATGAAAGGCCACCATCCGGACAAGGCCCGGCTGGTGAATACCGTGACGGTATTTATGGTCTCGGTGGAAGCCGAACCCCTGATGAACCGTATCATTGCAGGTATCCGTGTGGCGGACAGCAGCGGGCGGCTTCTGCCCGGCATTGATGAACGCCTGGCGTTCACCCATCATCCCGGTGCCGCCGCCCGGGTGCTGATGAACCATCCGGCCCTGGATATCACCGCGCCTGAAGGGCTTAAGGAAAATCCTTTCAATTCCCTGGAAACTTTGGGCTACAGCATGGTCTCTGAACTGCGCTACGCCCTGGAACGGGGAATACGTGCCGCAGGCGTTGATGCCGGCCCAAAAGACATCCAGGTGGTGCTGACCCAGGGATCTGGTGCGCAGGCCGATCCCGGTTTCACCCGGGCGCTCATGGGAGAGCTCCAGCAGGCCGTGGCCTCTGCCGCGGGCATGGATGCGGCGGTGAGCCGGGGGGATGCCGGTGTGCTGTTTGATCAGGAGGCCTTTTACACCCGGAATGCCGCACTCTTTGAAACGGACCATGAGCTGTTCCGGCCCGGCCCGGTCATTCTTATGGCGGATGTCCGAAAAGATCCCAGGACCGCGGCCAGAAAAGTATCGCTCAGGGCCCTGTGGCGGGTAACCCCCCTGAAAGATGCCTATGGCCAGGTGGTCACAGGCAACGCCGCCGGCACCTATGTCTCTGAATTCACCTCCCGGGCCTGGTTTGCAGGGCCGGTAGCCCAAGGAACCGCACTTGTATTTTCACAGCCCCGGGGCTTAGGCCCAGTGCCGCCGGACAAAGGTTTTGATTGATAGCACCTTGAAAATTCTATATAAATTAAAGGATAGGTGAGGTCTGCGGACTGTAGCAAGGTATCGACAAACAACGATAAACCCGGGAGGAGCACAAATGAAAATAATAATGTCAGGGGCTGCGGCCGGCATCCTGATGGCCCTGATAGCCTGCACTTCAGTGCTTGCCGATCCGGCTGATTTTCATACCACTGCCGATGAGATGATCGAAGCGCTGACCCGACCGGTACTAAAGTTCAGGTCTTTGCACATCGATCCGGCCGGTGAGTCTTTTGCCGGAGATCCGGTCTATGAGACACCGGCGTCAGGGCAGGTTATGAACCGCGCCATTGCCGTGGTGGAAAACGAGGATGACACCGTGAGCATGACCCAGGTGGCCGTGGACAATACCGCAGCGGCATCCCGGGTCCGCACAAAAATACTGTTTGACTTTAATTCGGCCAGGGTCCGGCCGGAATCCTTTCCGCTTCTGGAAGAGGTGGGCGTCGCCCTGAACTCCTCCCAACTGGCTGACCGGCCGGTGGTCATCAGCGGCCATGCCGATTCCGACGGCCCCGAAGACTATAACCTGCGCTTGAGCTTCAAACGGGCCAGGGCGGTCAGGGACTATCTCGTGCAGACCTGTGAGGTCCCGGCGGCCCGTCTCCTGGTGAGAGGCTTCGGCGAGCACCTGCCCCTGGTGGCAGAGGTGGATGCGCAGGCGAAACAGCGAAACCGGCGGGTTGAGTTCGAATTGGCCCGGTAATCTGAACTATTTTTCATGGGCAAAGAAACACATATGAGACGAATGGGGATACGGCTGCTGATGCTAGTGATGATTGCGGCTGTAGCAACCTGCAGTCTTTCGTCCGTTGCCCGGGCTGACACCCGCACCGCCCTTGTGATCGGCAACGGGGACTACCTTAAAACCCCCCTGAACAACCCGGTGAACGATGCAAAGGACATGGCCGCGGTCTTAGGTGACCTGGGGTTTCATGTCATTCTCGGGACAAACCGGGACAAGGCCGGAATGCAGGCCGCCGTGGATCAATTCGGCCGCCGCTTAAGGCAGGGCGGGGTGGGGCTGTTTTTCTACGCCGGCCACGGTATCCAGGTGAACGGCGTCAATTACATGGTCCCTTTGGGGGCCAGGGTCTCCGGGGCGGGGGATATCAAATCCCAGTGCCTGGAAATATCAAAGGTGTTGTCCGCCATGCAGGCGGCGAAAAACGATTTGAACATCGTGATCCTGGATGCCTGCCGGAACAATCCCTTTGAATCGATGACAGGGGTTTCCAAAGGCCTTGCCCTGATGGACGCCCCCAAAGGGTCCTATATCGCCTTTTCCACACGGCCGGGGGCCCTGTCCGGGGACGGCATTGCCCGCAACGGCCTTTACACCTCCAAGCTGCTCAAGCACATACGGACACCGGGGCTGAGCCTGGTGGATCTTTTCATGACGGTTCGAAACGAGGTGATCGCAGCTTCCAACGATACCCAGGAACCCTGGGACAACCATGCCCTGCGCCGCCATTTTTACTTTGTGCCCGACGGCAGTGACACCACATCCCCCTATGCCGCCGGTGCCGTGGTTGCCGCTGACCCCCCAGGCGTTTCTGATACGGTGGTTTACCTGCCTGAAGACGAAACCGATCAAAGTGCGGAAGACGAGCCCGATGCCCCGGAAGGGTACCGGAAGCAAGTGGTGGTGGAATACCACGACGGGGTGCCTGTGGAGGTGGTATATTACGTGCCCGAAGAGGATGACCGGGTAGACGAATCAACGGATGATGCGGTGTATGACGGGACAATCGTCTATGAAGAGGCGGAAGATGATCCTGATGTTATCTATTATTATCCCCCCATGTACGAGTATCAGGATTCCCCCCCTGTGGTGCTGACCTATCCGGACTCTTCCGCACCCCGGCAGCCGGTGGTGGCCCAGCGCCGGGTTGACCCGGAGCCCATACCCGGGAATCGCCCCCAAGTCAGAAATCAGGGGCCGGTGAGGTTTGATAATTCGCCCCGGCGGCGGTCCCCCGGCAGACGCCCGGGAGGCGGACACCGTCGGTAATCCGGTATCCGGATGGCTGGCTGAAAAAAAATAACACCGCCACCGGAAAACGGTGAATTTCCTTCGATAAGGTCATTAGGTGTTAACAACAGATTACGTTAATTCTCCCTGTACAGGAGGAAATATGAAGGCGAAACGATTAGGCGCCCTAAAGTCTTTACCGTTCTTACTTGCGGTTCTTATGCTGATTGCCGCTGCAGGCTTTGTCCCTGAAAAGGCGGATGCCGGCCTGCGCACCCGGGTGGCGGTACTGCCATTTTACGTGGAGCAGGGGCAGGCGGCGGATACCGCTTACCAGGACCTGGGCCTGCATTACCGCCGGATGTCCGGGTTCATTGAAAACCACCTGCGGGAGCACGATTTTGACGTGGTGGACCCCTTTGCCCGGGATGCCTCGGAAAAAGAGTTCAACCGGGTGATGCAGCGGGCAAGCAAGGATTCAATCCTGGTGGCCACAAATATGTGCCAGCGGTTCGCCGTGGATGCCATTTATATCGTCTGGCTCAAGGTGAAGACCCTGCGAACCTCCGACGGCTACACCAAGGCCGTGGCCATCGTGGACGGCAAGGGCTACGACAGCGCCGGGCATTCCCTGGGGGCCAACATGCTTCGCACCTTCCAGGCCACCCGGCGGGACCATGACGACGCCGTGGCAACGGTGGAGCGGGAAGTGGGTGACGATGTGGGCCGGATTCTGACCACCTGGCACCGCGAACGGGGCATCCTGGTTCCCGGCAGCGATCTCACCCAGGACAGCCCGGGCATCCTGGCCCAGGAGATCGACGCCCAGGAAAAATTTCTCAATATTCGGCTGTCCAAAGCCACGGAATATGAACTGGTGGAAGCCTTCGGCAAGGTCCTTATCACCGTCCGCGGCGTCCGGGACACCAAGCAGTATTCCCTTCGTATCGTACCGGACAATCCCCAGGCCTGCCTGGCGGACTGGAAGGTGGAGATCGACACCCGGGAAACCGATCCCTTCCGCCTCCAGGCCAATATCATAAAAATGGTCAACGACATTCTGGATGCCGGCGGCACCATCCGCCTCAAGGGGATTCCCTACCGCTACACCCCCTCTGAGATGCGTCTGATGATGGGATTGATGCCGGGTGAGGCCACCACCCGGTCCATCCGGTTCATGGTGGACCGGGAACGGGCGCGGCAGCGGGAACTGGCCGGCCGCCACGATCCCCGTAACGCAGGCTTTGATAACGGTTCGGCCGTATTTGACTGAAAACTAAAACTGGGCCGGCAGCTTGCGCAGGCGTTCGCCCACGCGCTGCTGCCCCATCACTATCATGGCCTTCATGAAGTCCGGCCCTTTGGGCTGGCCGGTGAGGGCCATGCGCACCGCATTGATGAGAATGCCGGGTTTCACACCGAGGGTTTTCAGCATGTCCCTCAGCAGGGCTTCCACCGTTTTGATCGTATAGTCGTCCATGGCAAGGATCTTTTCTCCCAGCCCGGCCAGGGGGGCGTGGAGTTCCGGGTGAGATGCCAGATGTTTTTCCCAGGCCTTGGCATCCATCTCAAAGTCATCTGAAAACCATGCCCGGCCCAGGGTGGCAAAGTCCGTGAGCAGGTGATAGCGTTCCCGCAGCAGGTCCAGGGTGTCCAGAAACTTTCGGCGGCCTTCCCCCTCATAAGCCAGATGCCAGAGGCCTTCCGCTTCAAGAAAGGGTTTCACCTGATCTGCCAGATCCTCAATATCCATGGTTCTCAGGTAATGGGCATTGATGTTCAGCGCCTTGGGATCGGTGGAAAACCGGGTATCCTCCGGCCGGATATTAAACACGGAATTGGCCCGGCTGATGCCGTTCAGGGCAAAGGCGGCAATCAGCTCCTCTTCCGAAAAAATTTCCCTGGAATCGGTGGTGGCCCATCCCAGCAGCACCAGGAAATTCACCAAAGCCCAGGGCAGGAATCCCTGCGCCCGGTAGTAATGAATCGCCACCAGCTCCCCGTGCCGCCGCTTTGAAATCTTGGCTTTCTTCGGATCCAGGGTCAGGGACATGTGGGCAAACACCGGCAGCGGTGCCCCCAGCGCCTGGTAAAGCAGAATCTGCTTCGGGGTATTGGCCAGGCCGTCCTGCCCCCGGATGATATGGGTCACCCGGTCCCGGATATCATCCACGGCATTGGACAGGATATACAACGGATTGCCGTTGGACCGGACAATAATAAAATCCTCCAGATCCCTGAACTGCTTTTCCACCCGGCCGTACACCGCATCCTCAAACACCAGGCTGCCCCCGTCCCGGGGCACCTTCAGCCGGATGGTAAACGAAAGATCCTTTGCCTCATTCTCCGCCACCTGGTCCGGTGTCAACTCCCGGCAGGTCCCGTCATAAAGATAGGTCTGCTTGGCCGCCACCGCCGCCTCCCGCTTCCGGTCCAGGTCTTCTTTGGTGCAAAAGCATTTATATGCATGGCCGGCGTCCACCAACTGCTGCGCCGCCGCCAGATGATCCTTGATATACGCACTCTGGAAGTTGGGCCCCTCATCCCAGCCCAGCCCCAGCCATGTCAGTCCGTCCACGATGCCCTGAATGGAATCCTTGGTGGACCGCTGTGCATCCGTATCCTCAATCCGTAAAATAAACTTACCCTTATTCTGCCTGGCATACAGCCAGTTGAAGATGGCGGTCCTGGCCCCGCCGATATGAAGATATCCCGTGGGGCTGGGGGCAAATCTGACAACAACCTGGTTTTCCATGTGTCTCCTCCCTGATGGTACCCGGTGCAGCACCGGGCCGGAATCAATATGGGAGGCACCATACCCCAAAGGTTGGATTTAAATCAAGGCTGAGCAGCCAGGCCCCTTGGCCGGCGTATCAAAGGGTTTGACGTTTACCCGGCAGCCGCCTGATTTGCGGCGTGTGCTGCCATGAATTCCCCCAACCCATCTTCCGGCGCGTTCAGGTTGATGGCAGCCAGAGAGGTCGGGGTGTCCCTGCGCACGGGAATGGCGTGTCGAAGGTCAAAGAAAATGTCTGCTGACGGGCAGTTATTTGGCGTGTTTATGAGCAGCACATCATGGCCCTGTTCCTCGATTTGCCTGTAAGCGTAGTTGAACAGGGTTTTTCCATATCCGCGATTGCGGCGATCGGACAGAACATAAATCTGGTGGATCTTGGCGCATTGGGTGCCGGGGGGAAATTCCCCGGGGGGTTTAACGGGGCTGTAATGAATGAAGCCTACCATAATCCCGTTTTCTTCAATCTTAAAAGCCCGGGCGTTGCGGTCTGATCCGGTGATGAAAAAATCCTGCCATACGCTTTCGCAGTGTTCGGCAGCACGATCTGCAAGCAACGGAATGCCCGTGTGGAACAGGGCGTTCCGGTGAAACTTCACCACGGTGGCGGCATCTTTTTCAACTATCGGCCTCATCTTTTGCCAGGCCGGGGTCGGGCGGCGGACTGCAGGGGAAACAGACATGGATCATCCTTATTTTTTTGCATTAATATTTTCAGACCTGATCCTTTTTGCCCTTAATTAATAAAAAAATCCAATTTTACTTTTGGATGAAACTATGCAAAAAATGCATGAAAGTGTGTCGGTCCCCATTTAACCCCAAGGAAAATTCAATATGGAATTG
The DNA here is from genome assembly GCA_913041495.1 of uncultured Desulfobacteraceae bacterium. GTDB lineage: Bacteria > Desulfobacterota > Desulfobacteria > Desulfobacterales > Desulfobacteraceae > Desulfobacter. The sequence goes on along the minus strand of CAJWHT010000035.1, from coordinate 27,828 downwards.
AACTGGATCGAAGATTTTCTGACCCTGTGCCAGGAGCGAAATTTCACACGGGCCGCAGACCTGCGGAGCATTACCCAACCCGCCTTCTCCCGGCGTTTTCAGCGGCTGGAAGAATGGCTTGGCGTGACCCTGATCCAACGTGGGGTGCGGCCCATGGCCCTGACCAAGGAAGGGGAAACCTTCCGTGTGCGCGCTGTGCGGCTGCGTGAAGATATGATGGACGCCCGCCGCGCCGTACAGAGTCTGTCCAGCCATTATGACGCCCCATGCCGCCTCTACACCACCAATACCCTGGCGGTGGGCTTCTACCCCCGTTGGGTAAAGAACGCCATGCCGGCAAACAGGTCCCTGGTCGTGGCATCCATAACAGCCTGCCTGGAGGCGCTACGAGCCGGACGGGCGGATATGGCACTGATTCCCCGTTTTTCCGGAGAGCCGACGCCGGGTGATCTGTCCTCCGAGATCGTGGGGCAGGAAAAGCTCGCCCTGGTCGCCCTGCCTGATGTGGCAAAACAGGTGGCGATCAAGGGCTCAAAACTGGAAGGGCCGATCCTGATGTATACCCCGCGCACAGGCTACGGGACGGAAATTGCCGGAATGATGGCCTCCATCGGTGTTTCCCTGGCACAGGCCCCGCTGTGCGAAAGCGCCTCGGCAGAAGCCCTGGCTGCCCAGGTGAATGAAGGGATGGGCGCGGCATGGATCCCCCAAAGCCTTGTCGGGGATGGCTGGGTGGAATGTTCGGTGCCTGATGCCCTTTCCAGCCGGAGTGATATTGTGCTGCTTCGTCGCTGAGATGCCGCTGTTGTGTGGCACAGCAACTTTCATTGAAAGCCTTTTAAGGCAGAGGGTAAATGTTTTGGGTATATACCCGGTAGCCGTATACCCGGCAGCCGGCACCGAGGTGAACCCACGCTAAAATTTCGCCGCTCGTCCTGAGCGTCGAAATAGCGGAAATCTCCGGTTCTTTCAGTCCGTGACGCCCCGAAGATTTACGCCGCTTTGGGCCACCTCGCCACCGGCTGCCTGGTCCTCCTGGTTTGCGGACGGTGGATTTATGTGCTGAAAAGATTTTGGCTGCTTCCAATGATAAATTATCGCTAAGTCTTAGCTTATATGGCTTCTTGCATTTTTACCAAAATCATGTTTATGTATAGGGTTTTATCTTTCATCTCAACAAAGATAGCCCATACAACCACATCATTCAAATCTGAAACCAAAGACAAATAAGCCTCGGTTCATAGAGATGAAGGATAAAATCTATTGAACTAAACCTGAAGAAAATCGGCAGGCAAACCGAACACGGTTTTCTATGGGGATTGTATTATTCAGGAGGCAGAGGGGACGCTTCTCCTGGTAGCTTTAGGTGGCGGTTTTGACAAAATTTTACTATTTTTACTTTCAAATCAAGTCGATTCCCATCCAAAATGATTTTGAGAGGTTAGCAACATCTGCAAATAGACGCACCAATCCCTTCATATTTCATTTAAACAAATTGCCAGTGGCTGTTCTGATTAAGAGGTGTCTGGGATACTCGTCAAATTCAATCGTTCAAAAAAACCAGGGCCAGCGTATTTGGGGATTTTCAATGATTTCTCCAGTTTTCCTGTTCTGCAGAAAGGGCATTGAAAGATATTCAATCCTGTCAGTTTTAACATGAGATCTTTTGTGGATACATTCTGCGTTTCTTCGCAGAGTTCTACCTGTCCAAGGATAAGTCGGCATCTTTTCAGACCAAGTTTTTTACATCGATTTGCCAGGAAACCAAAATGGCGGATACGCATGAATTTCTTTGGCAGTGCGTGAAGAAAAAATCGTCGGATAAACTCGTTGCTTTTGAGCATTATAGACCTTTTTTTAGACCGTTTTCGATCGGTGTAAGAAAACGTCACAGCATTATTTTCGATGTTTAATATTCGATTGTTTGAAATGGCAACACGGTGGGTATACCGTCCCAAATAATCTAAAACCTGTTTGGGACCGCCAAAGGGTTGCTTTGAATAGACAACCCAGTTTTTTGATAGCAGTCGTTTTCTCAACTTTTGAAAATGCACACCAGCATGTCCTGTTTTATTCTTTTCCGGATAAGTCAAAACATTGTCGTGGTGTGTTGCTTCCAGTTGTTCTAAAAATTTTCCCCGAAACACACGTGATAAAGCTTTAACGGGGAAAAGAAATTTCTTTTTAGAATGTATCCACCGATTTCCATCATGGCTCAGGTAACCAGCCGGAATCACGCAATGAAGATGAAAATGGTCACAAAGCTTCTGATCCCAGGTGTGGAGAATAGCAGTAAAGCCAATCGTCCCCCCTTCTCTGTAGCGGGTTCTGGGATCGTCCGCAAATTCTTTCAATGTTTCCGATACAGAGTTAAAGAGGATATTCAACATCACCTTTTTGTTCCAAAGTGTGAGCTGGTTAAGTTCATGTGGGATGGTGAATACATTGTGAAAATATGGGATCGGAAGAAGTTCTGCCTGTCGTGCGTTAAGCCACCTGGCTTTGGTAAGTGACTGTCATTTTGGGCAGTGCCGGTTTCGGCAAGAGTTGTACGAATTCTGAATTTTCCCGCAGGAAAGACAAACCTCAGTATGGCCGCCTAAGAAAGCTGTCCGACAAACAACGATATCATGCATGATCTTATGATGCTCTAAAGGGATGTTGCGGGATTCAATGTATTGTTTTCCATATTTACAAAAAACATCTGCCAATTCGGGTTGTTGCTGCTTTTTCATACGCAACAGATTACGCATCGTAGCCATGATGTCCCTCCATGCTTTGAGAGACAGATATATCAAAGGGACTTCTAATAATCTTGATACGATTATCGGTTAATCGCAGGTAAATCATGGTGGTCGAGATAGAACTGTGACCCAGGAAATTTTTAATTGAATATAAGTCCACGCCATCCTCAAGAAGGTGTGTTGCAAAGGAGTGTCTCAGGGCATGTATGCCCCCATCTCTTCTAAACCCTGCTTTCTCCTTTACTTTGGTAAAAATTTTATGCACCCGACTTTTAGTTAAAGACCGAGAGATGCCTCCCTGAGGGTAAAATAAATATTCCTTTGGGTGATATCGCTTGTAATATATTTTTAATTCTTTCAGCAGCCTATCTGACAGTAGAGTGTATCGATCTTTATTGCCTTTGCCTTGCTCAACCCTGATCAATCGTCGGCTTGATTCAATATGTTCCGGTTTCAATGCCACCACCTCACTTATGCGCAAGCCGGCAGAATAAGCAGTTATAAGAATCAATCGATCTCGGAGATTTTCAGTCGCATTAAAAAGTATATCCAATTCAGATCGGCTAAAAATAACAGGTAGCTTTCGAGTTTGCTTCTTCTTGGGAATTTTGAATTTGGTATTTGGATATCGCAATGTGTTTTTGTAGAAAAAATTAATTCCAGCCGCCATGCTGTTACAACTGCTCCATTTGAGCTTTCTTTCTTCTTGAAGATGAAGCAAATATTCCCAGACTTCTTCTTGGGATATGCGATCTGGGGATCTGTTGTAAAACTTTGCAAGGTCTTCGACTGCATAGACATACAGTCGTTGGGTATCCTGGGAAAATCTACGAAGTTTCATGTCCTTGATCATCTTTTTTCTTAACGGTGACATTTGACGTCCTCCTTTTTGAGTTAAAAAATACCCAGGAGAATTACCTCAAATGATGGAGTTGTTCGAGTGGCGAGCGAGATTAAATTATGATACATTTCCGGGAGGTATACGAGGCACCACCGCGAAGCGGTTTAGTTCAATGTCCAATAATTGTGACTCTTGGTATGGTCCAACTTGTCTTAATATTGTCGGATATCATTCGAATTATCAGTATATGCGGTTGTTATCCAGGAATGATATCCGCACCCGGATATCTCGGCTATACGGACTCGGTCAATTACTTGTTAGCTGCTACTCAAGGTAACTAAAGAATATGAAAATTCCATTGTCTACTCGAAAGAAACAGCTTGATAAATTAATTCAAGCTCTTGAACATTTGTGTATACATTTGCGATTAGACAAGGGATGTCCTTGGATTGATCATTTTGAAAATCAACTTGAAAAAGCAAAATCTTTAACAAACTCTCAATTCTCACAGAACGATTTAAATGAACTGTCTTCATCAATAAGAAGTGTTTATGGGGGAATGGGGAGTTTTAATGATTATTACAATCCTAGTTTTTCGAAGCAAAGAAATAAAATAATAAAACAACTGGGTTCAAGTGTAGATTTATCTGAACACGTTTATGAATATGCACTTGAATTAAAAGTAATTGGAAAAATTATCAGCTAACAAATGCATAAACGCGGACTTTTATCGCGCCGCTTCGGTCGCTACGCTCCCTGCGCTCTGCGATAAAAGCCGGTTATGCTGGTGTTAATCGAAAAAAAGAAGAAACACATGATGCTTTGGCACAACAGTTTCAGTTAACGGATTCAAAGTTGCGGGGGATTTCCAAGTGGCCGGCAGCCCATATTTTGGAACATAGTCGGCCGGGTAAGATTCTATTTAAAGAGATATGTGGGATGGGAAAAAACGCTATAGAGATAGGAGCAACGATTAAGAAAGATTTGGTACTTCAAGTAGATGGAAACAGTTACGACTGGTATGAGAAGCGCAGGAGATGTTAGATGACAACATTTGACCCAAAATTCACGATTACCAACCGTATGACCGCTGCCATCACGCAGATTGAGCGGGCCCGTGGATTTCTGGAAGCGGCCCGGCTTTCTGACGAATGGGTTCGGGATATGGGAAATGAAGCCCTGATCAAAGAGGCCCATCATACGACTCATATAGAAGGTACCCGGCTAACCCTTGATCAAGCAGAACGGTTGTGGAAAGGAGAGGATGTTCCTGAGGCCGATCCGGATGATACCAGAGAACTATTAAACTACCGGTCTGCTTTTGAATTTGTTTCTGAATGCTTGGATCAGGGAGACCCTATCACCGAAGGGCTGATTCGTGAAATCCATAAGAAATTGGTTGAGGGGGTTCGAGGTGGAAAGGCCGATCCTGGGAACTATAGACGGATTCAAAATTATGTGGCCAATTCGTCCACAGGTGAAGTTATTTATACGCCTCCGTCTGCGGTCGAAATACCTGTCATGATGTCTGAAATGGTAAAATGGCTGAATTCGGATCCTGCGATCCACCCGGTTTTAATCAGTGGGATTGCCCAATTCCAACTGGTTCATATCCATCCGTTCCTTGACGGTAACGGTCGAGCTTCAAGGTTATTGTCAACCCTCTGTCTTTACAAGGCTGGATATGATTTCAAACGCCTGTTCACCATCAGTGAATATTATGACCGGGACAGACCGAATTTTTATAAGAAAATTCAAAGTGTTCGTGAAAACGACATGGATATGACCGGGTGGCTGGATTATTTCATCACTGGTTTGGAAACTCAAATGATTGAGGTTAAGGAGCGTGGTGAGTGGGTTATCCGAAGGGATATTCTAAAACAAAAACATAACCTGAATGAAAGGCAAGCAAAAGCAATTGAATACATTCTCCAGAATGATAGACTGACTATTCAGAATTATGAAGGACTATGCCCGGAAGTAAACCGACGCAGTTTGCAGCGTGATCTTAAACGAATGATTGAAAAGGAACTGATTGGCAGTGAAGGAGCAACAAATCAATTAGTTTATTTTTTAAAGGTATGAACTTACGACATCTTATGACAGAAACTTGTGACAAACTCATGACAAGGCTTGCGACATCAACAAAATCCGTTCGGAAGATTGATCAAACCGGAGATTTCGCTGATGCTGCATCAATATCAATTATCCTGCTGCTCGAAAGATAGGGGCGGGTTTTATACCGGCGGATTTCCATAAGTTTTAGCAGTAGCTCCTTCAGTCTTTCATTGCTCTGGGATATGTGTGAGACTTGATCCTCAAGCTTTTTCAAACCGGGTTGTTTGCTCAGTTCGAGGGTTAAAATTTCGCAATACCCGGAAATGATCTGGATGGGTTGGGCAAATTCATGGCAAATCGCCCCCGCCATCTCAAGGGCCCCTGTCAGCCTTTCTTTTTGCTCGGGCTCTCCGGGCTCTTCATCCATCTCAATGAGGCGGCGGAGCATTTTCGCGTATTCCACGGCATGCCTGATTTCAGAGCGAAAGGTATCTATATCCCAGGGCTTTTTGATGTACCGGAAGACTTGCCCCTGATTGATCGCGCAAATGGTGGCGTCAATATCAGTGTAGCCCGACATGAGAACCCTTACCGTGAGCGGCAGAAGCCGTTTCATTTCTTTTAAAAACAAAGTCCCTTCCATTTCCGGCATTTTTTGGTCTGACACAACAACGGCAGGCTCAATCTCCCGGGCCTTTTTCAATGCGGTTTTCGGAGACGAAAATAAATGGCATTCAAAAGGATCTTTTCTGAAGAGCCGCTGGATCGCTTTTAGTATGTTTGGATCATCGTCAACTATGAGTATTTTGTCTGCCATGGGACTCCTTTCGTCCTTTGGGTCGTGTCGCGATATCCGAAATATCCGGGATAAGAAAGCCTATCATAAATACGCCATCTTTTCATGCCTTTGTCGCAAGTTTGCGAAAGGTTTTTTTAATGTTAGCGGTGCTTGATTCCCTCCCGGTTGGGATATAAAGATACTATTGTAGCCGCTGCTACTGAAATAGTTGCGAAAAGGGGCGTATTGTATGATTATCTTTCAATCCATAAAAAAAAGGATCTGCTATGTCAACATCCAATGCCATCGATGGTATAAACGCCTGTGTATTTGACGCTTACGGTACTCTTTTCGACGTTCATTCCGCCGTGGGAAAACACCGGGGCCGCCTGGGCGGCAATGCCGATTCGGTATCTGCCCTGTGGCGGACCAAACAACTGGAGTACACCTGGCTGCGCAGCCTGATGAAACACCATGCCGACTTCTGGCAGGTGACCCGGGATGCCCTTGATTTTGCCTGTGATACCCATGGGATAGAAGATGCCGTCCTGAAGAACGACCTCATGGATGCATACCTGAGCCTTTCCGCCTACCCCGAGGTGCCCGAAGCCTTAGTTGCCCTTAAAGACCGGGGATTCAAGCTTGCCATTTTATCCAACGGTACCCCTGGGATGCTGGAGGCTGCGGTCCGCAATTCCGGGATCGCCTCATTGTTGGACGAAAATCTTTCGGTGGAGTCCGTGGGGATTTTCAAACCGGACCCAAAGGTTTATGAGCTTGCCGTGGACAGGCTGGGTGTCGCTCCCCACGAAATTATTTTCCAGTCCTCCAATGCCTGGGACGCTTCGGGGGCCGCAGCCTTCGGATTCCGCGTGGCCTGGATCAACCGCTTCGGCCAGCGGCCGGAAAGGCTGCCCGGTAAACCCGATCTGGAAATCAGGGATTTGATGGCGCTGCCCGGGATGATTCGCTGACCATCTCTTGAAATATCCGGTATCAAGATGGCGGAGGGCAAATCCGGGGACGGATTTCATGGCAGTGACATCTGCCCTCCGGTTGACAAGCCCCTGCGCTCAAGCAGGCTGCCTTCGGCCATAAAAAGGCGGACCAGGGCGATGCGGTAGTTGATGACCGCCCGGGCTTCGGCAATCTGGCTTACCAGCAGGTCCCGCCGGGCCTGCACCACCAGAAGGGCCGTGGAAGTGCCGGCCTTGAACCGCTCGATTTCCGCCTGCACCGTCTGTTCCTCAAATTCCCGGGTCGCCCGGGCGGCGGCAATGAGTTTACGGGCGGTATCGGCAGCCTCTGCCGCCAGCCGCACCTCCAGTTCAACCTGGTGGGCCAGGTTTTCCCTGGCCAGTTCCGCCTGGTCCAGGGTGGCTACGGCCGCCCTGTGCCGGGCCCTGGCTGCCCTGTTGTTCAGGTAAAGGCTCAGGCTCAGGCCGGCTGTGACATCATAGGCATCATCATCAATGTTCCGGACGGCACGTCCTGTCCCGCTGCCGTAGCCGTTGATACCCAGGTCAATGAAAAAATCCAGCCGGGGCAGGATGCCGTTCCGGGTGACCATGGTGTCAAGTCGGCCCTGGCGCAGGCGCAGATCCGTTTCCTTTAGTTCGGGACGGGTGGCCAGGGCCAGGGCGATACGGTCTGAAAGTTTCGTGGCCGGGACCGGGGGGATGTACGGGGAACTCACTGCCGTGACCGGCCGGTCCAGGTGGGCGGCACTGCCCGGATGGAAAAGGTGAAGCAGCCTCATCCGCCGGTCTGCCACCTGATTCCGGGAACTGATCAACGCCTGCTCCTGGCGGGCCACTTCCGCTGACGCGGCTGCCAGTTCATTGTCCGGCAGGATCCCCACCTCTATTCTTGCCCGGACCTCGTCCTGCTGCCGTTTGGACACGGCCAGGGCATTCTCCACAATGGTGTGCTCCTTTTGCGCCAGCACATAGTTCCAGTAGGCGATTTCGGTTTCCCCCACCAACATTAGGGCAAAACCTTCAAGTTCGTACCGGCTGGCCAGGGTGTTCAGGTGGCTGATATGGATGGCGGCCAGATTGACCGACGGTCCGGCTCCCCGGAGCAGTGCCTGGGTAACGGACAGGCCCCCGCGGACGGAATCTTCAGGAGGTGTGCCCCCGGACCGGACATCCTCAAGGCCCAGGGACCCCTCAAGCGTTGTTCCCCAGGGCAGCTTCTGGCGGATGCCGGTGGTCAGGGAGAGGGCGCTTTCTTCGTCATCGGGGTCCGGATCACTCTCATTTTCAACCGCAAGTGTGGTAAAAAGTTCCGGGTCCCAGGCCCCCTGCTCGATCTGTTCAAACAGGCCGGCAATCACCGGGTTGAGCCTTTTGATCCGCAGGTCCCGGTTGTTCTCCAGGGCCAGGAGAACGGCATTTTCCACCGAAAGGTTAAGGGCATCTTCTTCCGGCCCCGGAGCCTTGTCTCCGGGGCCGGAAGAAGATGCCGGCATCGGTTGAACGGCTTTCCGGACAGGCAACGCATCCGGTTTATAAACCTGCCATTTTTCAGGGGTAATGCACCCCGTGCACAGGGATAGCAGGATAAGCAGCGGCAATAACGGTGGTAAAAAGCCAGGAGAACGCATCCGGTTCAACTCCCTTTGGGTTCTGGATGGAACAGCGTGTATACGGCCGGTATCAGGAACAAGGTGATCAGGGTGGACCCGGCAAGTCCCCCCACCACCGCCCTTGCCAGGGGGGCCTGGGCGTCCGCCCCTTCCCCGACACCCAGGGCCAGGGGCAAAAGTCCCAGGATGGTGGTAAGGGTTGTCATGAGGATGGGGCGCAGCCTTCTGCGCCCCGCTTCCATGACGGCATCCCGCACGGCGGTGCCGGACCGGAAGAGCTGGCCGGCCTGGTCCACCAGCAGGATGGCGTTGTTCACCACAATGCCGCCCAGCATGATACAGCCGATATAGGACTGGATATTCAAGGTGGTCCCGGTGAGATAGAGGGTGACCAGCACGCCGATGGCTGCCATGGGGACGGAAAACATCACCACCAGGGGATTGATGAGGGATTCGTACTGGCAGGCCATGACCATGTATACCAGGACCAGGGCCAGGACCAGGGAGACCAGAAGCTCCTGAAACGCCTGCTGCTGCTCCCGGTAGCCGCCGGCGACGATAAGGTCATACCCGGCGGGCCTGGGAACCTGGGCCAGTTTATTCTCCACTTCCGCCGCCACGGACCCCAGGTCGCGGCCGGCCACATTGGCGCTGACCGAGACCACCCGCTGCTGCTCCTTGCGCTCTATGAGCATAGGCCCCCGGCTCGGGGTGACGGACACCAGGTTCCGAAGGGCCACCCGGCCCCCTGATGCGGTTTCCAGGGTCAGGTCCAGGATCTCGTCCAAAGATCTTTTTTCAGCATCTTTCAGCTTTACCAGTATCCTGCAGGACTCGCCCCCCTGGCGGAATTCCCCGGCTTTGGCCCCCACCACCGCCGTGGATATCATATCGGTGATATTCCTGACGGAGATCCCCAGGTCGGCTGCCTTGTCCCGTTCCACCCGGATCTCTTCCTGGGGTACCCCTGCCGTCAGGCTGATCCGGGTATCCGTAATGCCGGGCACGTCTTGTATTGCGGCATCGGCCTGCTTCGCCAGGGCGTCCAGGACGGCCAGGTCAAATCCCCGCACATCCACTGTCAGCCCTTCTTCGGTGTTCAATACCCGTTCCAGCAGGAATTGGCCCCGGGGTGCCCGGGCCCGGATTTTCATGCCTGGAATTTTACCTTCCAGCCGCTGCCGCAGATCCCGGGCGATTTCCGTATTGGCCCTCTCCCTTTGCCCGGACGGCGGCAATGACATCTGAATGTCCCCCTTTGCGGTATCCCCCGGCCTGCGGCCCGATGCCCCCACACTCACCACGGACGAGACCGCTTCGGGAACCGCCGGGTAGACAATGGCTTCCATCAGCCGGGTCTGGCGGTCTGCCAGCTCCAGGCGGGTTCCCACCTCCATCTCCCCGGTGACCCGCACCTCGCCTTCGTCGCTTGAAGGCATGAATTCCGTGCCGATGCCGGGGATGAGCTGCAGGGCCGCCCCCAGCAGGGCAAAGGACACGGCCACCGTGGCCACGGGATGGTTCAGGACCGCTCCCAGCAGTTTCAGATAGGCGTTGGAAAGGCCGTCAAACAAGGCTTCGGACAGGTTGAAAAATCGGTTGAGAAGGGATGCGGAGGCCCGGGTGTCCCGTTTTTTGAGCCGCAGCAGCTTGGCGGCCATCATGGGCACCAGGGACAGGGCCGCCAGCAGGGAGCAGCCCAGGGCGAAAATGATCACGTAGGCCATCTCCGTAAAAAGGATGCCCGAAACCCCCCGGACAAACACCAGGGGCAGAAAGATGACAAGGGTGGTGACGGTGGCGGCGGTGATGGCCGGCCCCACCTCGTCAGCCCCCCGGATGGCCGCCGTGTCCGGAGCTTCACCGGTCTCGGCGGATCTTCTGAAAATATTTTCCAGCACCACAATGGCACTGTCCACCATCATGCCCACCCCCAGGGCCAGTCCGCCCAGGGTCATGAGGTTGAAGGTAAAACCGTTTAAAAACATGAGGGCGAAGGTGGCGATCATGGATAGCGGGATGGCCAGGGAAATAATGAAGGTGCTGCGAAAGTTCCGCAGGAAGAAAAACAGGATGAGAACGGCCAGGCCGCCTCCGTACATGACGGACCGGGCCACGTTGGAAATGGAGCGCTCAATGAAGTTGCCCTGATTGGTCACGGGGACGATTTTTAACTGGGGAAAGGCCTGGTTGGCGGCCCGGATTTCCGAAAGTATCCGCCGGGAGACATCCACGGTATTGGCGTCGGCCTGCTTTCGGATGGCCACGCGGATGCCCTGTTCGCCGTTGACGCGGATAAACCGGTTCCGCTTTTCATAGGTATCCCGGACGGTGGCCACCTGCCCCAGGGTCACGGCCGCCCCTTGGTGGACGGCCAGTACCGTGTTCCGGATCTGGTCCAGCCCGCTGAATTCCGCAGGAGCCCGCAGCACCACTTCGTACCGCCCCTTTTCGATTTTGCCGGCCGGCTGATCCACATTGGCGTTTTTCACCGCGGCGATCACCCGGTCCAGGGGAAGTCCCAGGGCCTTGACCCGGTCCGGATCAAGTTCGATGCGGATCTCACGGTTGAATTCCCCCCACAGGTCCACCTGGGCCACGCCGGGAATCCTGGAGAAACGGTACCGGATCTGGTCTTCGATAATCCGGGTCAGTTCCACCGGATCAAGCTGACTGTAGATGCCCAGCAGCACCACCGGGTAGTTGTTGACATCGAACTTTCGGATCCTCGGGCGGACAATGTCGTCGGGCAGTTCGTTGATCTCGTCCTCCAGCACGGCGCGGACATCCAGGGCGGCAACATCGATATCCGTACCCCATTCAAAGGCCACGGTGACATTGGAGTTGCCCTCGGAGGAGGTGGAGGTCATTTCCCGGATGCCCGGGACCGTGGCCACGATCTCTTCAATGATGCGGGTGATAAGGCGCTCCATCACCTCGGGGCTGGCCCCTTCATACTGGGTACGGATGGTGAGGGTGGGCAGCTCAATCTGGGGCAGCATATCGATTTTCAGGCGGCTTAGGGCGAAAAGACCGATAATCAGCACCATGAGCGTTACCATGGTCGTGAATACGGGGCGTCGAACGCTGAACCCAGGCAGTCCCATCAGTTCGTCCGGCTTTCTGCGCTCTGCCCGGTGAGCCGGATACGGGAGCCGTGTTTCAGCATCTGGTGGCCCAGGGTCACCACCTGCCCGGAAATGTCAGTGTTTTTTATCTGGATAAAATTTCCCTGGCGGATACCGGTTTCCACCGGCTGCCATGACACGGTATCCCCGGACAGTCTAACGAGGAAAATCCCTTGCCTGCCGTTCCTCTTTGCCAACGCCGCCTCCGGTACCATGACGGCATCAGCCACCCGGTCCAGCACCACTGAAATACGGGCAAACATGCCCGGCTTGAGCCGGTATCCCGGATTTTCAACTTCAAGCTCCACCCTGGCCTGGCGGGTGGCTTCATCGAACACCGGGGCGATGCGGGAAATGTGTCCCGAAAAGACCTCACCCGGATAGGTATCTGTGGAGATGCTTGCCTTCTGCCCCGGCACCAGCCGTGCAAAGTCCTTTTCCGTGACAAACAGGATGCCGGTGAGCGGAGACAGTTCCACCAGTCGCAGCAGCGGCGTATTGGCCGGAACCATTTCCGCATGGCTCATCCTTTTTTCCGCCACGAACCGGACCGTGTCGCCGCCCTGCCACTCTGCGGCAACGGTGGTGTACCCCAGACGGATACGCGCGGATTCCAGGACGGCCCGGGCCCTTAGCACACGGGCTTTGGCGATTTCCAGCTTTGCCTCGGCGGCCAGGTGTTTGGCACGGGCGGCATCCACCTGGGCGGGAGAAGAGACCCCTTTCGTTTTAAGGGTCTGCATGCGTTTAAGTTCCCGGCCGGCGATTTCAAGGCTGCTTTTGGCTTCGGTGCGCCCGGCGACAGCCACCGCCAGATCCGCCTCGGCCTGGGCAACGGCCTGGACAAATTCCCCGTTATCCAGTTTGGCCACCACCTGCCCGCGGGTCACCTCGTCTCCCAGGTCCGCGGCCAGGTATTCCACCCGTCCGCTCACCTTGGGGGCCACCAGGCACTCGGATCTGGCTGCCAGGGTACCGCTGAAGGTGCGCAGAAGACGCATCGGTCCTATACGCACCGGGGCCAGTTCAACCGCCACGGCATCGGCTCCGGTGCCATGGGGCGTCGTTTCCGGCACCTCACCTTCCCGTATCATGTCGCGGCTGAAAAACAGGATGGCCCCTGCGGCGAGCAGAGCAAGCATCCATTTTAATCCCTGGCGTTTCATATCCATTGCCTGTAAAAGTCCACAAAAAAAGGTTGTCCGTTGACGGTTCTTCTCGTTGTTTATAATAGATTTTAAGATATTAAAAAAGAAGTCTTTGGACAGGCTTAGGCGGTGTCCTTCTTAATTGTATTTTTCTTGCATTTTTTTTACCCCGGATATATGTCAGGGCCTTATGTCCGGCACAGCACAAATATCCTGGCTTCAGGCCTTTGATATGAAAACCCTGGCATTGGTTTTCCTGATGGTGTTGTATATCTCCGCCTATGTGATGACGGCGGCCTGGCGTATGGGGCGGGGACGGTTCCGGGGGGTCGGGGCCTTTGTTGGATATTTCGTTCTCATGGCCGCAGGCGTCTCCTTGGCCCTGCTCAAGGGCGTTTTACCCGAACTGATCTGTGTGGCAGCGGCAAATACCCTGATGATTGCAGGGAATGTGATGCTTGCTGCGGGCATGGCCCAGTTTCTGGGGCTGCGGATGGCCATGGGATCTTTTACCACCTTTTTACCTGTCTTTTTATCAGTATTTTTTCTTGTATATACCTGGTTTACCCTGGGCAGCCCGGATGTCCGTATGCGGATCATGATTTTTTCAGGCGCCATTATTGCCATCCTGTCGTATATTCTGTTTATGGTGTTTTTCAGGGCATCACCGGATCATCGAAGATATGCCTTTAACACCGGAATCACCCTGCTGCTGTTTCTCTTTGTATATCTGATACGGTTTTTCCTGGCGGTTTTTTCCGGGGGGGCGGCGGATTATTATACCCCGGCCCTTCCGGATCATCTGCTTCAGGCAGCGTCCCTGGCCCTCATCCTCCTTTTATCCCATTCGCTTCATTTGATGATCAACGCAAGACTGGTCAACCTGGCCCGGCGCCAGGCAAAGGCCCAGGAAGTGCTGGCCTGCCAGGATGAACTGACCTCCCTTTACAACAGAAGAAAGCTCAACGAAGTGATGAGCGCTGAGTATTCGCGGTTTCGCCGCCATGGCCGGCCCTTTTCCCTGATTATCTGCGATATCGATCATTTTAAACGGATTAATGATACCTGGGGGCATGACGCCGGGGACCAGGCCCTGATCCGGGTGGCCCAGCGGCTGGACGCCAATATCAGGGCCGAGGATGTGGCCGGCCGCTGGGGCGGGGAGGAGTTTCTCATCCTGCTGCCTGAAACCGTGCTTGCAGATGCCTGCGGGGTGGCGGAAAAGCTGCGGGGGATTTTTTCCACGCCGGTATCCGGGGCAGATTTCGTTCCATCTATTGACATTCGCCTGAGTTTCGGGGTGGCCCAGGTCCGTGAGGCGGATGACCTTGCGACAGTCATCAAACATGCCGATACAGCACTTTACAGGGCCAAGGAAAAGGGCCGAAACCGGGTTGAAACTTACGAGAGGACTGATGACCGCCTTTAGGCCGTCTTGTGCCGGCCCTGGCCTTTAAGGGGGTGTCGCATCTGCCGCATCTTGGGTATGCAGGGGGAGTTTTACCTGGAACGTTGTCCCAACCCCCAGTTGGCTGTCCACAGAAACACTGCCGCTATGTGCGTCAACTATTTTTTTTACGATGGCCAGCCCCAGTCCCGTGCTTTTTTCATCCCCGGTGGGTCTCACGCTGAGTTTCTGGAATTTGCCGAACAGCCTGGATTGTTCTTCGGGGGATATCCCCGGGCCTTCATCCTGGATAGAGATGAGGGCGAAATCGCTTTCCCATTCAAGCCGGACAACGATCTTTGATTCAAAGGGGGAAAACTTTATGGCGTTACCCACCAGGTTATCTATGACCTGGGCGATCCTGCCTTTATCAAAACTAAAGTCGGGTCCTTCGTGTATCGTGCAATCCAGTGTCATCTTCTTGCGGGCGGCTATATTTTCTGCCAAGTGTACCCGTTCCTTGAGCACCGTTTCCAAGGGCTGCTTTTCAGGGGTCATTTTCAGGTAACCGCTTTCAATCACCGCAACGTCCAGAAGATCATTGACCAGCGAAAGCATGTCCTGGCTGGTGGTGTTAATGATGTCTATAAATTCCTTTTGTTCGTCATTGACGGGACCGACGCTCTCATCAAGAATCATTTCACTGAACCCCCGTATGGAAATCAGCGGATTTCTCAAATCATGGGCTGCCACACCGAGAAATTTATTCTTCATTTCATCTGCTTGTTTCAGTTCCCGGTTCGTTTCAATCAGCTTTGCTTCCGCTGTTTTCCTTTTATGGATCGCTTTGGCCAGAAACCCGGATAAAATCCCCATGACCATGGTTATGGCCAGGGCAATGTTGAGGTATTTTCCCGCCGCTCTGTTTTCAATCTCTTGAATGCGATCCCGGGGAACCAGAGAAATCACTTTCCAATAGTAGCGTTTAATTTTTTTCAGGTATTGTCCGTCAGCTAAGATCTCGTTGTGGCTCAGCACTTTTTGCTGGTTTGCCAGGAGCGGATACACGGTGTTGAATGTGAATAACCCGTTTTCATCTGCAAACTGGCCTGATTCAGAATCTGCGATTTTTTCCCAGGCCTCAGGATAGTGCTGGCGCATGGTCTGGTCCTGCCGGTCTTCATACATGAAGCCCCATTCAAGATCGGTTTCCGGCCCCACCAGCCAATAGCCGTCAGGGTTGCACAGCATCTGAAAACTTGAGGAACCCGCCACAAGATTCTTGAAGGAGTTGATCAGGTTTTTTCCCATGTAATTGAAGATGATGACCCCGCTTGCGGCACCGTCCCTTGTAAATATGGGGGTTCCGAATCGAATGGTCGGCTTGATGGGTATTTCGATTTTGTCCTTTTCCATATTCAAATCAAAGGGGGAGACGTAAATCTGCTCTTTTTCCAGCATCACGGAATTTAAAAAGTAGTACCGTCTTCCTTTAAACTGAAGCTTTTCCTGCGGGATGATGACCGGGGTGTTGTCCTGCCAGTTTACCCGGATCATTTCCATCCCCGTGATATCCAGTATCCGGATTTGATCGAATAGCTTGCTGCCCTTTACAAACAGCGCAATATCCGAGGCTGTTTGATCCAGGGCGTGTTCTTTGCCGTCCAGCATGTTCAGCAGTTGATTGTAGCTTGCGAAAAAAAGAAGATCTGAAATAATCAGATCAAAATCCCCGTTTATCTTTGCGCTCTCTATATTTACGATACTGGATTCATTTTTTTTAAGGTTGGTTTTCAGGAAGTTTATCTCCTGGGAATAGAAAAACCAGAGGGCGCAGGATGTAATCAAGGCCAAAGGCAGGAAAATGTATATGGCCAGCTTTATCTGGGATCCCCCGGATCGCGGCGGTTTTGAAGGAACGGTTTCATGACCGGTCAACACAATAGCCCCCCTGTGATATGAAAATGTAATGTACGAACAGGATCTTGCCTTTGATCAAAGAAGATATAACAAAGGATAAAAGGATTATCAAGAGTCCGGCATATGGCTTTGGCCGTGGCTGCCGGCGGGTGCCAGGGAAAATACCTTATGCCGTTATTGCCGGTTTATGATATGTGTGCCATGGAGGTAATGCGTGGGTGAACAACGAAACACGGGATAAATACAGAATGGGATCTGTTGCAGCTCAGGATATTCTGGCCGTAGATTTTGAAACCCTTCCGGACGGCCGGATTTTTCATATCGGTGCGGTATTGGGGGATCAGTCCCTGGATCTGCGGGATATCAGCGATATCAAGGCTGCCCTGAATGAACTGGACGCTTTTTCGCGGCCTGCCGCCTGCCTTCTGGGGCATAACATCATCGTCCATGATATCCCGGCCGCAAAAGCGGTATTGCCTGGTGCGTCTTTTCTGGACCTGCCCGTGATCGACACCTTGTTCCTCTCCCCCCTGGCCTTTCCGGAAAATCCCTATCACAGCCTGGTGAAGGACTATAAGCTGGTGAGAAGCGGGAAAAACGATCCCGTGGCCGATGCAAGGCTGTCCCTGGCAGTGTTTGAAGATCAGGCCGCGGCATTGAGGGCGCTGGAAGAAAGACGCCCCGGGATTCTGGGATGCTGCGCCTTTGCCTTCGAGGCATTGGGAAGGGGGATGGGAGAATTGTTCGCGGCGTTTGGGGGGGATGCGTTTTCCCCGGAAACGGCCCGAAACGCGTTTCTCAGGCTAATTAAAGGAAAGGTTTGCGAGAACGGATTTGACGCTGTCTGGCAGACATATGCCGGCGACGCGGATAGACGGGTCGTCCTGGCCTATGTCCTCTCCTGGGTCATGGTGGCCGGAAGCAACTCCGTTATTCCGCCCTGGGTGGGCCACAGGTTCCCAAAGATCGCCGATATCATCCGGACGCTGCGGTATGCCTGTGCTGACGACACCTGCGAATACTGCCGGGCAAACAACGATGCCGTCGCATTGCTGAAAAAATACTTTGGGTTTGACAGTTACAGGAACCTGCCCGACGGCAGGCCCCTGCAGCAGGAGGTGATCGAGGCAGGCCTTCAGGGGGTGCCGCTTCTGGGCATTCTGCCCACGGGGGGCGGCAAGTCCATCTGCTACCAGATTCCGGCACTGCACAGGTATCACAGGCTCGGAGAGCTTACGGTGATCATTTCTCCCTTAAAAGCCCTGATGAAGGACCAGGTGGACAATCTGAACCGGGCCACGGGCACGGAGGTGGCCGCCGCCATTAACGGCAGCCTGACCCTGCCGGAACGGGGGGCGGTCATGGAAAAGGTCCGCCTGGGGGATGTGGGCATTTTGTACATTTCGCCGGAGCAGTTGCGGAACAGGAGTGTGGCGGATCTCATCCGGTCCCGCACCGTGGGGTGCTGGGTGTTTGACGAGGCTCACTGCCTGTCCAAGTGGGGACATGATTTCAGGCCGGACTACCTCCATGTGGCGGAGTTTATCGCCGCATACGGGAAAGCGGTGAAACGCCCCCCTCTGGTGGGGACGTTCACGGCCACGGCCAAAAAGGATGTGATCGAAGAGATCATCAGCCATCTTAAGGAAAAGCTCAGTATTGATCTTGCCTCGTTTATCGGCGGGGGGGAGCGGGACAACCTCTCCTTCCAGGTCTGGCCGGTGACCCGGAATGAAAAGTACGATGTTATCCTCAACTGCCTTCAGGAGGGCCTGGCGGAGAATGGCGGCGGCGCCATCGTCTATTGCGCCAGCCGCAGGCGGACGGAGGAGGTCAGCGATTTTTTAAACGAGCGGGGCATCCTGTCCCATGCCTTTCATGCCGGCCGCAGCGAGCCGGACAAACGGAATATCCAGGATGACTTTGTGGCAGGCGCCATCCCGGTCATCTGCGCCACCAACGCCTTTGGCATGGGCATCGATAAAAAGGACATCCGCCTGGTCATCCATGCGGATATTCCGGGCTCCCTGGAAAATTATCTCCAGGAGGCGGGGCGCGCCGGGCGGGATCTTATGCCGTCGGAGTGCATTCTCCTTTACGAGCAGGCGGATATTGAGAGCCAGTTTTCCCTGAATGCCCTGTCCCGGCTTTCCCTGAAAGATGTTAAAAAGATCCTGGGCATCCTGAAAAAAAGAGGAACCAAAACCCCGGAGGTGATCATCACCCCCGGAGAAATCGCCCGGATCATGGGGCAGGACCCGGACGACGGCGGGGATGCCCGGGCCCGCATCGGCCTGAGCTGGCTGGAGCGCAAGGGCTTTATCCGTAGGGATTTCAACCGCACCCTGTTTTTCCAGGGCACGCCCATGGTACGGGATATGGCAGATGCGGCAGAAAAAATGGAGCGCCTGGGATTGTCCCGGATGAAACGCCGGATTTTTTCGACCATCCTCCACTTCTTTTTCAATGCCGATCCCAACGCCCTGATGTCTGCCGACGATATTTGCACGGAACTTGGGAAAATAAAGGATCTGCCGGACAAATATCTGGACTCCCGGGAGGTCATCTCTCTGCTGTCCGACATGGCAAAGACAGGGTTGGTGAGAGAAGGGGTGATCATGAGCGCCTTCATCCGTCCCAAGGGGAAGAACAAGGCCGTGGATGTACTGGATTATTTCAGCCGGGCGGAAAAAAAGATGGCCGGCCTGATGGCGGAGATGGCGGCGGAATCCGGCATAGACACCGAGGGGGAGGCCGGCATCTTCAATCTGCGCCGCATGTCCCAGCGCCTCAAGGATGCCGGATTTGACCGGGTGAACACCGAGGCTGTGGAACGCATCCTTCGATGCCTGGCCAATGACAAGGGGGAAACCGGCGGCAAGAGCCTGAAGATCACCGGCCGCAGGGGCACGGACCAGCGGTGGGTCCGAAGGGCCGTTGACTGGGATACCCTGGGTGAACGCATGGCACGCCGCCATCAGGCCGCCGGCCTCATCATCGAGGCCATTATCCGCGCACTTCCCGCCTCCCTGCGCAGTGGTCAGGCAGAGGTCTTGGCCAAGTTTTTTATTTCAGATATCCTCGCCGATATGACCGGGCATGTTTTCCTGTCGGGATTCAAAGGCGACACCCGGGCGCTGGTGGAGCGGTCCCTGCTGTATCTCCACGATATAAAAGCCCTCACCCTCCAGAACGGACTGGGGGTGTTCCGCCAGGCCTTTACCCTGGAACTGACGCCCGGGGCTGCCGGCCGGCGGTACACAAAGGCCGACTATGCCCCCCTGTCTCTTCACTACGACCAGAAAAATGTCCAGGTCCATGTCATGGAGAAGTTCGCCCTCCTGGGCCTGGAAAAGATCCGCACCGCTCTCAATTTTGTGGCGGATTATTTTACCGCCTCCCATGAGGACTTTATCCGGCAGTACTTTCCCGGGGAAAAGAAGATTATCCATACCGCCATGACGGCACAAAGTTATCGGCAGATCGTCCAGTCCCTGGAAAACGATATCCAGGAAACCGTTACCGCCATGCCGCAGGACCGGAACCTCCTGGTACTGGCCGGCCCCGGCTCCGGGAAAACCCGTCTCATCGTTCACCGCTGCGCCTGGTTGATGAAAGCCAAATCCATTGACCCGTCAGCCATTTTGGTGCTCTGCTACAACCACCGGGCCATGCTGGAACTGCGAAAGCGTATTCGGGCGCTGGCCGGCAGGATGGGATCGCATATCACGGCCATGACCTTTCATGGCTTTGCCATGCGCATCTGCGGCCGTGCCTTTGCAGAAAACTCTTCCAGGGATCCCAAAGGGGAGGCGGTCAACTTTGACGGCCTCATTGACGAGGCCGTCGATATCCTCAGGGGAAATCGTGAGGTGGCGGGCCTGGGCATTGGAATGGACGGGGACGAAGCCCGGGAGCTTCTTTTGGCCCGATACCGCTATATCCTCGTGGATGAATACCAGGACATCGACCGCCGCCAGTACGATTTCATCTCCGCCCTCACCGGGCGGATGGCCGCCGATGCCGACGCCCGCATCTCCATCATGGCCGTGGGTGACGACGACCAGAGCATTTACGCCTTCAGGAACGCCAACGTGGAGTTCATCCGCAGGTTTAAAGAAGATTATGACGCCGACACCTTTTACCTGGTGGAGAACTACCGGTCGTCCTTTCCCATCATCACCGCCGCCAACGCCTTCATCGCCCGGAACAGGGACCGCATGAAAACGGACCATCCCATCTGCATTAACCGCAGGCGCAAGGCAGAAGAAACAACGCCCGCCGCCTGCCCCCCGGACAGGATGGTGCAACTGGTACGCGCCCCGGACCTGCCATCCCAGGCAGTGTTTATCGCCGGCACCATCAAAAAAATCCTTGCCGGAAACCCGGCGTTGACCCCTGGGGATATCGCCGTGGTTTCCCGCCTGGGGATCGGCCATCCCCCCTTGGTGGCCCTGAGAATGGCCCTGGCCCGTGAAGGCATTGATTTTTGCTACCCCCTCAAGGCCGGAGGCGGCTTCCCCGTTTCCCGCCTCCGAGAGATCCGGCATCTTTTAAACCACCTGGAAACCCGCAAAAAAGAGAGTCTGCGGCCGGCCGATCTCAAATCGTCAGTCATGGAAACATTTTCCCGGGAGAACAATTGGACCGCCCTGGTGGGGCAGATGCTGGATGCCTGGGAGAATATCAACCCGGACATGGCAATCTCCCTGGCCCGGGCCCATGATTTCATCTGGGAAGCCCTGGCCGAAGAGCGGCAGGAACACAAAACCGGCACAGGCGTGTTCTCCGGCACCGTTCACAGCGTCAAGGGTATGGAATTCCCCGTGGTTTTCATCCTCGACGGCGGATGGCGCTCCGGCACCGCCTTTGAAATGGAAGAGGAACGCCGCCTGTTCTACGTGGGCATGACCCGGGCGGAGCGGCAATTATACATCTGCGCCACAGACAACTCCGCCAATCCCCATATCAATCCCCTGGCAGCCAACGGGTTTGTCACGGAAACCTCAGCACCCAAGGCCTCCATCCCGGGCTTTTCAGAGGACATCACCGTATCCGTTCTCGGGATGTCCGATATCTACCTGAGGTATCCGGGATTGCGCCCTGACACAGATGAAATCCACAAACGCCTCACCCGGCTTGAAACCGGGGACAGGGTGCAACTCATTAAAAAAGGCGGCCATATGTTCATTACCGACCGCCAGGGCGGCATTCTTTCACGGCTGTCAAACAATGCCGGCAGAAAATGGCAGGCCTGCCGCCATCATATCCTCAGCGCCAGAGTAATGGGCATTGTCGGCCGCAAACGCAGTGATGAAGATGACAACTCACCCGGCAAGATTCGAACCGATTCCTGGGAACTGCCGATTGTGGAGATTCTCCACAGGCGGTTTTGAATATTATCTGTCAAATCAAGGTACTTTATTTACAGAATCATCAAAATCACCTTTTGACGTGGCTGGTTTAAAAACAAAGGCAACGACAGACGATATCCTTGACGCGGTTCGGGAGTCTTGTGAAAGAGATCCTTTGGGTGCGGAGTAATGGTCACCCTTCCCCCGACGTTATCAGGACGGGGGCTGAAATCGAAGACGATTCGGTGTGAGTCAAAATAGAAAATTTTGGAATGGCCACCAGTACCCACCTTTGGTGAAAACCGATAATCCTGATCTGAACGAGAATGGCAGCCTTCATACGCCAAAGATTAAATTCAAATGAAGTACCGGACCATATTATATCCGGGCATATACCCGGCAGCTGGCCCCGCGGGACCCTCCACTAAAACTCCGGCAATCGTCGTGATCGCCGGAGTAGCGGAGGTTCACGGGTCTGTCTATCCCTGACGCCCCGCGCAATCTCACGCCGTTCCGGGCCTCCACGGCACCAGCTGCCTAGTCGCCTTCGCAAGCCTTTTGCCGCGGGTGGTATCTCTGTCAATCGAAATGATAACAGGGCATTAAGATAAAACTTGAGTCCACCATCAGGTGGGATGAAAATAATACATATTCCTCCTTATTGTATTTTTTTCAGAATCGTGATTATCTCCAATAAACGTGACTCTTGGGTTTCCGTCCGGCCTATCCACATCTGGTCGGATATCATTCAAATTTTCAGGGTATGCGGTTAGCTGTCGGATAATAAGACGATAAACGGATCCACACATCATATTGTTGTAATCCAAACGAATATTTTAACAAAATCCTTTTTGGGGGTTCAAATCGCTGGCGATAAATACTAAGCTGACCTCATCCCGAAAGACAGCAGATAAATGGTCTTTTCGTAAAAAGACTTAATTAGTTGCTTGGATATATTACTGAACTGTTTTTGTGATTTTGATTTTGACGTTTTCGCCCCAAATAAAAAGGAGGAAAATGGATCTATCACGAAGAAAGATGCTTGCTGCAACTGCCGGGTCAATCGGGGCCTTGCTTTTCAACCCGGCCAGGGTTCTGGGCTGGGGATCGTTTGACGGCATGGCAAATACCCATGCATCAATTGTAGAAACGGCCATGGGCAGAATCAGCAGCGATCCCGGGTTCGGGGTGCTGGGGTTTCCAACAGTCAGACAGATCATGTCCTATGACTGGGTCTCATTAGACGGAAATCTTTCCATGTCAGGCACAGGACCGGATGCTGACGGGTCTTCCCTTTTTTCAGAACACTATTACAATCCAGAAACCCAACAGGGCGGCGGGCCGGATGCAGTCGGCAAGCATTATAAAAATTTAGTATCCAATACGATCCAGCATAAAACCGGTGATGGCGCTGCTAAATCAGCAGCATGGGCAGCTCATTTTTTAAGCGACATGCATGTGCCCTACCACACCGCAGGTATCCCGGCCTGGCTTGCCCATCAAAGAAAACAGGCGGATATTGGCAATTTGAGTCTTGCCGAAAGCGGGCCGGCCCTTTTGTATATTGCCTCTCCCGTACCTGACGGGTGGGGAGGGAATCAGAGATTTCACAAAGCCCTTGATGCGTTTACAGCATATCATCCTTTAAAAATAAACGGGAAAGTGGGTACAACAGACTGGTACGACCCCTGGTATTACAATGGATACGGTATCCAAGAGTCCCGTATTCTGACCGGAAGCCATGCCATGTGGGAAAAACAGGCTCATAAACTCTGGTCCCAGGGCATATATGAAACATACCTGAATCATATCCTGAGCATCTCAAGATATGATCCCGACTGGAAAAACCCAAGAATAAAACTTGTTAAAAAACATGATCCCGGCGTTGAATTCTATAATACTGCCAAACGATTTGCAGCTGTCTGCGCCCAAAGGACCCGGAATAACATAGAACCATTTTTCAATACCCCGGGGTATGCCATCAGTTATGCTGTGCGGGCCGTCATGACCATGTTTAAAGCATCTGTCACCACAATCAAAATAGAACCGATCCGGCCGGAACAGGTGGATGGCAACAACTGCAAGGCCACATGCAATATTGTCAATATGAACACACTTGAAGCGCTTGAAAATGTAGTTGTATTATTCAGGTGGACATTTGAAGACGGCAGATCCCATGACAATATTGTCAAACTGAGCGATCCGATTCGACCGGGAGCCCGGTCCGGTGCCTGGTGGCAGGTGCCGTTTAAACCGGGTGAAAAAATTCAACTGGCATGTGCTGTCACAGGAGAATATCAAACCACACCGGATATGGGATATAATATAGAGCAAATAACCATTTCCACACGTAAAATTCAGCCCGAGCCTGATCCCGTGCCAACTCCCCAACCAAGCCCTCAGCCGATAAAAAGCACCAATTGCAGCAGTATCACCATTTCTGTTAAAAGGGACACCTCCAACAATAGCATCGCGGGGGCCATGTATCACAAGGTGGATGTCGTCATTGGTATTCTTGACGGAAATCGCTATGTTCACCAGGTTGGTCTGTTCATAAACGGGCAATTCGTAACCATTGCCAACCGGGGCAATGGATGGAACCAAAAACGAGGCACCCATTGGAACATGACTTTAGACGTTACCAAGGCTATCCGCCGCGGTCCTGTGGAAATTTCATACGCTGCTGTTGACAATAACAAGAATCTCATCTGTAAAGGGTCAACCATATATCGCAGGAAATGATTTCAAGCGGTTTTAGAATTTATTCAAGTTGCTGCCAGATATATCTGGAACCGAATTCATAGGCAATATCCCTGGCGGTTTTACCGTAAGGATCTGTCAGTGCCTTGTTTGCATCAAGAGAAATGAGCATGTCAGCCAGGGCATTATTGCCCGTGGCTGCAGCCTGCATAAGGCCAGTGAAACCATTATTGTCACGAGCGTTAATATCTGCACCTGATTCTGCCAGTACTTTTACGATTTTCATATTTTCTGTTCTGGTTTCATTAAGATAGCAGACAGCTATATTGAAAGGTGTTTCATTTTTCCAGCCCTGGGCATTGATGTCGGCACCGGATTTTACAAGAAACAAAATTAAATCAGTTGCAGCCGGTCTTGTCACTGCATAGTGCAGGGATGTGCCGTTTTTGTTATCCCGGGCATGGACATCAGCCCCGTTTAAGACAAGCATCCGGGCCATGGAAAGAGACTGCGCCAGCATCAATGCAGTGGAGCCGGTGCTGACAAGGGGTAGATTGACCTGTGCCCCCTTTGAGAGAAGGTACTCAGCCTGGACAACATCATCCATACCCAGTGCCTGTAAAAACCTTCCCTGAATGTGGTCTTCACTGATTTTCTTTTCTTTTTCAGGTTCACTTTCAAAGGCATCAAGACTTTCAATTCCAGGCCCATTAATGGCATCCGGTAATGCCTCTTTGCCTCTGAGTACCGGTTGAAGAATATTCTGTCCGGCAAGGCCTGTCCCTGTAAATGACATGATCAATATCCCGGTGAAAAAAACGATATTCAAAGAACCATAAAATTTTATTGAAGACATGGCTTGTGTTCCCGAATAATTTAATATTAAACTCCGTCAGAGTAAACGGTTATTCTAAGGTGCTGAAATGAAGGTTCCTCATAAGATAATGACAATGGCAATCATGCTGGCTGCCACAGCAGGATATACCCTGTTCATAAGGCTTAGTTCAAATATTGCATTCATCCTTGTTGACCAGATGGGGGCATCTCCCGGGTTTTTGTTTTCTGTTACAGTGGACGTCTATATCATCTGGATCATCATTGCCTGGATTTCATTTTTGGGGCAAGCGTTGGCTTATTTTAAACGATCCAAAGGGGGAAACGATTCCCATGGAAAAAACAATTGGGCCATGACCCATGGTCTATGGATCGGAACTGCAACACTCTGGCACCTGTCTGGACTGATTTCTCCTTTTATATCAAAATCGTACGTCATCAACTGAAGAAAACAAAGCCAAACGACAATTATTGGCCTGAAGCGTTTTCAGGTTTGTTCTGTTCCAGAATTCTATTATTTTCAAACTTCTTCTGCTTGGCTGTCTTCATTTCAGGTGAAATAAAAACAGCTGTAAACAGGATGATTGCCGTAACAATAATATTCGCTGCGATGATAAGGCTTCTCAACACGCCATAGCGATTTTTCCGCATCCAATATCCTGACAGGATACCGGTGAAAGGAACCACGATCATTATATAACCTGATGAAAATTTTCATGACATCAAAGCTAAGACAGCAAACATTATCATTAAATTGCAGACAACTATATTTACAGCAAGGTATAGAAACGCGAAAATATTAGTGTTTTTCTTACCTTGGATTTTGTTAAGGTACCCTTTGGGCTGCATTTTTGCTAATTAATTTCAAAAGCATGGTTTGTATCCTTTGGCAGAATAAAAAATCCGGCATCATTCATTGAGACATAAACGCCTGTTCCGGGTATTTTGGGATCCCAATTGTTTTCCAGGGCAAACTTAATCGCACATTTTATGTTTTCAGGGGACAACTCGAAATTCCAGGCATTGGCATCAATATACAAAATGGATTTAGTCTGATTGTCTTGATGAACCCGAATATGGGTACTTTCATAAGGGAATAAGTCCAATTTATTCTTCTCAACAACCCAATGATAGACTTCATTTCCAATATGAAGTTTTCGCTTTATTTTCTTAGTCAAACCCGTTACCTTTCATCGCAAGTCTGTCAGAGGGATTTTGATGATTCGAGTTATCATTGTAATGAGAGTATCTGACATGACCGGTGAGATCAAGTTCAAGTTTTTTAAGCAGCGTCATCGGGCTATCAATTAATTTTTCACAGGAATCGTTTCCCCATTCGTATTTTTGTCATTGGGGAGCTAATACCGGATAAAAGCGGGCATGGCTGGGAGTAATGCGTCGGCAAACCACGAGGGCCAGGCAGCGGTGGGGTGAGGGGCGGAGCGGCGTCGGAGAGCGGTCTCGTCATGGACAGAAAGAGGCGCTCGGAGTCGCTCCGTAGGCAGCCATGGAGGGCTGCCGGAGGTTTAGCGAAGAGCCTTGCGTCGCTGCTGCCGGGTATGTGCCTCTCCCATTTGAAAACCAAAAGTTACACGGACACACCGAACTCCCTTTCAATCTACTTCATTTCACGCTGTTCAGGTACCATTTTCAGCACCTTGGCATCATCCGTCATATACTGGGCTTCCGTGAACAGCACCTTCCGGTATTTGCCCGTGATGAACATCTTGGCCTGGTCATTGTAAAAGGGGCTTTTGAAGTTGCCGGAGTTGCCCGTGGGCAGGATGCTCCAGGTGTTGTCGGGATCTGAGCAGTCGATGAGGCGGCGGGTGGAGGGGATGGAGGCCACCTTGTAATCGTGGTTGCCGATTTTTGATTGGAGTTTGTTCACCGATGTGAATTCCCCGGGGCTCGGGAAGGGGCCGATGTTGAAAAAACGGTCCAGGGGCTTCTTTTTACCCATGGCGTGGGCAAATTCGATGGTGTGGACGGCCCCCCACTTCCATTCGGCCGGATCAACACCGTATTTGCCCACCAGTTCGCGGACCGCATCTTTAAATCCTGCAAGGACGATAGCTTCTTTGGTTTTCGGGGCGGCATCGGTGCGGCCGGTGATGGTGCCGGTCTTCGAGGGCAGGAACTCTTTTAAAAAGCTCCAGTAATCCACCTGGTTAAGATAGGCTTTGAGAAGGTCCGGGCCGATGTGGGGTTCCAGGGCCTGTTTTACGATATGGTAGGTGGTAAATTGAAATACTGTGCCCCCGATGCTGTCGGTGCCGAGGAAACCGTCCCAGGCCATGAGGGCCTCAAACCCTTTTCTTTCCTGATCTGAGAAGGTCTGCTTTT
>CAJWHT010000034.1 GCA_913041495.1 uncultured Desulfobacteraceae bacterium | reverse complement strand
ATCTCAACCGGTTCTTTCCCGGATCTGACACAGGCTCTTTAACCTCACGGCTGGCCCACACCTTTATTCAGGAAATTGTCCGGCGCTGCGACTTCGGGATCGATCTTCACGCCGGGTCCAACCACAGGGCCAACCTGCCCCAGATACGGGTCAATTTTGATGACGAACGGGCATTGGATCTGGCCCGGGCATTCCAGGTTCCGGCCATCATAGATGCACGCACACGGCAGGGATCACTGCGCCAGGCCGCCCGTGACGTGGGGGTGAGCACGATTCTCTATGAAGCCGGTGAAGCCCTGCGATTCGATGAGGTGGCCATCAAAGCCGGCGTCAGGGGAATCGTGTCCGTTATGTCGGCCGTGGGGATGCTGTCCCCTGCGCCACCCCAAAAAAAGAAGGCGGCAGATCCCCTTTTTGTGGAAGACTCCTGTTGGGTCAGGGCCCCTGCCAGCGGCATCCTGCACATGGAAAAACCCCTGGGCAGCCGGATTACCAAAAATACCCGGATCGGTTTCATTGCAGACCCTTTCGGCGGAAAAGAAATCGAAGTAATTTCACAGTTCTCAGGGATGGTCATCGGACGGCTCAACCTGCCCCTTGTCCATCAGGGAGACGCCATCATCCATATTGCTCTCGTGGAAAAGCTGAAACTGATTACACCGACCATCAGCGATTTCAGAGAAGAGCTGGAATAATTTCGCAAGGACCATTGCAGGAGGGACACCCAAACTTAGGATGGACAAAAAAAAGCCACCCCACCCGCCTTACATGACAATTGTTGCCAGCCTTTGTATCTGGCTGAGCATCGGACTTATGGGACTTGCATACGCCGAGCAGACCAATCCTACCAGCCCAAAAGCAGACGATGAAAGCCTGGCCACGGTTGAAGCGGTTCAGCAAAAAATAGACAGGATTAACAACCGGCTGAAAGCCGCAAGCAAGGTAAAATCGGACCGCGTCGCCCAGGAATTCGGTGTCAGCCAAAAAGAGTTTGAAGAAAGACTGCTGGATCTGAGAATGCTCAAATCGTCCCATGAACAGCTGCTTTACTCGATTTTGGCCCTTGAAAAAATAAAAAAAGAAGGGCTGGCGGTAAAGGACCGGTACGAAAACTACCAGGCAAAAGGCATGACCAAAGAACCGCCCTATGCCCTGACCTTTTTAGATGCCATTCATGACGAAAAATCCAATATCCAGAGAAGCCAGCAGAACATCAATTCCTCCCTTGAGGCCATCCGCCGGGAATTGACCAAAGACAAAGACCGGCTCGAGACATTGGAAAAAGAGATACGACGCGTAAACGATACCTTGTCCGGACTGGCCCCAGAAGATCAGAAACCCTTGCAATGGCGGATTGACACCCTTGAAATTCAACGCAATGAACTTGAGGCCGCCATCCTTGCCAAGGGAAACGAGATCAAACGATACGAGACCGAAAAAAAACTGGGGACACTTCAACTTGCGCTGCTCAAAGAGCAACTTGATGTTGTCAGGAAGAATCTCGCCTTTGACCCGGATGACCTGGACCGCCAACTTGAGGGTGTTCAGGAAAGAAGAACCGAAATCCAAGAGGATATGGACCGGTTGCGGAATGAACAGAAAACCGTGGAAAAAAAATGGATGGCCGCCCGGCGGGATTTTGAAAAGGCAGTGTCCCGGGAGGAAAGAGCCCTTGCGGAATCCTATCTGAAATCAAGGCAGGAGTGGCGGGAAACCTACCAGGTGGCCCTGGAACTCAACGGGCAGGCGATGCTGTTGATGGACCGCCAGGCACTTGCCTGGCAGAAACGATATGCCCTTGTGGAAGAACGGCTGGGACTCGAAGAGCTTAAATCACTTAAGAAGGAAATCAAGGACAATCTGGAAAAAACAGGCAGGGTTTTGCAGATCCAGCAGAATTCTTTGACCAGCCTTCAAAACCTGATCACCGCCATTGAAGGGCGCAGAGAATATGACGGCCTTTCCCCGTCCATCCGGCAGCACTTGTCCGTTCAACTGACCGCTGCCCGCAGACGCCTTGAACGGCTCCTGTCCTACCAGTCCCTGGTACTGGCCACGGACAGCCTTGAAAAACGGCTGCTGAACGAAATCGAAATCCGGATGGGGCAGACATCCATTCAGGATCACCTGACCGACATTAAAAAAGAGATTGTTGATTTCTGGAACATCGAAATCTGGGCGGTGGACAATCAACCGGTAACCCTGCGGAAAGCCGCCACTGCCATTATCATTCTCCTGCTCGGCATGGTCGCCGCAAAATACCTGCTTTTCATTTTCCGGACCCGGTTTCTGGAAAGATCCCAGTTCAAGGAAACCACGGCAGCCGCCGTCCACAAACTGATATCCTATACTCTGTATCTGCTGGTGTTTTTGTTTGCCCTGCGCATGGTCAACATCCCGCTGACCGCCTTTGCGTTTCTGGGCGGTGCCGTGGCCATCGGCATCGGCTTCGGGGCCCAGAATCTGATCAATAACTTTATCTCAGGCTTCATGATTTTAGGTGAGCGGCCCATCAATATGGGGGACCTTATTGAGGTGGACGGTGTCCTGGGCATGGTGGAGGAAATCGGTGCCCGGTGCACCCGCATCCGGACAGGGGAGAATATCCATATCCTTGTGCCCAACAGTACCTTTCTTGAAAAAAATATCATCAACTGGACCCACTCCAACAAGAAAATCCGCACCAACGTCACCGTCGGAGTCTCCTATGGCTCCCCTGTGCAAAAGGTAAAACAACAGCTGATCGAAGCGGTGAAGGCCACCCCGCGCATTTCAAAATACCCGGCCCCCTTTGTGATCTTCAGTGATTTCGGCGACAATGCCCTGATCTTCAAAGTCTATTTCTGGATTGAAATCAGGCGGGTCATCGAACGGCGGGAAATCGAAAGCAACGTACGGTTCAAAATCGATGAGTTGTTCAACGAACACGGGCTGGTGATCGCATTCCCCCAAAGGGATATTCATCTGGACACATTAACACCGCTGCAGATCTCCCTGGAACGAAACGGAAAAAACCAATAGCCCGCCACCTGAAAAACGCCGGTAAACCATTGTTTTTACAAGAGCAGATAATCTTGTGCCAGGGTGCGGTAAGCCGCCACCTGGCCGTCAACCCATTTTGTTCCCAGATTCAACTCACAGGCCATGATTTTTGCAACAGCAGGGGCCATTGCCATACTGGCCCGGGCATCCAGTAAAAGCATCCTGATCCGGCGGGCTAAAACGTCTTCCACGGTTCTTGCCATCTCGTGGCGCACTGCCCAGACCACATGGGCCTTTGTGAATTCATAGTCCGGGTGCAGGCGTTCTCCCAGCTCCGGTTCCTTGCGGATCATGGCGTTGATCAGCCCCAGGTCCGTACCGTAAAAATAGCCCGGTGACCGGAAATCGGTATTCTTAACATATCCGTGGATGGGCATGGACTGGGTGACGCATTTGCGCTCGGGCATCCCCCCCACCATCCAAGCCTTGTTCACCACGTCCTGGGCCATTTTTCTGTAGGTGGTCCATTTACCGCCCACAATGGTGATCAGCCCGGAAAGGGAGACCATGATCCGGTGGCCCCGTGATATTTCCTTGGTACTGGCCCCGTCGTCATCTTTCTGGGCCGCCAGGGGACGTAATCCGGCGAAAACGCTCAGTACATCCTGTCTTGTGGGATCTTTCTTCAGGTACTTTGCCGCGGTTTTCAGCACAAAGTCCACCTCTTGTGTGAGCGCCCTGGGTTCCAGCGTGATCTGCTCGGCGGAAAGCGGCGTATCCGTGGTTCCCACCACCACCTTTCCATGCCAGGGAACGGCGAACAACACCCGGCCGTCAGAGGTTTTGGGAATCATAATGGCGGCATCCCCCTGGAGAAAGGACTTGTCCAGCACGATATGGATGCCCTGGCTGGGCCTTACCAGGGGATCAGCATTCGGGTCGTCCATGGCCAGGACGCCGTCCACAAAAACACCTGTGGCATTGATCACCGTACGCGAATAGATACAAATAGCTTCTCCCGACTCCATATCCCTGGCATCCACGCCGCACACCAGGCCGTTTTGATCTTTGCACAGTCCCGTGGCCTTCATGTAGTTCACCACCACGGCATTGTTTTCCTCGGCGGTCTGGGCCAGATTCACCGCCAGCCTGCTGTCGTCAAACTGGCCGTCGAAATAAACCACGCCCCCGTTAAGCTGGTGTTCATCCAGGTTGGGAATCGCTTCAAGGGTCTCTTCCCGGGACAGCTTCTCGGACGGTCCCAGCCCCAGCCGGCCGGCCATCATGTCATACACCTTCATGCCCACGGTATAGAAGGGTCCCGCCCACCAGTCATAGCTGGGAATGATAAACTTCTGGTGTTTGACCAGATGCGGTGCGTTGTTCCGCAGCAATCCCCTTTCGTGCAGGGCCTCCAGCACCAGTGAGACATCCCCCTGGGCCAGGTAACGGACACCGCCGTGGACTAGTTTGGTGCTTCTGCTGGAGGTGCCGGAAGAAAAATCCGCCTGCTCGATAAGAACGGTCTCATACCCCCGGGATGCTGCGTCAACGGCGATCCCCAAGCCTGTGGCACCACCGCCGATAACGACAATATCCCATACTTTATCCGGGTCCTGATGTAACCTGTTCAACTGAAAATCCCGTTGCATTGGTTTGCCCCCCCCTTTTTTAGATTGCATTATTTTAAAAAGGGTATCATATTTTTCCATGATTGATGAAAAGAAAACGCAACGCAACACATAGAGTGATTATATGAAAAACGACATCCGGCACATTATCGAATCAATGGACGTCCGCGCCGACAGGGACGATGCGGAAACCAAAGCCATTTCCATCTGCAAACTGGGTGAACACTCCCTGGAACTCTTGATTGATTACGCCCGCACCGTGAGAACCGGCACCAAAGATGCCGATGAAAAACGAAGGCTGCTGAGGGCCGTGATATTTACCCTGACCATCTTTGCCACAAGGCTGGGCTCCGGTGCCAAGGAAAGGTTCCGGGAAACCGGTGCCATTGTCCTGCTGTTTGACCTTTCGGACCAGGGCTACAACTCTGCGGAGAAGCTTTTGTCCAACCTGGGTCTTTCACCAGCCGCCGCCGTCAGGGAACGGCTGCTGTCCATGCCCCTTCAGGAGAAACACCGTCAGGACAGGCAAATTTCCCTGGATGAAGCCGTGGAGGAGATCCGGTTGAGCCGGTTTCTTGAGGGGCAGAAAGGATTTCTAAAGGACCGGTACGCCCTGGGCAATGAAAAGGGACGAATTCATGAACTCAGGCGGACCGGTAAACGCTTGTTTTCCTACCGGACCCGGAAACCTGCCTGATGACTTTTTCCCGGGGTTAAAGACATTTTCCCGGGGTTAAAAGGGACCTCAGGTCCGCCAGACCAGAAGGGTTTCCCGCATGGACACCGGCCCTAAACAGAACCGGCCGGGGTCTTTTGTAAGGAACCATTCTTTTTTGATTTTCAGATTCGGGCTTCTGCCGTCGTCCAAGGCCAAGATTTTCGCCCTGCCCTTCATACCCCGGATGGCTTTACGGCGGTAGGGATCGAAGCAATATACCCAGTCGTTGTCCATGGCCATAATCAGCACGTAGTGCTCCTCTTTGGGGGTAAGCAGCATATTGCAGAGCACCACGCCCCCCTGGCCCAGGCATTCGGCAGCCCGGCCGTTCTCGCTGAAATCCACCGCCTCTTGTTCCCAAAATTCGGTATATACGCTGAAATGCTTCATCTTGTAGTTGTTGAGCCAGTTCCCCACCAGGCGCACCGCATATTTGCTGGTGCCGCCGATACCGAATCTGGCCTCCCTGCCCACGGTATCCAGGCAGTAAAGAAAAATATGGCGGATGACCATGGGCGGTATCTCTTTGCGGCGGAACAGATAGCTTACGGCATTTACCAATGTGGTGGGCACACAGTCATATTCAGATACCTGATAATGTAAGGGCACCTGCATCGTCGGGTTCCTTTGGGTTTGCTATTCTTTCTCAATCCCTGTAATGAGATTACAATAAAGGCATATTTATACAATAAATCCTCCTTAAAAGAACAGGATAAAACATGGGAAAAAACAAATTGACCATCCGGGCCGAACTGCTGTACGACGGCCTCGGCTGTTCAAAGGACAATACCATTATTGTCCGGGACGGCAAAGTTGACGAAATCGGAGCCTCCAAAACCACCGCAGATTATACGGGCATCGTCACCCCCGCTTTCATCGATCCCCACTCCCATATCGGCATGGAGCGCCA
Organism: uncultured Desulfobacteraceae bacterium; assembly: GCA_913041495.1. Taxonomy (GTDB): domain Bacteria; phylum Desulfobacterota; class Desulfobacteria; order Desulfobacterales; family Desulfobacteraceae; genus Desulfobacter. Next base: position 31,152 of record CAJWHT010000034.1, on the reverse strand, counting down.
GGCAGAACCTCTGGCGGAATCCGAGGTGGACGAAAAGCAGGCGCCCTTTTGCCCCACCGTCTGCCCCCTGGACAGCATATATTTTGACGACAGGGCCTTTGCCGAAGCCGTGGATTTCGGGGTGCTCTACTCCTGTGTGGTCCCGGGCAGCGGCAACATTATGGGGGGACGGGCCGTGGTGATCCGGAACTTTGCCCGGAACCGCAAAGCCGCCATGGTAAGGGATGCTGGCTTTAAGCTTGCCCTGGGGTACAACCCAAGAAGCGTCACCGGCTGGAAAGGAGGCCGTCCCCACACCCGGATGGGGGCCGCCGCCATGCTGCGGGCCTATTTCAGCGAGGTTATGGCCACAGAGGAAAAGGCGCGGATTCAGCGGGACAGAGATCTATACACCCTGGGCAAAGAAAGCCCGGCCCAGGCCACCTTGATCCGAAGGGCCTACGAACTTTCCCTCACCGAAGAACAATGGGCAGTCTATCGCTTCCTCCAGGGAGAAAAACCCGCCAAGGTCCATGTCCACAAGGCGGATGACGCCCTCTTCCTGGCAGACCTGAAACGGACCTACCCCTTGCGGGTCTCTGCAGAACACTGTTGCGATATTTTTGAAACGGAAATTTTCAACGAACTGGCGGATCTGAACATACCCGTGGCCTACGGCCCCTTGGGCGCCCTGGATTACAAAACCGAGCTGAAGAATGCCTCCTACAGGCATGTGAAGGCATTGATGGACTCCCGGGCAAGGTTCGGGCTGATGACCGACCATCCCGTCATCATGGCCAACCATCTCAGGCTTTCATTGACCTACTTCCTGATCCAGGGAATGCCGCCGGCCGAGGCTATCGGCCTGATCACCCGGGAAAATGCAAGGCTTTGCGGCATTGACGACACACTGGGCACCGTTGCGCCGGGAAAACTTGCCAGCCTCATCGTCTGGAACAAAGATCCCCTCCACTTAGGGGCCCATCCTTTGGCGGTCATCGCCGAAGGAGAAGTTATCCGGGACAACCGCCGCCGAGAGGCCTGATGACGGGGGGCCGCCTGCATGCGTTTTAGCGGCTGATGCCTGAACCACCGGATCAGGACAAAACCGGACCCGGGATGTCCGTTTTTACCTTATCCCTTGGCCTGACAGGGGTAAACCTGCGCATGACAGCTTCCAAGGGTCCCCTTCCGTAGCGCCGCGTCCATCTGTGTGCCCAGGCCGCATAAAGAAAGAACAGGCAGATACCGGCCCCGGTGACCCAGGGCAGGCCCTTTTCCCCGAATCTGACAAGGCCATGGATCACCAGAATGTGGAAAATATAAAAACTTAAAGAGGTTCTGCCGGCGGCCTCAACCAGACGGACCAGGCGTCCCCGGGTTTTAAGGGCGATGTCCGCACCGGCCATGATCAGGCACAGTCCTGTGCCCAGGCCGGACACCACAGACATCGGGGTGGAAAGGGCCAGGTTGATTTCATTCCATCCCAGCGATCCGAACAGGCGGGAGCCCACGGCAACCGTAGCCAGAACCACACCCAAAATCCAAAGCATTTGCCGCAATTTGGCCTGCCGGAGGTCCAGCCGCCCCAGCCCCATGCCAGCGGCAAAATAGGCCGCCCAGGGAAAAATGGGGAAATACCCCGTAAAGAAAAGATCCACCAAAAAATCAATGCCTGCATGGTCAAATCCCGCCTCAAGCACCTCAAATACCGGCAGGATCATGAGCCAACTGACGCTCCAGGCCAGCAGGCCGAACCCTGCCAGGAACACTCCGGAACGGCCGGCCAGTAAAATCCCCAGAAAAATAAATACCCCGTAAAAATGAAGGATATCCCCGGACCAGATCCGGGTCAGGGCCAGGCCGCAGACGCATAAAAACAATGACCGGTTCACCAGGGCTGTCCCGGCGGTGCGGCGGTGCGCCCGCTGCCTGAAAAACAGGGTCACCCCGGCACCGGAGATCATCACCAGCGCTGCGGCCGCCCGTCTGTCCAGAAGCTCCAGCAGCCCGGACAGCCAGACCGGACCTGCATCAGTTTTGGCCAGCACCCCCTTGAAGTTCAGTACCACCATCAGCAGGACAGCCATCCCCCGGGCCAGGTCATACCCTGATATCCGTCCCTTGGGCCCGCTCATTTAGAAGCCTTCCCGGATATGAGGTCCCCGGCAATCCGGGCAAACACCCGGGCTGTTGCCGTGCCGCCCGCCTGGGTAACATAAGGCACCCCGTTCCTTGCGCTTTCCCACATCTCTTTTTCAAGGGGCAAACGGCCCAGGAGGGGGATGTCCTCCCAAATGTGGTCCGGACCTGAAAACACGGGCTGCTCTGTGCCGCAATGGCCGCAGATCCAGGCCGCCATATTTTCCAGAACCCCGATCACGGGAATATTGTAATCGGAGAACATGCTCAGGCAGCGCTGCACATCGGCCCGGGACAATTCATGGGGGGTGGTGACGATGATGGCCCCCTCCGGCCGGATCTCCTGGGCGATTGTCATCTGGACATCCCCCGTACCCGGGGGCAGATCAACGATGAGATAGTCCAGCACCCCCCAATTGACCTGCCGGAGAAATTGAAGAATGGTGCCGCTGACAAGGGCCCCCCGCCATGCCATGGCCTTTTCCCGGGGCATCAGGCTGCCCATGGAAATCAGCTTCATTCCCATGACGCTCACCGGCAGCAGTACCTCCTGGTCCAGCACCTGGGGTTTCTCAGCGGTGCCCAGCAACAGGGGAATGCTGGGGCCAAAGATATCGGCGTCCAGTATGCCCACCTGTTTTCCCTGACGGACCAGTTCGGCGGCAATATTGACGCTGACCGTGGATTTTCCCACCCCGCCCTTGCCGCTGCCCACCAGAATGATATGGGCCACATCCCTGAGGCCGTGACGGGAAACATCCACCCGGTTGATGCGGATGATCTTCTGCCGAAGGTCAAAGGCAGCCAGCGTCTCCTCCACCAGCGTCCTGAATTCGGATCGTTTTCCAGGGTCCGGTTCAATGAGGTCAATTCTCAATATCAGTTTGCCGTCCTCCAGTGAAAGCTCCCGGATCAGGTTCAACTCTTCCAGCGGCCAGTTCAATTTCGGTTCGGGCAATCTGCCCACCGCCGCCCTGATGGCGTCCCGGTCCCTTATCATTGCTGCGTCTCCCCATGACGCGTCCATAGGCCCAAAGCCTGCCGAAAATCCGGGGCATGGGTCCGTGTCCACTGGTCCACGATCTGATTGACCACCTCATGGAGATCCGGGTAGGTCAGCAGCAGCCGGTTGGTGGCAGATACCGCATCATTGGCCTCATCCAGAAAAATAAGCCCCTGGGATTCCCCGTTCTTGAGGGCCTTCCAGAGTTCCGGAGACTGCTGCCGGATGGTAGCCAGCATGCCGGGTTCGTCCTTCATCATTTGTCGTTTTTCCTCCTGGGTTATGCGTGGTTTGGCCTGACCGCAGGAGGCAGCAACAACAATGCCAAGGCAAGCAAAATCCGGTTCAAATTGTGATCATCGAAACAAAGACGCTTTCAACGTTGACACCCCGGCCCCGGAACTGGTAGAGAATTTTTTAAGCATATTCCCGTGCCCGGATATCCCGGGCAGGACGCAACCGTTACCACTATCCACAGGCCGGATATGAAGAACATCCTCGTGCTCACCCACCGTTCACAAGACGTCGCCCTGATGTCAAAGGCTGTGTCCGCCACCTCGACGCTCATCCATGCTGCGGATCTTGAAACGGCCAGGGCCCTGCACTCAAGGACGCCCTTTGACCTGATCATGGCCGACATCGTCATTCTGGAGGCCGCCGCCGAACCCCAATCGGAATTTGTCTTCTCGGAACACCCTTTTGTGGCTGCCAATCCCTTTGTCCAGTTTGTGGTGCTCTGCCCCCGGGAAAACGCCCATATGGGGATTGCTTCGGTGGAACAGGGGGCGGCGGGGTATCTGCTGTACCCGGTGGAAGAAAAGGAACTTGAACTGCTGCTTGCCTCGGTGACCCGGGCCCTGTCCAGGGATTTCGAACTGGAATTTTTACGGGACCGGTTCTGGAAAACCGAATGGCTGGACGTCATCCGCTCTTCAACCCCCGGAATGCGGCGGGTTTATGACAGTATCAAGGCCGTGGCCCCCACCATCGCCACCATCCTGATTCTAGGGGAAACCGGCACGGGCAAAGGCATGATGGCCCGGTTGATCCACCGGCACAGCCAGCGCTGTGAAAAACCGTTTATTTCTGTTCATTGCGGCGCTATTCCCGACACCCTTATTGAAAGCGAGCTCTTCGGCCATGACAAAGGGGCGTTCACCGGTGCGGACCGGAGAAAACCCGGGAAATTCGAAATGGCCAGGGGCGGCACCATATTTCTGGATGAAATCGGCACCATATCCCCGCCGGCCCAGATCAAGCTGCTCCAGGTGCTTCAGGACGGCACGTTTTCGCGGCTGGGCAGCAGTACGGCAATGGAGGCGGATGTCCGCATCATTGCCGCCACCAATGCGGATCTTGCCGCCCTCGTAGATCAGGGCAGTTTCAGAAAAGACCTCTATTACCGGCTCAACGTATTCCCCATTGAGCTGCCCCCCTTAAGGGAACGCCTGGAAGATCTGCCTGCATTGGCGGAACAGTTCATCACCAACCTGAACGTCAAATACGGCAAAGAGATCCGGCAGGCGCACCCGGCGGTGTTAGAAGGATTCAGGACCTATGACTGGCCGGGCAATATCCGGGAACTTGAAAACCTCATTGAACGGGCCTACATCCTTGAAACCGGCACCGCACTCATGCCCCACAACTTTCCTGTGGAAACCATGCTCAACTTTGAATCCGATACCATCTGCGGCCAGGCCGGTGCCACCCTTGCCCAGGCCAGGAAACGTGCGGTAGACCAATTTGAATACGCCTATCTTACGGCGCTTCTGGAGCAGACCCGGGGCCGGATCAACAGGGCGGCGCAAAAAGCAGGGGTCACCCCCAGGCAACTCAACCGGCTGCTGACCCGCCACAACCTGGATAAAAACACCTTTAAATCAAAATAGGACCTCAAAGGTCCGAAAACCTGCCGCATACCACAGCCACCGGACATATGGCGTCCGGTTTTTAGGCAATAGTCCAGACGCGCCCTGAGCGCCCCATCCTCTCCCACAGCACCTGCCCCATCCCTTGCGATTGAAATGATTTTCCCCGGGTCGTTTTCACAGGTGTCAGACAATTAAATCTTTAATTTTTACGTACAAAAACAATCCGGGCACCCTTTTTGCTGTAGCGGGGGCAATTGCCTACGTCAACCCGAAAACAGGACAAAAAAAATGCCTGCATTTCCCTATATCTCGTTCAATCCCATCCGTTCCATCGGTGTTCCGGGGGTGCGATACCTGAAGCCTGAAAACATGTTCAAGCACCTGCTTGAAATCCAGTCGGCCCAAAAGATTCTCTTTCCCGAATACTGGCAGGTGAACAGCCTGATCTATGGCCTGAATAAGCCTGTGTTCCCCAGTGCGGCCACCCACCACCTGGGACACAACAAGGTGGAGATGACCCGGGGGTTCATGGCTGCCTGCCCGGAGCTCACCCCCCGCACAGGTATTTACCATGCCGAAACCGTAAGCTTTCAACACCTGGCAGACACCTTCGGTTTGCCCTTTGTCTGCAAGGAAATCCGGAGCGCTTCCGGCTTAGGGGTGTTCCTGATCTCCACCGAGGCGGATTTCAATGAATACCTGCGCAGCAACACCGTGGTTTATGTTCAAGAGTATCTGGATATCGACCGGGACCTTAGAATCGTAGTTATAGGAAACCAGGTGGTCAGCGCCTACTGGCGTGTGGGCGCAACCCAGGGATTTCACAACAATGTGTCCAGGGGGGGCAGAATAGACAGAAACGATATCCCGGAGTTTGCCGTTCAAAAAGTACTTCAGGCGGCAAGGGATTTGAATATCGACTACGCCGGATTTGACGCGGCCATCACCCCAGAAGGCATTTATCTTTTGGAATTCAACCTGCAATTCGGTACCAGCGGGATTCCTTATAGTTCCGTGGAACTGGGCAGGTTCATCCACGAGTATCTGGATCAAAAGCCCCCGGAAAATAACAACACCGAATCAATACCCCATACAGCGGCGTTAACCGCCTGAACCCACCAAGGAGTAAACCATGGATATGCACCAGTCAGAACATTTTAAAAGTGTATTAAACCAGCAACTGGACGCCTTGCTGTCTACGGCAGGCTCCGCCCTGTCTGAAATGGTGACCCAGTCCAACCAGGTCTCAGAATCCATCGACCTGGCCGCACTGCACAGGGACCAGAGTATGATGTTCCATATCCGCAGCAGGGAAAGCCGGCTGATCAAAAAGCTGAGACAGGCATTGGAACGGATCGACAACCAGACCTTCGGCATCTGCGAATCCTGCGGAGAAGATATCAACCCCCGGCGGCTGGAAGCCAGGCCGGTGACCACCAAATGCATCGACTGCAAGCAAGAAGAGGAACGCTTAGAGCTGCTGACAAATTAGCAAGGCCTTTTTTTATGTTCCGCGCCGGACCTGGCCTGCAGTACCGGCTCAGGTCCGGCCTTGTTTGAAATTCGCCTTATCCAGTCCAAACTTTTTCATTTTTCCATACAGGCCCCGGGGATGGATTCCCGCCATCCGGGCGGCCTCACCCACCCTCCCGTAAGATTTCTCCAGGGCCATCTCAAGGTAACGCCGTTCCACCAGGCTGACCACAGCCTCCTTGACCTGAGCCAGTGACTTTCCCTCCCAGGTTACGGGATTAAAATCCGTAAGCTCCGTGTCGGTAGGACCTTTTTGCAAAAAGGCACCGGGAAGATCGGACAGGGTGATCTCCCGGGACCTGCACAGCAGGGCCGCCCGTTCGATTACATTCATCAGCTCCCGGATGTTACCCGGCCATGAATAGTCGCACAGGGCGTCCATGGCATCCTTTGAAATACGGTTGACTTCCCTGCCGATCTTCTGGGCGATGATCCTTAAAAAATGGCTGGCCATGGACGGGATGTCCTCTTTGCGTTTGCGCAGGGGCGGCAGGGTGAGGGTGATAACCCCGAGACGGTAGTAAAGATCCCGCCGGAAGTTGCCCTTTTCAATCTCCTTTTCAAGGTTTCGATTGGTGGCGGCAATAATTCGGACATTCACCCACACCGGTGTCTCTCCCCCCACCGGGGTGAATTCGAAATCCTGGAGCACGCGAAGCAGCTTGGACTGCATCAAAAGGGGCATCTCCCCGATCTCATCCAGAAAGAGGGTGCCCCCGTGCGCCAGTTCAAATGCCCCGCGCCGGGAGCGGACCGCTCCGGTGAACGCCCCCTGTTCATGACCGAACAACTCGCTTTCCATGAGCTGTTCGGGAATCGCCGCCATATTCACCGGTACAAACGGCCCTGAGGAGCGGTCACTTTCCGTATGAATGGCCCGGGAGAGGTGTTCCTTGCCCACACCGGTCTCTCCCAGGAGCAAAATGCCGGCATCACTTCCCACCACATGCCGGGTTTCCTCCAAAAAAACCTGCATGTGGCGGCTCTGGGATTCGAAATCGTTCAACCGGGGCAAAAACCGCCCCCGGTTGTCGAACCTGTCTGCATAGTGAAACTGCCGCCGGGACTCCAGGGTGCTTTCAATGGCTTCAATAAGGCTTATCATCGGCGTACCGGAATACAGGACCACATCGGCACCGGCTGCCGTGATATTGGCCATATCTTCTGCGGAATCCCGGTCATGCAAGATGATAATGATGGGTTTCTCCGGGAGTTGGTTCAAAACAGCGATGCTGGCATCTATGGGTTTTGGCACCAGGGCACGGCTAATCAGGAAAAGATCCGCACAGGAGCTGACCAGCTCCCGCCAGGGCACTTTGGATCGGCCTTTGAATTTAAGCTGGACATCTGCATCCTCCAGATGGGTTTCAAGCTGGGAGCGGATGTTTTTTTCTTTGACGGCACAGGCCATTCGGATCAGCATGGGAACTTCCTTTTTCAGTATAAATATACCGATTTATTATTTACATCTGCCTAACTTATATACAGCAGACGAAAAACTGGCAACAAAAACACGTAAACAGATAGAAAATAATAACGTAACATATTGTTAAAATATAAACTATTTGGATATCAGTATTTTTTTACCGACAACCCGATTGAATTTCGGTATCATTTTACTTAAATATTTCCACCACATACTTCACCCAATCAGCACACTACATAAACATCTAAATTTATTAAGTTAAATTTTTTTAATTCTTTTTTTCCGGTCATGGCACACCTCATGCTTTTAGCAAGACCGTACCGAAAAGGTAACCATTTGCCGAAAAACAAAAGGAAGCAAATAAAATGAACAGAAAACAATGCTCGCGGAATCCCCGTAAACAAACAAAATTTAAAGATTCCTATGATGAAGAGTATGCCTGGGAAGATTTTGAGGAAGTCCAGAGCATCCGGAAAAAAAGCAGAAAACAAAAACGAAACAACGCGTTAAAACAAAACTGGTAGCCCGGCGCTGCCCCACCAATTCAAGGAGATATATAATAAAAATGAACACCTCATCCGCCATTCAGTTGAACACCGTTCCCGATGTATGGGGAATTGCATCCGCCATTGACATCTACGACTGCGATCCCGGCAAAATCAGGAATGCAGAATATATCAAACGATTTGTAAAAGACCTGTGCGACTTCATAGAGATGAAGCGTTTCGGCGACACCCAGGTGGTTCACTTTGGCGAAGACGAAAAGGTGGAGGGGTTTTCCATGGTGCAATTGATTGAAACATCTTTGATTTCCGCCCACTTTGCCAACCTGACCAATACCACTTACCTGGATGTGTTCAGCTGCAAGGCCTATGATCCGGAAGCCACACGGCGTTTTGCCCAGGATTACTTCGATGGGTCACGCTCCTGTTTGAGCGTCACCTACAGGCAATAACGATGAGCATCCGTGTACTGACCACCCCGGACGAATGCCGGCTGGCCTGGGAAGATATCTGGCCGGCAAAAGAGCTGTTTGACCTCTGGGATGCCAGGGAGTGTTTCCACCACAGTTTTTCCCGCCCCCTCCACTTTGTGGTCGCAGAACAAGGCAACCTGGTAATTGGCTTTCTGCCCCTGTGCTGGAATGCGGAAACCGGTCAATACGTGGCCTTTCCGGGGGAAACCTGGCAGGGCAAGACCTGGATTGAGCAAAACAGAATAATTGCAGCCTCCCCTGCTGTCATGGACGAGATGCTGGCCGCCGTCCCCGGCCGCGTCCATCTGCGCTACCTGACCCAGGGGGCCGCGGCGGCCTCGGGCCGGCAACTGACAGAAGACGAAATCGGTTACATTTTCTACCCCGGGCTTTACGGTTATTCCTACCAGGCATACTGGGAGGGATTCTCCGGAAAAACCCGGAAAAAATTATCAGCGGATCTCAAAAGGCTTGAATCCCTTGGCCTCACCTTTCGCCATGACCGATACGAAGATATGGAAGCCCTCTATGCACTGAATCTTGAGGCGTTCGGCGAATTCTCCTACTTCAGTGACATTCGCTTTCGCAATGGGTTTGAGTCCCTAGGAAAGTTCCTGCAAGATACCGGTATGCTCAAGGTCACCACCGTCATGGCCTCCGGCCGCATCGCCGCCGTGGATATGGGGGCGGTATACAACAATACCTATACCCTGCTGGCCGGCGGCACCCATCCGGAATTTCCCGGCATTGCCAAGGTGATCAACCTGCACCATTTGGCCCGGGCCTGCGAAAAACGATACGACGCTGTGGATTTTCTTTGCGGAGACTTCAACTGGAAGGCACGCTTCCGGCTGACGGAACGCCCCTTGCACCAGTTGACCCATACGGCGATCAGCCCGTTTGCATCCGAGGCATACCATGAAAGAGCCGTGGCATAACCGGGTTCTCGTGGTGGGAACCACGGCAGACTATATCGACTGGATCAGGAAAGCTGTCCCGGAAAGGGCTTTGTTTATCACCGCACCGTCCATCCGCAAGACCGCTGCCGAAGACCGTCCAAAAGAGCACGAGGAAATTCTGGTGCCCCTGACCGATCCCGCCGGGATCCGGACCGCATTGGATACCCACCTGGCCCGATATAAGATCAGGCTTACCGGTATCACCTGTTTTGACTGCGAACACATGGGACTTACGGCAGACCTGGCCGAACGCCTTAAATTGACCTACCCGGGCCGAAAGGCTGTGGACACGGCCCGGGACAAATTTGTGTCCAAGCGGCTGTGGCAGGAGGCCGGGCTGCGCTGCCCGTCCGTATCCATGGTCAATACGGCGGAGGATGCCCGGTGTTTTATGGCCGGCCTTCCCCACGGCATGGTACTCAAGCCCGTTGCCGGCAGCGGCAGTGAACTGGTATTCAAATGCCGGACACCCGGGCAGGCCGATGCCGCATTTGATGTGATCCGGGATGAACTGAAAAAAAGATTGGCAAATCCCCTGTTCCACTCCGGACAGCCGGATCTGATGCTGGCCGAGGAGATGATACCGGGCCCCGAGTACAGTTGCGACTTCATCATGGGCAAAACCTCTGTCCAGGTCATCCGGATCACTCGGAAGATTAAACCCCGGCACCTGCCATTCGGCACCACCACAGGCTATGCACTGGTGACGGACCAAAATTCGCATCTTGACAAAAAACGCCTGGAAGAAACCCTTTTCAAGGCGGCCCGTACACTTGGAATACACAGCGGCATCTGTATGGTGGATTTCATCCTCACCGACAGACAGGCCCCCGTGCTCATCGAAATGACCCCAAGACCCGGGGGAGACTGCCTGCCCTATTTGCTCAGGCAGGCGGGAGGCTTAGACATCCTCAGCCTTGCCCTGGATGTGGCACAGGGAAAAGTCCCCGCACTGAACGGAAATCTTAGGTTCACCCCCATGGTGGCGGTAAAGATCCTGGCCGAAAAGGCAGGCACCCTGAAAAACATCGATACAAGAGAGGTGGCCGGAGATCCTAGAATCAGGGAGATATTCCTGTCAAAGAAACCCGGACATGTGGTGGTCATGCCCCCCCAAGACTATGACAGCAGGGTGCTGGGCCATATTATCACCTTGCCTGACACCCCCAACTATTTAGACGCCCAATGCGGTCTTATGCGGCTGCGCGTGAAAACGGAAATGGACCAATGACCGGTATGCCCGACATCTTGCCTGAAGCCATAGTAAAGGAACTTGCCGCAAATTTTTTCAACCGCGGAAAGATTTTCACGGATCTTGCGAATACTTACGGATCGCCATTGTATATCCTGGACACGGACGTACTCTTAAACCGGGCGGACAGGTTCCGGGCCGCATTCTGCCGCCACCTGCCGGACTCGGGGTTCTACTACGCCATGAAAAGCAATAACCTGCCCCTTGTCTCTAAGGTTATGCTCACCCGGGGATTCGGCTTGGATGTGTCCAGCGGCCTTGAGCTGGACACGGCGTTGAAACTTGGGGCAAAAGATATCATTTTCAGCGGCCCCGGCAAGACCCATGGCGAGCTGAACATGGCCCTGGAAAACCGGGAGCGGGTGACGCTGCTGATCGACAGTGCGGGTGAACTCAACCGCCTTCTTCCCCTTGCCGCCGGATGCACGCCCCCGTTACGGGTGGGTATCCGGATAAACATCACCCCCGACGGACTCTGGCAAAAATTCGGGGTAATGGCCAACGACCTGCCCGACATGTTCCACCGGATAAACGCCTGCACCGGACTGTCATTATGCGGACTTCAGTTCCACTCTTCCTGGAACCTGGACCCCAAACGGCAGGTGTCTGCCATCCGGTACCTGGGACAGATATTAAAGGAATTGTCCCCCGATATCCTAGACGCCCTCAAATTTTTAGACATCGGCGGCGGCTACTGGCCCGCCCAGGGGGAGTGGCTGGTGTCGGACAAGCCGCTGGTCCACCACGTCCACCCGGCCCAGACCATCGACACATTTGCCCGGGAGATCGGCAATGCCGTGGCAGAATGGATCTTCCCGGTCAAACACTTACGGATCTGCTTTGAACCCGGCCGCTGGATCTGCAACGATGCCATGCACATTTTAATGCAGGTGGTGGACCAGAAAACACAGGACCTTGTGATCACCGACGCCGGGACCAATGCCGTTGGATGGGAGCGGTTTGAAACCGACTATTTCCCCGTGCTCAACCTGAGCCGGCCCTCCCTGACCGAACGCCCCTGCCGTATTTTAGGGGCGCTTTGCACCCCCCACGATGTTTGGGGGTATGCGGTTCACGGCGAGGACGTCCGGCAAGGAGATATCCTGCTGATCCCAAACCAGGGTGCCTATACCTGGAGCCTGCGGCAGGAATTCATCAAACCCCTGCCGCAACTGGCCGTATTGGGCACAACTGAAGAAGGGTTTCAAAAAAACCCACCACCAAACGGACTATAATTTTGTGATGAAAAGGAACAGCCATGAAAAAGCTAAGAAGACAACGTGTCGTCATTGATTTTTGTGCAGAGTGCGGCTCCCTGCTGCCTCCGGGTATCACCCTCTGCCAGATCTGCGGTTGCGAAAACCAGTGGATTCCTGTGGGAGAATTACAGATGGAAGATCTCAGCTATGACGAAATCCTCAATGATCCGGATTTCGAATCCTGGCATTCGGCATGATAGGACGGGGGTCCCTGAAAGCCTTGCTGTCAGACCCTCAGAACTGAAATTTTGATTGTATTTTGTTTCGCACCTTGATAGGTTTTAACCATTAGTTTCTGCTCATACGATATCCGGTAAATGAATTTACCGGTCAGCATTCAACAAGCTGATTTTTTTAAAAACGGAGCGGTTCATGGTTCATTCGCCTATTGGTGCCAAGGGTACCCGTCTACGTTATTTTTTTTTGATACTGATTCCTCTGACGCTCGGATACATTCTGCTGGCATGGGGAACCATTCATCTGCAAAAGAAAAATTATTTCAGGGAGCTTGAGCTGCTTGAAGCCAACAGCCTTAAGATGGAAACACGGCTGTTCGAATCCACCCTGGCCGGTTATCTGGCGGACGCCACCATATTAAAGGATATCATCAGTGACATTTTAAGGGAAAACCCTTCCCCTGAAAAGGCGAGCCAAAGGATAGCCTTTGTTTTCAAGGCGTTTGCCCGCCATCACAGGATCTACGACCAAATCCGCTATATTGACCGGCACGGCAAAGAAAAAGTCCGGCTGAACTGGAGTGAAGAAGAGGGGTCTCGGCTGACAGAGGTAAAAAATCTCCAATTCAAGGGCGACCGCCCCTATTTTATCAGAGGCATGTCCCAGGAGTCAGGCGGCATATACATTTCCGCCTTTGATCTGAATGTGGAGAACGGCAAGGTCGAACAGCCGCTCAAACCCATGCTCAGGATCGTTCTGCCGGCAGGGGCTGACCCCCGGATGCCCTCTGGGGTGCTGGTGATGAATCTGCTGGGGCAAAATCTGCTCACCGTACTGACGGAGGCGGGCGGGAATACAAACGGAGAGGTATTCCTGGTCAATGACAGGGGGCACTGGCTCAAGGGGCCAGAACCTGAACTGGAGTGGCAGTTCATGTTTTCAGATACCCCCAAAAGCCTGGGTCACGCATTTCCGAAGCTGTGGCAACAGATTATCGGACACCGGGACGGCAAGTTCCAAAATGATCAGGGTGTGTTTTTCTATTCCTCTATTACCCCGTACACCCTTTTCTCTGATGCGTATGCCAGCGCGCCCCCAATCAAAGTAAACGAAACCTGGAAAATCATCAATTTTGTCTCCAACCGGCAGCTCACCCCACCGTGGATTACACCTGCACTGATGCTGGCCTGGTCGGGCGTTGCCACCCTGGCCCTGCTGTCATGGTTCTGGGCGGGGTTGCTGGTTCGAAGGTCAGAGGCGCTTCGGCAGCTTGGGGATAAGGAAAAGCAGTTGTCCACCATCACTGATGCGGTTCAAGATGCCATTGTCATGGTGGATGACAGGGGACATGCCACCTTCTGGAGCGCATCTGCCGAAAAAATGTTCGGCTGGGCTGCCGAAGATATACTCGGAAAAGACATCCACGATTTCATTACACCGAAGTCCCAGAGACCTTTGGCGGCAGAAGGCATGAGCGTTTTTTCCGGGTACGGCACAGGGCGGTTCATCGGAAAACTCAGGGAAGTGGAGGCCCTTCACCGGGACGGCAACAGGTTCCCGGCGGAACTCAACCTCAATGCCGTGCGAATTGAAGACCGGTGGTGGGCTGTCGGCGTGGTCAGGGACATCACCGTCAGAAGGGCCATTGAAAAAAAAGCCGCCGTCAAGGAACAGCAGTTGAAAACCTTTGTCAAATACACCCCGGCAGCCGTGGCCATGTTTGACAAAGAGATCCGGTACCTGGCAGCCAGTGACCGGTGGTATAAAGACTACGGCCTTGAGGGCCGAGACATTATCGGCCGCAGCCATTACGAGATTTTTCCGGAAATAGAAGATATGCCCGAGTGGAAGCAGGTCCATCAGCGCTGCCTCAAGGGCGAGGTGATCAAACGGGAGGAGGACGCCTTTGTCCGGCAGGACGGACACACCGAATGGCTCCGCTGGGAACTCCATCCCTGGAAGGACGATGTTGGCGCCCCCGGCGGTATCATCATGTTCACTGAGGTAATTACTGCACGAAAAAAGGCAGAAGCCAAAATCCTGGCAATGAACGCGGAACTGGAAGAACGGGTACGGCAACGGACCCACCGGCTGGAAGAACTGGTGGCAACCATCCGCAACAAGGAACGGATGGTCAAACTGCTGGCTGATGTGGCCTCCACCGCCAATACGGCGACCTCTCCGGAACAGGCCCTTGACACCACCCTCTTCCTGATTGCCGGATACACCGGGTGGCCCCTGGGCCATGTGTATATGACGGTTAAAGGCAATCCGGTCTGCCTGAAATCTTCTGCCATCTGGCACAGGGCTGATCCGGACCGATACCGGTCGTTTATTTCGGTTACCGAACGAACCCAGTTCGCCCCCGGAGAGGGGCTTCCGGGAAGGATCTACACCTCGGGAAGAGCACACTGGGTTGAGGATGTCATGAAAGATGACAATTTTCCCAGGGCCAAAAGCCTAACGGATGCCAGCGTCCATGGGGCCTTTGGCTTTCCCGTGACAACCGGGGGAGAAGTGGTCGCGGTACTGGAGTTTTTTTCCGATCGTATCGAAAAACCGGATCATGCCATAATGGAAATGGCCGAAGCCGCGGGCCGTCAACTGGGATACGTAATCGAGCGGAAACGGATCGAAGCGGCCATGGAAGAAAGCGAGCAAAAGTTCCGGGGGATTTTTGACCAGAGTTCCCAACTCATGGGATTGGTGAAAACAGACGGAACGCTTCTCCAGGCCAACCAGACCGCCTTGGACATGGTGGGCAAATCCCAGGACGAGGTTGTGGGGCAGTTGCTCTGGGAAGCACCATGGTGGTCCCATTCAAAGCATCGTGCAAAGGAGATAAGAACGGCCGTTGAGCGGGCGGCCAACGGAGAATTTGTCCGGATTGAAACCGACCATATGACTTGCGAAGGTGACATCCGGGATATCGATTTTTCCCTGAAACCTGTGAAAAACCGTGCAGGCCATGTGCGTTACCTTATCCCCGAAGGCCGTGATATCACGGACCGGAAACAGGCGGAGGCAGAGGCACGCAAGCTTGCCATGGTGGTGGAAAAAACCACCACCGGTATCGTGATCACCAACAGGGACGGACTTGTGGAATGGTTCAACAAAGGATTTGAACGGATTACCGGCTACAGCCTTGAGGAGATGGCCGGAAAAAAACCCGGGCTGTTGCTTCAGGGACCCGGCACCGATCCTGCCACCGTGAAAAAGATCGGACAGGCCCTTTACGAGGAACAAGGGGTTCAGGTCGAAATTCTAAATTACCATAAAGCCGGCCGGCCTTACTGGGTGGAACTGGATATCCAGCCTATCTTTTCCGATGACGGGGATCTGGTCCAGTATATCGCCATTGAGACCGATATTTCAGAACGAAAAGAAACCGAAGATGCCCTAAGGCAGTTCAAAGCGACCCTGGACCAGACCCATGACGCCGTATTCATGTTTGATTCAGACACCTTCAAGTTTATTTACGTAAACCAGGGGGCGCTGCGCCAACTGGGATACAC
Organism: uncultured Desulfobacteraceae bacterium; assembly: GCA_913041495.1. GTDB lineage: Bacteria > Desulfobacterota > Desulfobacteria > Desulfobacterales > Desulfobacteraceae > Desulfobacter. The sequence continues at coordinate 15,060 of CAJWHT010000034.1, read as the reverse complement.
CCGGGAGCAAATGCTTGAAATGACGCCGCTGGACATCAAACCGAAGTTCACTGAAGAAGATTTCATAGAATTGACGGCGCCACTGAAATCCGGAGAAAAGGAGCGCATCGTCTTTGAAACCGTTCATGCCCACAAAGAAGGAAGACATATTCCCGTGGATATCCTGCTCCAGCTGGTCCGGGAAACGGACGGATCGGAAAGATTCGTGGCCATTGTCAGGGATGTCACCGAGCAAAAAAGGATCAACGTTGAGTTGGCTCAAGCCAGGGATGACGCGGAACAGGCGGCCCGGGCAAAAGGCGATTTTTTAGCCAACATGAGCCATGAAATCCGAACCCCCATGAACGCTATTATCGGCATGACGTATTTGGCCGGCCGCACCGAGCTGACCACGCTGCAGCGCGATTATCTGGACAAAATTGAAACATCGGCCAAATCCCTTTTGTCCATCATCAATGACATCCTGGACTTCTCAAAAATCGACGCCGGAAAACTGGTCATTGAAAATGTCCCATTTGACCTGAATACGGTGATCAACGACATTGTAACACTCTCGGCAGGCCAGATTTCCGAAAAAGGGCTTGACCTGCACGTGATTATAGATGACCGGATCTCCCCGTCGGTTATCGGTGATCCGGTACGGGTGGGCCAGGTCTTTAACAACTTGCTTAGCAATGCGGTAAAATTCACGGAACATGGGGATATTGAAATCCATATCCGCCTCAGGGATAAATACGGCAGAACCCAGGTGTTAGAATGTGAAGTGGTGGATACCGGCATCGGGATGTCGGCATCCCAGTCCGCAAAACTGTTCAATAAATTCACCCAGGCAGATACGGCCACCACCCGCAAATACGGCGGCACAGGCTTAGGGCTTGCCATCTGCCGCCAGCTTGTCCGGCTCATGGGCGGAGACATACGTGTGGAAAGCGAGCTTGGCAAGGGTGCAAGATTTATCTTTACCCTGACCCTGGGGAACCAGGACGGCAGCAGGTCCATCGCCTCAAAACAGGTGCTCCCCCTGAATCTGAGAAACCTGAAAGTCCTTTTGATGGATGCCAACCCGAAGACCATAGACATATTGGCGCAGCAGCTCAATTCCCTCACATTTCAAGTCACGTCCCACACCTCCTGCAGTCTCGGCGTTGAAGCCATGGACGACGCCTTTTTGAAAAAAATACCCTTTGAAATGGTGGTGATGGACTTTAAAAACTGCCGGGATGAGCGTCTGGACAGCGGAGACCGGATCTGGCGTCCCCTGTCCGAGCAGAAAATCCCGGTGATCGTACTGGTGGCGGTCAATGATCTGGCGGAGGCGGAAATGGCCATTGAACCCATTCCCATGGCAAGTATCCTGCCCAAACCGGTGACTCCCTCCAACCTGTTTAACGCCATCGTGGATGCATTCGGGTACAGGGATCTGAAAGTGGGACACATAGAAGACAACGATCTTCCCCACCCGTCGGGTATCGAAATCTTAGAAGGCGTCCGTGTGCTGCTGGTGGAAGACAACGTTATGAATCAGCAGGTGGCAAAGGATCTGCTCGAAATTGCTAAAATCCGTGTTTCCATCGCGTCCAACGGACATGACGCCCTGGAGATGCTAAACCGCCATACCTTTGACCTGGTCCTCATGGATATCCAGATGCCCGGCATGGACGGCATTACGGCAACCCAACACATTCGTAAACTGGGCGGCAGGTTCAAACGCCTGCCGGTGATTGCCATGACGGCCAACGCTATGGTCGGTGACCGCCAAAAAAGCCTTGATGCCGGAATGAACGACCATATCAACAAGCCCGTGGATCCCCATCGTCTTTACACCTGCCTGATGCGGTGGCTGGGCAGGGAAGATACCGCCACCCTGGAATTGCCTGAGATCCCACTGCCCGATGAGGCCCACCGAATCGCTTCGCTTCTGCCGGGATTTGACGTGGCCACCGCCGTAAAACAGGTGGGGGGAAACCTTTCTTTGTACACTGATCTGCTCACTGATTTTACAACCACATTCACGGGAGTCACGGAACGAATCAAAGAGCTTATCACCGCAGAACTCATTGATGATGCGGTCAGAGAAGCCCATACCGCCAAAGGCCTTGCCGCAACCATCGGAATTTTCGATTTGAGCAAAAAATTCAAAGCGGTTGAATCGGCGATGAAAGAAAAATCAGGGAATGTGGATTCATTGCTGGCCATACTCAAAGAAGAACTGGATACCACCCTGGCCGTTATCAATAAAGCCCTGCCCCACATCGCCCAGCCTGCGTCAAAACTGAAAAAAGAACCCGCAGCCATGTCTAAAACGCAACTGCTGGAAAAAATCACCGGCCTTCAACAAATGATCAGCGCAAATGACATGGCATCTGAAGATAGCTTTATCAGCTTTCAGGATCACCTATCCGCTGTTTATCCCCGGAAAACAGAACGGATAGCGGAAGCCTTGGGCTCCCTTGACTTTAAAAAAGCCGCCGTCCTCTTGGAAGACATCGAAAAACGAATTGATAACAGCAAGGATGACAATTAGATGACGCCAAAAAACAGAATACTGATTGTGGATGACTTACCGGCAAATATAAAAGTACTCAGCGGCCTGTTGCGGCCCAGCTACCATGTCAGCGCCGCCACCAGCGGGGCGGAAGGGGTGGCCCAGGCGGCTTCGGACCCGAAGCCGGACCTCATTCTGCTGGACGTTATGATGCCTGATATGGACGGTTACGAGGTATGCCGCAGGCTTAAATCCAACCCGGACACCCGGGAAATTCCGGTGTTGTTCGTGACAGCCATGGCTGAAGTTGAGGAAGAGGCCTATGGGTTGTCCTTAGGGGCCGTGGACTACATCACCAAACCGATCAGCCCGTCCATTGTAGAGGCGCGTATCCGGACCCACCTGAACCTTTACCGCCATAAACAACACCTGGAAGACCTTGTGGCGGAACGCACCCTTCAACTGAAAAGCGGGTACATCGATACCATCCACCGGCTGACCCTTGCCTCCGAATTCAAGGATGAGGAAACAGGGGCCCATATCCAGCGGATCTCCTACTATACCCGTGAGGTGGCCCAGGCCCTTGGGATGGACGATAAATTCTGCGAATCCATATTTTACGCCTCCCCCATGCACGACATCGGCAAGGTGGCCATTCCCGATGCGATCCTGCTGAAACCCGGTCCCCTGGACCCCAAAGAGTGGGAGGTGATGAAAACCCACCCGGGAATCGGGGCGAAAATCCTGGATGGTTCCGATTCTCCCTACCTTGCCATGGCCGTTGATATTGCTCATTGTCACCACGAACGCTGGGATGGAAGCGGTTATCCCCAGGGGCTTAAAGGCGATGGTATTCCATTGACCGCACGGATCATGAACCTGGCCGACCAATACGATGCCCTGCGCAGTCTGCGCCCCTACAAACCTGCTTTCAGCCATGAAAAATCAAAGACCATCATCACCCGCGGCGACGGCCGGACCATGCCCGGCCACTTTGACCCGGACCTGCTTGGGGTCTTTGAACGGATCAGCGGCAGGTTCAACGATATATTCGAAACCCACAAAGACTGAATGCCAGATACAGGCAGACAGCGCATGCCAGGAAAGCCACGAATTCTGCCGGATGCCATGGCTCTTGCGACCTCCGAAAACCGGCCTGAGTCCTGAAACAATCATCCGGGCACTTGAAAAAAAATGCCGCGCTTCGCAAGGTCATGGCATCTGTGAAAGTATTTGTTCCAGAATAGACGCAATTTCCGGCGTACGTTTATTGTTTTCCGGTTCTATTGTGTTTTTAGGGTATCCAGCGTTCTTCGGATCGCTGCGGCAATATCAGCACTTCCCACCGGTTTGAACAGCATTTCCCGTATCCCTTTTTCCCGGGCAAGTTCCGGGTCAATGGCCTCTGAAAATCCGGTCATGAGAATCACCGGCAAACCGGGGTTTATCCGGCCCACGGTTTCCGCAAGGGCCAGCCCTGTCATCCCGGGCATGGCCATATCGGCTATCAGCAGATCCGTGTCCCTTAAGTCGGCGTCGGGCACAAGGCTTGGGTCCGTAAACGTATTCACCTCATAGCCGAGGCTGCCTAAAAATTTTCCAAGCATATCCGCTATCGTGTTATCGTCATCCACCACAATGATCCGCTCATCACCGCCGGCGATGTCAACACCTTCTTCTTCCGGCATCAGGCACTTCTGGTTTCGGGATGGCAACAGTATTCGAAACGATGTCCCCTCTGCCTGAGAGCTTTTCAGTTCAATGGTTCCCCCGATTTCACCGATAATCTCCTGGACCATTGCCAACCCCATACCCGTCCCCTTTCCCCGGGCCTTGGTGGTAAAATAGGGTTTGAAAACCGACTCCTGGATATCTTCGGGTATGCCGCCTCCCGTATCAGACACTACAAGTTCCAGGCAACTGCAGTCGCCCCTTGCCTGGTTGCCGTTCCCAAGCTCACTTGATGTGACATCGTAAAGGCCGACAGACAGGATTCCCCCCTCTTTTTCCATGGCATGCTTGGCGTTTGTACACAGGTTTATCACCACTTGATGTATGGCGGTGGGGTCCGCCATCACGATACCGCAATCCGCTTGGATGTCGGACCGGATACGGATATGGGCCGGAAATGAGGCCTGAATCAGTTTTAAGGCCTCTTTGACAATAAGATGCACCGCCACGGGTTCTTTTTCCGTTTTACGGCTCTGGCGGCTGAAGGAAAGAATCTGCGCCACCAGCCTGCCGGCCCGTTTGGCCCCTTTACTTATTTCCAGGGCATCGGCAGCCACATTCTCATCCGGGTTGCGCATCAAAAGTTCTGCAAATGCCTGAATGGGAACCAGGATATTGTTGAAATCATGGGCAATCCCTCCGGCAAGAGATCCTAAAGCCTCCATTTTCTGGGCCTGTCGAATGCCTTCCTCCATATGACGCCACTTTTGATCCAGCCTGTCCAACCGCTGTTTCTCCGCGACCTGCCGGGCCACGGCATCCATCAGGTCTCCCACTTCAAAGGGCTTGGTAATATAATCGTTGGCCCCGGCCCGCCATGCCCGGGTGATATCCTTGGGCTCGGCTTTGGCCGTGAGCATAATGATCCTGACGTTTTTATGTGCCACCTGATCCCGGATCAACTTCAGTACTTCCATACCGTCCAATCCCGGCATCATCCAGTCCAGAAGGATAACATCCGGGTTGAATATAGAAAGCGTTTTCATACAATCCTCACCGCTTTCCACGGCACTCAGATCATAGTCATCCTCTAAAAATCCGGATGCCACCATGCGGTTCTGGCAATTGTCATCCACGATCATTACTTTGGGCATCCTCTACCTCCTTGACGCTTTGGACTAACGGCAGGGTAAAATGAAAAGAGCTTCCCTTGCCCGGTTTGCTCCGTGCGTGTATCGTTCCTCCCATCAATTCAACCAGTTTTTTGGAAATGGCCAGACCCAGACCCGTTCCTTCCTGGGACCTGTGGCGGCTGCCCACCATCTCAAACCGGTCAAATATTTTGATCAGATTCCCGGGGGCTATACCGCATCCGGTGTCCGCCACCACCACCTCCGCCAACCGGTCGTTAAGTTTTCTGCAGTAAACAGATACCCGGCCCTGGTCCGTGAATTTGATGGCGTTGCCCACCAGGTTGAACAGCACCTGATCCAGATATTTCCGGTCAGCCCTCACCTGGACACAGGCCCTGGGGCATTCAACGATAAAACCGAGTCCTTTTTGATCCACCAGGCTGTCCATCCTGGATCTCATCTGGTCCAGCACCTCAGCCAGATCACAGATAACAAAATCAAAATCAATACGGCCGGCCTCGATTCTGGACAAATCCAGCAGATCGTTGACAATGGCGATGAGGTGGCGGGAGGAGGCTATTCCCTGATCCACCATGGCACGAAGCTTTTCAGGATCCGCCTTCCCCCTGTCCATCTTGGTGGCGATAAGCTGGAAAAATCCGTAAATTCCGTTGAGTGGCGTCCGCAGTTCATGGCTCATATGGGAAAGGAACTCGCTCTTTGCACGGCTCGCCTCTTCGGCCATTACCCTTGCCTGCTGCAGATTGTCTTCCATACGCTGGCGCTGCAGGATACTCCACATGGTGGACATAAACAGCATCAGGCGGTTGGCATCAGAGTCCACATAGGCGGCTTCCTTATTGCCCACCCCGGCGACGGCCACGGTAGTGTTTGCATCCATGACCGGGACGCTCATATGGCGATGTACCGGGAAATGCCCATCCGGCAGTCCGTCCTTGTCCGCTATGCCTGGATAATCATTGTGGATGACCGGCTTGCCCGTACGAAGGGAATCCGCCCAGATGCCGGCATCGCTCACGGGATGGTGGGAGGCGTTTTTTGCCTTACATGTTTCAAACGTCTTTTCCGTCCAGGTGAACAGGGTCAAGGCTTTCTTGTCCGGATTGACAAAGTGAAGGTACCCGATTTCAGAACGGGTCAGGCGAACCGCCTCTTTCAAAGCAAAATCCACAATTTCCTTTTCTGTTTTATCCACCATCAAGCTGAGTTGCAGCAGGGCCGCCAGACGTTCCTCGTTCATCATTAACTCTTTGTTCGCAGCCTCCAGGGAATATGTCCGCTCCCTGACCTGGGCCGCCAGATCCTGCCGGTGTTTCTCAAGCTCATTTTCAGCCAGTTTCCGTTTGGTGATGTCCATATGGCTGACCACAATCCCCCCGCTGCCGTCTTCCAGGGGGATCACCCATAACAGATACCAGCGGTTGTCCGAATCGGAATCACAGGGATACTCCCAGATAAAAATATCCGCGGTCCGGTCCCGGACAGCCTTTAGGCCGTTGAGGACGATGTCATCTCCGGCACGCCGGCATGCCTCAAAGTAGTTGATGCCAGGCCCGGTATGCTCAAAACTCCCGCCGTTCTCCCCGGAAAATGCATCCCACCGGCTGTTGGTGGCGGTGATCCAACCGGCCTTGTCCAGCACGGCGATATTCAGCGGTAAAGCGTCCAACACCCCCTGCAGCGCACGCTCAAACCTCTTTCTGCGGGTGATGTCCGTGACGGTACCGATATATCCCAGGGTCTTTCCCTGCCCGTCCTTTTCAGGGACAGCCCGGGCCGTAACCCAGGTCGTGCCCCCTTCCGGCCGAAGAAACCGGAAGTCGGATTCAAAGGTCCGGTCTTCCTCAAGCGCCCTCTGCCATGAACCAAGGACCGTTTTTCTGTCTTTGGGATGCACCGATGCTTCCCATCCCCGGCCAAGGGCACCGGCCTGGGGCATGCCGGAAAATACCTGCCATTTTTCATTTACCCACAGAATATCTCCTTTCGTATCGCTTCGAAATATCCCCACCGGGCTCAGACGGACCAGGGTGCGGTACCGTCGCGTTGTTTTCCGAAGCGTTAGATTCAGGGAACGAATGGAATAATACCGCCACAAAAACATGACGATGGTAACGAAAAAGACACCTGCGCCCATAATTTGTGCCACCCGGCCCGAGGTCCAGAAATGGGCCGGGGCACCGTGCCACTTCACGTAAAGCGTTTTGTATTCCGGTGATTTTAAAAATATCTCAAGAACGCGGTTCACCTCGGCAAGAAGACCGGGGTTGTTACGGCAGACCGCAATGGCGCGCTTTATCTCCAGCAGCGGCGGTCCCGCCACCCGGATACGGTCCAAGAGCCCTGCTTTGAGGGCGATGTGCCGGATCACCGGCTCCGGATAAACGATGGCATCCACCCGGCCGGCCAGCAGCCCCTGAAAAAGGGCGTGTTCAGGGTCTTCAAACACAATGATTTCCGCCTGGGGAAATCGGTCTAAAAGAGAACTGCCCGCATTCCTTCGTACCACCCCCACTTTGTCCTTAGCCTTTTTGTCCCGATCATACTGCCATAGTGATCCGGCCCTGACAAACATGGAAATATGGAAGGTTTCAACAGGCTTGGAAAACCGGCAGAACACCTCCCGCCCAGGCGTAATCCCAAGATTCGGAATAACGTCCGCGTCACCGTTTTCCATGGCGTCAAAAACCTCATCCCAGGAGGATTTTACAATATACCTAACCCTGACCCCGGCAATGGCAGCCACACGATCCATCACATCAACGGCAAATCCGGTGGGCGCCCCATTTCGGTCAAGGCTGTAATGCGGCGGGAAACTGTCCGGCACCACGGCCCTGATTATTTTTTTCTGACCCGCGGCAGCCGGTACACATATCAGGGCCAACCAGAGTGACAGCCAAATTTTCATTTTTAATTTCCCACCCTGAACACAGACCATATCAAAAAATTAAACCTGCTAATTAGAGTGCTGCGCCCGGCCGGTTGCGGTACACTTTTTTACAGCCGGACCAGCCGTCGTCTTATTGCCTTTGATGCAGTTGAGATCGGGAGACCCAAAGAACCTGTGGAAGAAAAAATCTGAATTCAGTGACCCGAATTTTGGTGATAAGACTTCAGGATCGCCCTTTTCTATACGAAGTTGTCCGTTGCGATAGTCAATACTATGTATATTTATAGGACAGCAGGCCGGCAAAAGCAATAAGAAACCCGGGACGAATCCAAACCACTTTCCGCAACACGGCGGGCAATGGGGCTTGAATTGGTTGTCCATATCTGGTAGCCATTGATAAGAGGTGATCTTACTGAATTTATGGATGATATAAACGAAATACCCATCACCACACCAACCGGTGGCAACTGTAAGGCAGGCCCAATGCCGTGCCGAGCAGCCATTTTCGCCATCATTGGTTTCATACTGCTTGGCACGTTTGCATCCCATGCCGCTAAGGCACCCCTTCCCCTCAAAATCGGGTATTTCCAGAATGAACCCATTGTTTTCAAAGATCACAATGGGTCGCCCCAGGGGCTCTACGTTGATATCATCAATGAAATCGCAAGGCTGGAAAACTGGGATCCTGTTTTCGTATTCGGAGACTGGAACCAGTGCATCCGGCGTCTGGATACCGGTAAGATAGATCTTATGACCAGTATCGCCCGGAACAGGGAAAGGGAAAAGCGGTATGCCTATTCCCGGGTAAACCTGTTGACGATGTGGGGACAGGTCTACGCCAGGACCAACAGCGATATCGAAGATATTCTGGATCTAAGGGGGCGAAGCGTGGCGGTCCTCAGGGACGGAATCAACGGGATCAACTTCAAGAAAATGGTTCATGCCTTTGGCATCGACTGCCGGCTGGTCCCCGCCAATACCTATGAAGACGTGGCTCGCTTTGTTGCGGACGGCAGGGTCGCCGCCTGTGTGCTCAATAATGTCCAGGGCCGTATGCTCCAGGAAAAATTTGACATCATTGATACCCCTATCATGTCCAACCCATTTAAACTCCTGTTTGCCGCCCCAAAGGAAAGCCCTGCAGCCTCTTTCCTTGGCCGGATAGATGATCATCTCAAACGCTGGAAAGCCGATAAAAAATCCATTTATTATCAAAAGGTCAATCAGTGGTACGGCTACAGGGCAACAGAAATCGGCAAATTGCCCCAATGGGCTGTTTACGTGATGTTTTTCGGCTTCTTTGCCATTGTCATTTCCGTTTTATGGGTAAGGACGCTGTCCTCTCACATCAAAAAAAGACAGAAGACGGAACGGGAAAAAGAAAGACTGATCGTAAAGCTGCAGAATGCGCTAACGGAAATAAAAACCCTGCAGGGGATTGTTCCCATCTGCGCCAAGTGTAAAAACATCCGGGATGACAGGGGATACTGGAATCTTTTAGAAACCTATATCGAACAACACTCGGATGCCTCTTTCAGCCACGGCCTGTGCCCGGACTGCACGGAAAAAATGTACGGCAACCAGGAGTGGTATCAAAAAATGAAGCAAAAAAGACAGGGCAAATCCGACTGACTCAGTTGTTGTCCGGGTCCGGTTTGGCGATGGTCTCTGCCGATAACGGCGTTTTATCTTCAGCCTGTCCCGCAACCGAACGAATGTGTATATCCCTCTGGGGAAAGCTGATTTCAATGCCACGTTCCCGGAACAATTTATCAATTCTGAACCGGATATCGGTTTCCACCCGGAGCATATTGTTGATATCTGTCCATATCCTGAGTCTGAATATCAGGGCACTGTCCCCGAAATCCCTGAACCAGATATCGGGAGCCGGACGCTTAAGCACTTTGGGGGTTGTCTCTGCAATTTCAAGAAGCGTATCCTTAACCCGTTCAATATCCGACCCGTAGGCCACACCGACTTCGATATTCCGCCTGAGCCGCTTGTCCTTGAAACTCCAGTTGGTGACCTGGCTGCTGATAAAATCGGCATTGGGAATGATAAGAGATGCATTGTCATAGGTCTGCACCACCGTTGACCTGACATTGATCTTTTTCACCTGGGCCCAGGTCCCGTTGATCTCCACATCATCCCCCACCTGGATGGGACGCTCAAAAAGCAGGATAATGCCTGAGATAAAATTGTTGAATATATTCTGGAGACCGAACCCAAGCCCAATTCCCAGGGCACCGAAGGCCACTGCCAAAGAAGCGGTATTGAGGCCGAACAGGTGAAGAGAGACAAGAATGCCGAACATCCAGATTAGATAGACGGTAATGGTTGTGATGGAGTCCTGGAGACCGATTTCCATACCGGAGCGGCTCAAAAATTTCAACTGGAACACCCATTTCCATATCCGGGTCAGGGCGTAGGTGATCAACAGCACCAGGACAGCGTAAAGCATCCCCATGAGACTAAAGCTCATATTTCCCACAACGATGGGGTGGGCCAACATCTCGTACAACCGTCCCAGCACCGTTTCCTGGTTTCCCCATACCAGAAGCAGCAATACCACAAGAGAAATCAGCCATACGAACTGGCCTGCCCGGATCATCAGCCATTGGACCGGATATTCATCGTAGAGCAGCTCATCGTGCTGGGTTTTGCTTTTATCATTGTAAAAGCGGTCCCATTCCCGGATCAGAGCCAGGAGAATCCCGCCCCAGAAGATAATCAGCACGGTTTTCCCCCATGAGATGGTCCAATGTGCCGACAGGGACCCATAACCGATCATATCCATCACAAGGGCGACGCCGGCCAGGACGACCAGAAAATATTTTACCCCCAGGGCCATCATTTTTCGCCGGCTTTCATCCGGGCAAGCCACTGCAACGTCTGCCAACCGGAGATGACGCCACTGTCTCAGGGTCCAGATCAGAAGACAGAAGGCTCCGGCCATACGAAGTATCACAAGTGTTCCCGCATCAGGACCCAGGCTCAGGCGCAGTTGAAAGTAGACCAGGCTGAAAAAGGCGGCGGCTTTAACCACGGCACCCAGGGGCCGGATATCTTCTGCCGGGTCGGTTTCGGTTTCGTTCACACAGCCCCCCACGGTAGCGGTCCACCGGAAGATCAGGATGACCAGCAATATCAGGGCTGTCATCTCAAGTACCGGTGACAGCAGATACATGGTATCCAGCCGGCTGTACATCAGTATTGCTGCGGCCAGACCTGCCGGTACCACGGATTGGAGCAGCAGGTCCGCAGTCAATGCATGCCACGGACCCAGTCGCATCATTTCCACTGTCCTGTGCATCTGGCCCGCCGTCTTTTTCATCCGTTGCATCACGGTGAATACAGCCCCCAGAACAAATATCAGGGAAATGGATACAAGGCCGGCACTCTGCCAAACGTTGAGCACTCCTTTTTCCCAGAATTCAGGCTGCAGAACGGTTTTCAACTGTTCCATAAACGTGAGGGTTTCATCGCTGAGCAACCGGAATGCATTAATCCGGAACATGGCTTTGCGCCGTTCAAACAGATCCCTGTTTTTCAACTGGGCAATGGCTGCATCATACTTCTCAACCAGGGCTGTAAAGGCCGTCTTCTGTTCGGTGAGCCCTGTCATGTGTTTCCGGTAAATCGTATCCAGCTTGGTTACCTGTATCTCTTTTTCCTTCAATACGGCAGACAGGGCCCGGGCTGTTTTTTCAAGGGTTACGGTGGCCGTATTGCCACCCGCTTTATCGGAGTTGTTTTTCCCCGGCCTGTTTTGGGCGTTAATCCTTGACAGTTCTTTGATCTGTTTTTCCACCAGGGATTTTTGCTGTGTTAAGTTTTCCCGCTCCAGGGACAGGGTTTCCAGCATTGGTGCAAGATCGTCGATCATTTTTTGAAGTGAGATCAAGGACGACCGCAGCTCCGCCCGGGTTTTCTGAAGCACGGCCAAGTCAACACCCGCAGATAGAAGCAGATTTCCGAAAGTGGACAACTGCAGTTGATAGCCGTTCACGGCAGCCGTTAAAAATAACTGCTCCCGGTCGGCCCGGGCCAGCCGCTCCTGATAGGCCGCAAGGTTCTTCTGCTCGGCCTCCAGGGACTCCGACAGAGTTACGCCCAAGTCATCCACCAGATCCCGGGCCGCGGCCTGACCGGCCACGGCAATCTGCGATACGCTGTCAGGACCGGTTTGTGAGGCCCCAGCAACGGATGTGGAAAAGACCACGGCCATAAGTATCACCGCACCGATGATACCGGCAAAAAAGATTCCTTCAAACGCTCTGTCCTTGCAGCAACAGGTCATGCTTACATCTCCGGCTTTGGCCATTTTTTTTGGTTTAACGGACACCCGCATCATACGGGCCTGTGGATTTCATAGCAAAACCCGTGGAACAGTAGAAGTCCTAAAAAAGAAAAAATGCCTTTTAACCGTCCCACTGACGGTTAAAAGGCACCCGAATAGCATATGGTGCCGTGTTGCGGCGCAAACACAGGGCTAAAATCCCGGATGCACTTCCGGTGACACCTCATCATAGTAATCCACCAGCGTATCCGCGCCAACCGGTATATCTTTGTTCCGGTCAATCTGGTTGTCAAAGCCGCAAACGGAACAGACGGTTGATTCCGGCGACAGGGTCATGCCGCAGTCCAGGCAAAAGTCTCCTGACATGGTTTCCTCCTTTACGGTTTGTTTTGTTTATTCTACGGTACGCAACCAAGATGAAAGGCAGCCACCGCTTGAAAATTAAATCTTAATATAATTTGGATTCTGTCACTGTCAAGACCGGCCGATATCAAAACCGGTCAATCCAGAACACCAGCTTCAGGGTCCCGCCAGTGATGCCGCGGCGGTCCAAGGGCGGGCGCATGGAATGGCGCCCCCTGATACCCTGAGGGTACTTATCCAACAGCGGTTCAGGACTATTTGCATCCGGTATCAACGGCTCCGGTGTATTGGGGGCCCTTGGGCCGGATCTGTGAAAACCGGGCCTTTGGTATCTGGGCTTTTGGTATCTGGGTCTTGGGTGTCCGAAGCGTTGGTTAACGGATCTTAGGGGTTCGGGACGAAAGCGTTCACTTTCTTTGCCCATCTGATGCGTTGCCGTACCAACAGTCTTGTTTTTCCGATTGGAGACCAGGGTATCATGACTTTTGCGCCTGATGGGATCCGAGAGTACCGAATACGCCTCCTGGATGGCCAGAAACGGGGCATGGTCCTCTCCAAACCGGTCCGGATGGTATTCCTTGACAAGCCTGCGGTATGCCTCTTTGATGTCATCCTGTGTCGCTTTTGAAGAAATTCCCAAAACAAGGTAATAATCCTTGGGCATGTCATCACCTCCCAAAAAAAATTCTTTGTCCGGATGTTTCTCCCGGATGGTATGCCGGATGAAAACGCTCCCACATACCTCCCCCGTTCATGGGTTTACTGCCCGTTAAAAATAAAATTAATCCAATCGCATTATTATGTCAATAAAAAATAAAAAGTAATGAGATGTTATTGACATGGATTTTTTCAATCCTATATTTGTGTCAAATTCATCAGGCACCGGACATCACACGCGAAACCGCCATGCCGGTGCCGGAAACACAACCCTATATAATAAGGAGACGGAACTATGTTTTCCAGAATCAATGACATCAACAGAATGTTTGGCACCATGGATCTGCTCCGGGACAGACTATTTGGCGAACCTGACGGTCCTTTTTCCTACCACCGCGGACAGGTTCCCTCACTGCCGAAAACCAACCTGGTTGAAAACAGTGATCATTTTGAAATTCAGGCAGAGGTGCCGGGACTGTCCAAAGAAGACCTTGAAATCAAACTCCAGGGTAATTACCTGGAAATCAGCGGCACCCGTAGTATTGACTCCCCTGAAGGCTACAGGGTCCATCGGCAGGAAAGAAGCGCCAACAGCTTTTCAAGAAGTTTTACCCTGCCCGATGATGTGGACGATGAAAGGGTGGAGGCCGTTCTAAAGGATGGTATCCTTTATCTGACCCTGGCCAAATCCGAGACAGCTAAACCCAAACAGATCACAATCAACTAGACCGTGAATTGTACACGGATTTAAAAGGGGAAGAATAGAAAATTCCAATAAGGAGGTTTCCATGAGCAACGCACTGACCAAAACCTTTGATAAAAAGGCAGAAAACAACCAATTGAAAAAAGTGATCCCCTGGGTGGATATATATGAAAATGACGATGAAATCCTGGTGCATGCCGATATGCCGGGCGTTAAAAAAGAAGATGTCACCGTAAACGTGGACAACGGCACCCTTGCCATCTCCGGTATCCGCCGCATGCCAGACAAAGGCAAAGCTGCTTGGCGGGAGTTTACCGATTTGGAATATGTACGCAAATACGCCGTGCCCCAGTCTATTGAAATTGAACGGGTGGAGGCACAGTTAAAGGATGGGGTTCTTCTCATCCGCCTTCCCAAATCCGAAACCGCCAAACCCAGAACCGTTACAATCAAAGCAGCCTGATCCATGGGCGGCAGCCACCTGCCGCCCAACATACTATTACTTTAAAAAAAAATATTTTTTAATAATACACCCCCATTGACATAAATAAAATGCAGATTAAATTAGGCTCAATTGGCGGCTCCCGCAAATAAACCATACCCAGATAAGGAGGAAGACCATGTTTACAAGAGTCAGTGACATAGACAGATTGTTCGGTACGATGAATCTTCTCCAGAAACGACTGGACAATCTTTATACGGATTACGGCAAACCGGCCTACCTGAGATTTAAGGTTGAGGAAACCGCACCCAGAACCAATCTTTACGAAAACGGCGATACCTTTGAGATTTGGGCGGAAGTTCCGGGATTGGAAAAGGATGACCTCAACGTCAAAA
>CAJWHT010000033.1 GCA_913041495.1 uncultured Desulfobacteraceae bacterium | reverse complement strand
CCCCCTGGTGCGCCAGGCCATGAACTATGCCGTGGATATTGATGCCATCGTTGATGCCCTGTTCAACGGCCATGGCAGACCCACCAACGGGTTTTTCGTGCCGTCCAACCTGGGGTACAACGCCGATGTCAAACCTTTCGGCTATGATCCTGAAAAGGCCAAAGCCCTGCTGAAAGAGGCCGGATATCCCGATGGCTTCTCCATTGAGATGGCAGCACCCACAGGTGCGTATTCCCAGTTCGAGCAGGTCTGTGAAGCCATCCAGGGGTACCTGTCCGAAGTCGGCATCGACATGAAGCTGTCTTTGATGGAATCCGGCAAGTACTGGGATCTGGAAGCCAAAAAAGAGCTGCCCCCCATGTTCGGCGACTCCTGGTCCTGCCGCGAAGGAGAGCCTTTGGAACGCCTGGAAGGCACCCTGGGCGGCTGGAAGCAAAGTTACTCTTCCTGGCACGATCCAAAAATTGACGAGATGCTGACCAAAGTCGCCGTTATCCCCGACGAAAAGCAGCGCGCCGCCATCTACACGGATCTCCAGAAGTACATGTTCGATAATCCCCCGTTCATCTATCTCTACCAGCCCATGACCTTTGAGGCCATCTCCACCAAGGTGAAAAATTACAGGCCCAGGGCTGCGGAAGACTACTACCTGAAGAACGTCTCCATCGAAGAGTAACCTTTAATACTGTACCCAACCTGAACAAAGGTCATGCCCGCAGATTTGCGGGCATGACCTGCAACGGTAACACCTGTCGTCCCCACGGCATTACGGTGGCGGATATTGCGGCTCTGACGGTTGAACACGGGGCGGTTCCTGTGTAGACTGTTCTCCTTTTGAACCTGAAATCAATGAGAACCCATATATATGCGAGGCAATACCTATGGAAAATGCGTTAGATCCTATTGAAGAGATTACCCTGATGGGACCCGGGCCATCCTGCGTGGATTCTTCCGTGCTCGCAGCGCTGTCAAAGCACACCATCGGTCACCTGGATCCCAAATTTATCGGCATCATGGATGCCATAAAAGAACAGATGAAGTCCTTGTTTCATACGGACAACCAACTGACCATCCCCGTCTCCGGCACCGGATCAGCAGGCATGGAAACCTGTTTTGTGAACCTGGTGGAAAAGGGTGATCCCGTCCTGATTCTGATTAACGGGGTATTCGGCATGCGCATGCAGGATGTGGCCACTCGCCTTGGGGCCAAGGTGGATACCCTTAACTTTGAATGGGGGACGCCGGTGGTCACGGAACAGGTGAAGCAGAAACTGGCAGAAAAATCCTATATAATTGTGGCCGTGGTCCACGCAGAAACCTCCACCGGTGTGAAAAACCCGGTGGCAGAGATCGGAGAATTGCTGAAGGGCACCGACACCCTTTTCCTGGTGGATGCCGTGACCTCCTTCGGGGGCATGGAGATCCGTCTGGACGACTGGGGCGTGGACGCGATTTACAGCGGCACCCAAAAATGCCTGTCCTGCCCGCCGGGCCTGGCACCGATTTCCTTTTCAGACCGGGCCGTGGCCAAGGTGAAAGCGCGGAAAACAAAGGTGCCCAACTGGTACCTGGACCTGACCATGATCATCAACTATTGGGAAGGGACCACCCGGGCCTACCACCATACCGCCCCCATCAATATGCTTTACGGACTCTACCAGGCCCTGTTTCTGATCCTGGAAGAGGGGGAGGATGCGGTATACAGACGCCATATGGAAAACCACCGGGCATTGGTGGCAGGGCTTGATAAACTTGGGATCAGCATGCTGGTGGACGAATCCTGCCGCCTGCCCATGCTCAACTCCGTTTATATTCCGGACGGTGCGGATGATGCTGCGGTGCGCAGCGCCCTGCTCAAGGAGCACAAAATAGAGATCGGTGCCGGCCTGGGGCCCCTGGCCGGAAAGATCTGGCGTATCGGCTTGATGGGGCATACCGCCCGGCCGGAAAACGTCGAAAAGCTCATTTTAGCACTGAAGGCCGTTTTATAGTCACCATAAAACAAGGAATCGTATGCAACGGTATATCTTATCCCGGCTGATCCAGTCGGTGTTTATCCTGTTCGGGGTCCTGTTTATTGTCTTTTTCATGCTCCAGATGACGGGAGACCCGGTCTCTCTGCTCATCTCCCGGCATTCCAGCCCGGAAGAGGTGGAAGCCATGCGCGAGGAACTGGGGTTCAACCGGCCTGTCCCGGCGCAGTTCGCAAGCTTCATCGGCAATGCCCTCACCGGGGATTTCGGCAAGTCCCTGCGCCACAAGCAGCCGGCCATGGATTTGATTCTGGACCGGCTGCCGGCAACGGTGGAACTTGCCACCACGGCCCTTTTGATATCCCTGATCCTGGGGATACCCCTGGGGCTGATATCCGGTTCCAATCCGGGCAGCTTCTGGGATGTGCTTTCCCGGGGAACAGGGCTTCTGGGACAGACCATTCCCAATTTCTGGCTGGCATTGATCCTGATCCTGGTTTTTAGCGTTCATCTCGGGTGGTTTCCCACCTTCGGCCGGAGTACCTGGACCTTCCTGGGAATGACGCTGCCCACCCGTTCCGTGATTCTGCCGGCCTTTTCCCTGGCCCTGTTTACCATGGGGCAGCTCGTCCGCTTCACCCGGTCCGCCGTCATGGAAATCCGGAGTGAGGATTTTGTGCGCACCGCCTACTCCAAAGGCATTGCAGACCGCAAGGTCTACTTTCGGCACATCCTGAGGAATGCGGCCATCCCCCTTATTTCCATCGTGGGGGTGCAGTTCGGATACCTGCTTTCCGGTTCCATTTATATTGAGACCATCTTTTCCTGGCCGGGCCTGGGCAACCTGCTGGCCGAATCCATCGGCAACCGGGATTTTGCCCTGGTGCAGGCCATTGCCTTTTTCTCCAGCTTTGTGGTCGTCACCTTGAACCTTTTGACGGATATTGCCTATGCCGTGGCAGATCCCAGGATACGGTATTAAAGGAGGCCGGCCATGACAACTTCCGCAAACACGCAAACACCTCCGCCGGACAATGCCTCAGGGATTCAAAGAGGAACGGGGGTTACCGTTGACCAGACCCAGGAAACGGGATTCTGGGCCTTCATTAAACTTGTGGCCCGGCTGCTGGCCCGGGACAAGGCCGGCATCGTAGGCCTTGTCATGTTTCTGATCGTGGTGATTTCCGCCGTCTTTGCCCCGGTGCTCGCTCCCCACGATCCTTTGAAGCAGAACCTGAGATTTGCCAAGGATCCCCCGGCCTGGATGGACGGCGGCCATGCTGACCATCCCCTGGGAACGGACAACCTGGGGCGGGATATCCTGAGCCGGATCATCCACGGCAGCCGGGTATCTCTCACCGTGGGGTTTTTCGGGGTGCTCATCGCAAGCTCTTTAGGGATCATCATCGGCATGGTCTCAGGGTATGTGGGCGGGACCACGGACAATGTCATCATGGGAGGGGTGAATCTGGTACTCGCCTTACCCTATCTGGTGTTCGTGGTGTTTATCGCGGCCATTCTCGGGTCGAGCCTCATCAACGTCATCCTCATCTTCGGGTTCACGGATATCCCCATCTTTGTCCGGATCACCCGGGGGGAGGTGATCAAGATGCGGGCTTCGGGCTTTGTGGAATCTGCCAAAAGCATCGGGGCGTCGGATACCCGGATTATCTTCCGCCACATTCTGCCCAACCTGATCGGCCCTATTGTGACCATCGCCACCTTTGAGATGTCGGCCATGATTTTCTATGAGGCCGGCCTGGGATTCCTGGGTTTGAGTGTGCCGCCAAGCGTTCCCTCCTGGGGTAACATGCTGGCCGCCGGCCGCCAATACCTGGTTATCTACCCCTGGATCGCCACCATACCCGGGCTTGCCATCATCTTCACAGGTCTTGGCATGAACCTGCTGGGTGACTGGCTCAGGGACGTGCTGGATCCGCGCATGAGACGGGTAAAAAAATAAGGAGAACGCGTGGTCAAATTAAATAGAGACAAGATTCGAAATAAAAAAATACTCGATGTCCATAACCTGGTGACCCGGTTCCATACCTTTGACGGGGTGGTCAACGCCCTGTCCGGGGTAACCTTCCATCTGAACCACGGGGAAACCCTCGGGGTTGTTGGGGAGAGCGGCAGCGGCAAGAGCGTGACCATGATGTCCCTGCTGCATCTGCTGCCCGCACCGCCGGCTAAGATCGAAGGCGGCCAGGCATTTTACTACGGGGATGAAGCGCCTGTGGATCTTCTCACCCTGAACAAATCAGGCATCAGCCGGATCAGGGGGGACCACATCGGTTTTATCTTCCAGGATGCCCTCTCCGCCCTCAACCCGGTAATGACCGTGGGCCGCCAGATCGGGGAAACCCTGGTGGAGCACCTGGGCATGAGTCCATCCGCCGCCATGAAACGGAGTGTTGAACTTTTGGCGTACGTGGGCATTCCCGAACCTAAAAAACGGGCTGCGGCCTATCCCCACCAGTTTTCAGGGGGGATGCGGCAGCGGGCCATGATCGCCCTGTCCATTGCCTGCGAACCCAACATCATCATCGCAGATGAGCCCACCACCGCCCTGGATGTCACGGTGCAGGCCCAGATCATCGAACTGGTCCAGCGCCTGAAAAAGGAGATGGACATGTCCGTCATCTGGATCACCCATGATCTTGGTGTGGTTGCCGGCATGGCCGACCGGGTCATGGTCATGTACGCCGGCCACGTGGTGGAAACCGCCCCGGTGGACGACATATTTTACCGGCCATCCCATCCCTACACCATCAAGCTGTTGGGAGCCTTGCCCAAGATGGGGGAAACGGTCCACCACCGTCTGGAAAGCATTGACGGTGTGCCCCCCGATCTTCTGGAAAAACCTGTGCACTGCCAGTATGCCTGGCGCTGCCACATGGCCAGGGAACGGTGCTGGGAGGATATTCCGAAATCCAGGCAGATGGGGGACCGCCACCGGGCCGCCTGCTTTCTGGATGTGGCAAAGGAGGAGGCATGATGGATACGCCGTCCCTTGAGAAAAATCGAGAGCCCCTGGTAAAGGTCCGCAACCTGAAAAAACACTTCCCCATCCGCAAAGGCCTGGTGTTCAACCGGAAAATCGGGGCCGTTAAAGCCGTGGATGATATCTCTTTTGATATTCATGCCGGAGAAACCCTCGGCGTCGTTGGTGAAAGCGGCTGCGGCAAGTCCACCACGGGACGGGCCATTCTGAGGCTGGAAAAACCGACCGCCGGCAGCGTGGTCATTGACGGCCGGGAAATCACGGAACTAGGAAGGGAAGAGATCCGGAAGATCCGCCCGGAAATGCAGATGATCTTCCAGGATTCCTACGCCTCCCTCAATCCCAGGCACAGCATCGGCAATATCATTGCCGAGCCCATGCAGATCCACACCGGCCATACCGCCGAACAGATGCGGGCCAGGGTCATGGAACTGCTGGATCTGGTGGGCCTGAACCCCAACCATTACAACCGCTTTCCCCATGAGTTTTCCGGCGGCCAGCGCCAGCGCATCAACATCGCCCGCGCCCTGTCCCTGAACCCCAAGTTCATCGTTTGCGACGAACCCATCTCCGCCCTGGACGTATCAATCCAGGCCCAGGTCATCAACCTTTTCGAAGACCTGCAAAAGGAGCTGGGCCTGACCTATATGTTTATTGCCCATGACCTTTCCATGGTTCAGCACATTTCCAGCCGGGTGGCCGTTATGTACCTGGGGAAAATCGTGGAACTCACCACCCGGGAACGCCTGTTCTGTGAACCTCTCCACCCCTACACCCAGAGCCTGATTTCCGCCATTCCCATCCCGGACCCCATTCTGGAAAGAAAGCGCAAAAGAATACTGCTCAACGATGAGGTGCCAAGCCCTGCCAATCCCCCCAAAGGCTGCGTATTTCATACCCGCTGCCCCATTGCGGAGCCGGAGTGCAGCCAGACACCGCCGGAAGTAAAAGAGATCTTTAACGGCCATATGGTGGCCTGCCTCAAGGCGGATCAGCGGAACGGGAGTCTGATACCTGCATAACATCATTGGGGGACGGAGTGCTTGTCGTGCCCTAAAATAGCAAGGCCCGGAACAGTTATTGGAACTGCCCCGGGCCTGTTGGGTTTGATCAGAGGGGCTGTTTACTGCAGCTGTTCTCTCATGGTGATGTCGTGTTTGCGTTCCTGAAGGGTTTTCTTACCCAGGTGCCTGTCGGTTTCATCGGAAAACGGATTGGCACAGACCTTTTTAATTTTGTCCACATTCCCTTCAATGGTGTCTCTCGCATCACTGGGGAGATTCTCAATGCAACTATTATACTGTCTGTTCAGTTTCTGTCTGACTTTGAATTCCTGGTGCCGTCTGACTGCTCTATCTCTCATAAGAGGCTCCTTTTATATAATAGTGTAAACAGTTTGTTCCAAGACCCCTCGTGTTGTGGTTTTCGTTTGAGGTGTGTCTTGAAGTAAAGTGTAAACAGTCTTTTCGAGCTTGGCAAGAGGGTTGGGTGAAAAAGTTTGATTAATATTAAAAAAGTTTGGTAGGCTAATTTTTGATGTCAAAGAGAACTATTGCATGTCTGATTTGAGATGTCCAGAGGTAATTTTTCGGAATTGGAATTATCAAGAAAAAACGTTTTTGAGTGAGAGTGTTTGACAAGGGCCTGATTAGTGAGGTAGTTCCAACCCGGCAGCCGGCCCCGCGGGACCCTCCACTAAAACTTCGGCAATCGTCGTGATCGCCGAAGTAGCGGAGATTCACGGGTCTGTCTGTCCGTGACGCCCCGCGTAATCTCACGCCGCTCCGGGCCTCCACGGCACCGGCTGCCTGGCCCTCCTGGTTTGCATTGGAGGATACGGGATCAGACGTTGTTTTTTGCATACTTAAAGAATATCTTATATCTATAAAGAAGATCCTTGTGTTTTGGAGGATGTGATATTTTAACACTTTAAAAAGTATTGATAAAAAAACTTTGTTGATCAGTACACTTTGCAAACTCGTATTTGGGGAGACAAAGATTTGTGAGCATAGCACCCAAAGATAGAAAGTCACAGTTTGCGCATTTTCTTAAGAACAGCATTAATGAATTCGAGTATCGTTTATCGCAAGTTCTTGAAGTATGTACAGACGCTTTAAGGCTTTTCGAGATAGAAAAAGAGTCAACAGCTGGACACGGACGTGAATTAAATTACCGTTTTGCAGCATTTTCTTCGCTTGTTCAAACTATGAAGGACATATTACCAGTTCTTACTGGAGATCCAGTGCGTTGGTCATCGCTAAATGACGTAAGGCATATTGACTTTATCAAAAAGAGCAGAAATGCAATTACACATGATGGGAAACCGATTATAAACATGTGGGTAGAAGGTCGCTTTTATGTTGCTTGTGATTTTGTCAGGATAGATGGACGTGATAATATAGAGATAGTAGAGGTTCCAAAAGAAGACGTTGCAACTATTTGCCTTGAATTTACGCTGGATCTTTCTTCTATACTCTTACGAATTATAAAACCTTTTAAAAACAATTGTGAGTATATTGGGCCAATGTACACCGCTGAGTTTTTTAATAAAGCATTTGAACATCAAGCAATCCCAGAATTTGCAAAAAAAATGAACAAAGATTCTCCGATAAAGAATAGCCAATTAACGGATGCCATGCCTTTAGACGATGTTTGCCAAAAGCTTAAATTGTTGATTATAGAGAGTAGGAAACAGCTGAAAGAGGTCTCAAATTAGGTTCTCAAACTGAGGCAAAAAGGTTCGGATTGCTGAATTAAAGACGGTACCCAATTAACCTTTGCTAATTTGCCATAAGTCCGAGTTGGTTAAGCCGTCATGAAGCTAATGCTTGCACTGTCTTTTAGGGAAATGACGGTTTCACCGAACTGCATACGCCGCAGTTTTCAAAAGATCCATCAAATCAAATACCCTTGCCAGATACTGGGCCCGCAGCCCCTTGTCGGAGTCTTTTCGGTCTTTCAGGGTTGAGGCAAGGCTATCCACGAGGCGGTTTAGCCGTTTTTCGTGGACGCCCAGCTTTGCCTGGAGGGGATCTGTGATCACGCCCGAAAAAGCGGTGAGCACGGCCAGGACGGTGAGGACACTGGTGGTGGAGGCCACCAGCAGGCCCGCAGATGCGGTGGCGGGAAAAACACTGTAATAAAGGCTGCCCAGGGTCGGGCCGAGGATAAAGTTGGATATGGCGGACTGCTGGGCAATGGCTGTGGCAAGACCGGCACCGAAGCTGAAGCCGCCCGGGGTCATGGTGCCCAGAGCCCCTGCACCTGCGGAGAGGCTGATGAGGTTGCCGGCCATCTCGGAGACGGCGGTGCGGTCCACTGCATATTCCTTGAGTTGCTGTTCAAGGGCCCGCCGGAAGCCTTCCTGCTGGGATTTGTGTTGGATCATAACCAGGTGCTGCTGAAAGATATCCCTGATTTCGGGCTGGTTCAGGATTTCCGCCAACAGGGCATCCGGCACGTCCTCTGGGTATTCATCGTTCTCATCGTCTGCCAGGGGAAGTTCCAGAAGCTCCGTGAATATGAGACGGTTGATCTCCTTTTGAACCGCAGTGGTAAAACCCGGCGGCAGTTTTTTTGACAGGCGTTGCAGCCATGTGAGTCCGGCTTTTTCTCCCAGCAGTCCTGCCGCCCGGAATGCGGTGTAGGGCAGGGTCCAGGCCAGGTTGGCCGGGGCCTTAACCAGGTCCATTCCCAGGGCCTTCCGGTTGAGCCTGGCAGCCCCGGTGACACTGAAATGGGTTGCTACGAAATCCGGGATTTTTTCCCGCCGGGATGTGATATAGGCGTCCACCGCGCGGTCCAGGGCCGGTTGGATACCGTGTGTTGCAGCTGTATGTTGCGGCTGGTCGGTCATGGCAACAAAAATAATACGGGATGGCCGCATAAGCAAGGAGGAAAAACTTCAAGCCCCCGGACACGTGGTCCGGGGGCTGATATCTGAAGACCGGGAGTGGCTATCCTTTTCCCAGCATTGCTTTGAGAATATGGCTGACCATGGCCGGGTTTTCTTTTAGCCGCCGGGTGGAGTATCCGAACCAATGGGCTCCGAACGGAACGTATACCCGCACCGGATGGCCGGCAGCTACCAGTGAGCGGCGCTGTTTCGGCGTAACGCCGTAAAGCATCTGGAACTCGTACTTGTGTTTGGGCAGTTTGTATTTGGTGATGAGATCCAGGGCACCCTGGATCAGGGGCTTGTCGTGGGTGGCAATGGCCGGGTACATGCCTTTTTGGATCATGAATTCAAGGTCTTCCAGATAGTGGCGGTTGATTTCGTGGTAATCCTTGTAGGCAATCCGGGAAGATTCCACATAAATACCCTTGCAGAGCCGGAAGTTGAGATCGGCCTCGTCCGAGAGCAGGTCTGTCATGGATTCCAGGTCGGACAGGGTCCGCCTCAGGTATGCCTGAAGCACCAGGCCGACGTTTTTCGGGAATTCCTTTTTTAGGCGTCTGAACATTTCAATGGAATCATCCACGCAAGGGGAGTTTTCCATATCAATGCGAATGAAATTATCGTGGGACGCAGCTTTGGCCACCAGGTCGCGGATGTGCTGATAGCATTGCTCCTTGTCCAGAAGCAGGCCGAACATGGTGGGTTTCAGGGAATAGTTGCCGATAACATCGGTCTGTTCCACCGTATCGATAAGGGCAAGGTATTCATCCCGGTTTTCCCTGGCCTGATCCATGTTCTCTATAAATTCTCCCAGGATGTCCAGGGTGACCATTGTTTTTTCGCTGTTCAGGGCTTTGGAAGCGTCAATGGCGTCCTGGGTGGTTTCACCGGCAATATAGGCTTTTGAAAACTGCCAGATAAACTTCTGGGGAAAGTAGGGCAGGGTCTGGCTGATGAGTTTGTTTATCATGGTGCACTCCTGATCCGAGTTTAATTATTTTTGTAATGGTTTAACCATTTAAATTTTATTCGACTATGCGCCCCTTTACAGGGATTGTCAAGCATTTGTTTATTTTTGTTTTAGATCGGGTTTGGTTTATATACCGGCCAGTTAGCTGGTGTTTGGAATCATGGTCTGTTGCATGGGGGGCAGTTTTACCGGTCCGGTTCGGCCACAGTTTACATAAAGATAAAATGTGGCCGATTGTGGGATTTATCAAGGGGGAGATATGGTGCGGGTCATGCCAACTTCATTTTTTTTGCGGCCTGCTGCTGCCAGAAGAGCATTCCCATGGATGAAAACAGTGACTCGGCCCGGGTAAGATGCTCCTGGGCTGCTTCCGGTTGACCGGACACAAGGCAGGTTTCGGCCAGAAAGAACCTGGCCACTGCCATGTCCGGTTTGACGGCTAGCTTTTCCAGAATTTCCATACCTTCAAGAATCAGGGTTTCGGCGTTGGAGCGGTTGCCGGCCCCGGCGGCCAGCCGTCCCGACCAGATGAGTGCCCTGGCGTGAAAAAAAGGTTCCCGGTTTTCGACTGCGGATGCAATGGCCTTGTCAAACAATGGGTTTGCAGCCGCCCTGTCATCAGACATATAGATGCATATGCCCTGATAGAGCTGGATGTTGGAAATACCCCACCGGACATCGTCCTTTTCAAGCATCGTTATCGCCTCCCTGCAAAGGGATTTGCCCTTGGCGGCGTTGCCGGTAAAAGCCATGGCCAGACCCAGCCCGGCCTTGGCACCGGCCTGGAGCTGGGTGAACTTGATATCCCCCATATCTTGGAGGCATTGCGCGAAAACGGCTGTGGCTTCCTCCCAGTCACCCCGGGCCAGATGGAGATGGCCGGTGTAGAAACGGCAGACACAGGTGGTGAAAAGGCTGCCTGCTTTTTCGGCCTCGGCAAGACCGGTATGGCAATCGGTGCGCCCTGCCTCAAAATCGCCGAGAAGTGCTTTGCAATAGCCGCTAATGGTGAAAAAGGTGGAATAGACAATGGCCGGCCCCCCGAAGTTGTCCGTTTTCCTGTCCGCCTTGTCAATGGCATGGATCATCAGTTCGGCAACATCGATGGCCCGGTCGAACCGGCCGGCGGACATGTTGGCCAGGCAAAGGTCGGGCGAGGTCTGGGCCATGGCGGTGATATCGTTGATCTGCACCGCCCGGTCAAAGGCCTTTTCCGAGAACTGAATGCCCTGGTCATGACGGCCCCGGGCCGAATTCAGATACCCCGTATTGGAGTAGAAGCGGATCAGGCTGACCTCATCCTGTAATTTCCTGGACAGGGCGGCGCCTTGCTCTAGCAGTTTGAGGCTGCCGGGGGGGAAATTGAGAATGATCATGGGGGCAATGAGGGCGTGCAGGAGCTTGAGCCGTTCCGGATCAGCCTTCTCTTCCTGTGTATCCAAAAGATCCAAGGCCTGGCCAAAGAACCCAAATGCCTCAAAGACAGCATAATTTCCCATGGCCTTATCGCCGGAGGCCTTGAGGTAATGAACGGCCTTGTCCGTTATACCGCTTTTAGAATAGTGAAAGGCCAGGATTTCATAAAAGGCATCCAGTTGGTGCGCATACATTTGTTCAATCGCCTGCCCTATTTTGCCGTGGATTTCCCGCCGACGGTTGTGCAGCAGGCTGCTGTATGCCACCTCCTGGGTAATGATATTCTTAAAGATATACTCCAGCTCCGGGAAGAGCGTCTTTTCACTGATGAACTCCAGGCTCTGCAGCTTGCCAAGATAGGTCTTCACGGCATCCCCCATGCCGGTAAGTGCTCTGAGCAGCCGGAATCCGAAGGTCCTTCCGATGACCGAGGCCATCTGCATGGTGGTTTTGGTGTTTTCCCCTAATCGGTCCATCCGTCCGGCAATGATGCCCTGCAGTGTATCGGGCACATGGGTGATATCGGCGTCCCCGTGCAACTGCCAGCCGCCTTCCTCCAGGGTAATGGTTTTGTCGTCAATAAGGGTGGTGCACAACTCTTCCATAAAAAGCGGATTCCCGGATGCCCGGGAAAAAATCAGCTCTTCGATATCTGTGCAGACATCACGGGAATTCAGGGCGGCGCGGATATACCTGCGGCTCTCTTCCCGGGTCAGCGGGGGAATGGCAATCTGGTTGTAAATGGGGTTTCCGCCCCAGGCGTGTTCATATTCCTGGCGGTAGAGAAGGATCAAAAGGAGGGAGGCATCCGGCATCCGTCCGATGAGATGGTGAAAAAAGGCCTCGCTGGTTTTGTCCATCCAATGGATGTCGTCCGCGATGATAACGATGGGGGCATTTCGGTTGAGCCTTAAAAAAAACTGGCTGATCCCGTCAAAGATCTTTTCTTGTTTCTCCTGGGGGGAAAGCCGCTCCCACTGCGGATCAGCGCAGGGCATGGACAAAAGTTGCCGGAATGCCGGGGTCAGTTTCAAAAGTTCCGGGTCCAGGTCCTTAAGGCCGTTTTTCAGCTTTTCCTGAAGCACGGTTTCGGGCTCTCCTTTTCCCATGCTGAACCAGTCGGTGATGAGATCCAGGACCGGGACAAAGGGAATGTTGGCATTATACTGGAGACAGCGAGTTTCCAAAATACGGATATCAGGGTCAAACCCTTTCTGGGTCTCGAATACAAATCTGGACTTGCCGATACCTGCTTCACCGACAACCCCCACAACCTGTCCGCGGCCCTGCCGGACCCTGCCGAAGGATTTGACCAGGGCTGCCATTTCCTGTTCGCGGCCGATATAATCCACAAAGCCCTTTGCCTCAGATGCCTGAAGCCGGCTGGTCACTTTGCTTTTTTCCATGAGCCGGAATACGGGTTGCGGGTCCTTTTTCCCTTTGACCTGGACATTGCCAAGATCCTTGCAGTTAAAATAGGTGCGCACCTGGCGGTAGGTGGATTCGGAAAGTTGGACCGTGCCGGGCTCCGCCAGACTTTCCATCCGGGCGGCCAGATTGGTGGTATCCCCCACCGCCGTATAATCCATGCGAAGGTCATCACCGATGGCACCCACCACCACAGGCCCGGAGTTCAGGCCGATGCGCATTTTAAAGGCCACACCGAATTCATTTTCCACCTGCCGGCTGTAATCCACCAATGCGGCCTGAACGGCCAGGGCTGCGCTGCAGGCCCGCTGGGCATGATCCTCATGGGCCAGGGGGGCGCCGAACAGGGCCATGACCCCGTCGCCTGTAAACTGGTTGATGGTGCCTTCGTACCGGTGGATTTCCTCCATAAGGATTTTAAAGCAGCCGTCCATGATCTGGTGTACCGCTTCGGGATCCAACGCTTCGGAAAGGGAAGTGAATCCGGTGACATCGCAGAAAAAGACAGTGACCAGTTTTCTTTCCCCTTCGATGCTGCTCCGGGTGGTGAGGATTTTTTCCGCCATAAATTTGGGGGTGTAGGAGTCGGGCCGGTTATAGTCGATGGATTTACCCGGTGCCTCTTCTGCACTCCCCTGCAGCCTGCTTCCGCATTCCCCGCAAAATTTTTTACCCAAAGGAATCCTGGTGTTGCAGGCCGGGCATTCCACGGCGATACAGGTACCGCATTCCTCGCAGAATTTGATCCCTCCCCGGTTATCAGACTGGCAGTTGGTGCATTTCATGTTTTTGTACTCCGGATATGTGCGGCCTTAGGCCGTGTTGGTTTGACCGGGTTTTCAAGATCAGGAAATCTGTAACCCTTTCTCCTTGTATATTTCCCGGACAATCCGGCCCAGAAGGGCAACGCCCTTTTCAACGGCAGGGCGCCACTGAAGGCCGCAGTTCAGGCGGAGGCAGTGGCTGTAGCGGTCGGAAGATGAGCATAGACGGCCCGGCAAGATAGAGACGTTCCGGGCCCTGGCCCTGTGAAAGATCTCCATTGTGTCTACGGCAGGGTTCAACTCCAGCCAGAGCATCATGCCGCCCCGGGGGAAGGTCAGGCAGGTATCCTTGGGAAAATGATCCGCCACCGCCATGGCCATGGCAGAGGCCTGGGTTTTGACCTGGTTGCGCAGCCGCCGGATATGGCGGGCATAAGCTCCTGTTTCCAGAAAACGGGCCGTCACCCTGTGGTTGATGCCGGGGCAGGAAAGCTGGGTATTCAGTTTCAGACGGACCACCTTGTCCCTGAATCGTCCAGGAACGGTCCAGCCGGTGCGCAATCCAGGAGCCAGTGTCTTGGAGAAGGAGGCACAGTAAAGCACGTTGCCGTCGGTGTCCATCGCCTTGAAAGTGGACGGGCGGGTGCTGCCGAAATAAATATCCCCGTAGATATCGTCTTCGATGATGGGAATGCCGGCCGCAGACGCTGTTCTCAGCACCTTTTCTTTATTCTCCCTGGACATCACCGAGCCCAGCGGATTCTGGAAATTGGTGTTCAGCAGGCAGGCCTTTATGTTGTTGGCGGAGACGATGGCCGTAAAGGCATCCGGGTCCATGCCGCTGTCCGGGCATCCGGGCAGTTCAAGGACGTACATGTTCAGATCTTCGATGAGCTGGAGAAAACAGTGGAACACCGGGGATTCCACGAGGATGGTGTCGCCGGGCTCCGCCACTGCCCGAAGGCTGAGGCTTACCGCTTCCAGGCAGCCGTTGGTGGTGACGATGTCATCGGGCAGCACCGGGCAGGCATAGCCCAGCATCTGTTTGGCCAGGGCGGCTCTCAGTTCCGTGTTTCCGATGCACGGATCATAGGTGGCGATGCTTTGGGCCAGCTCCTTAGATGATATGGATTTCATGATCCGGGACAACTGCTTGATGGGCATAAGTTCTCTTGAGGCCACGGCAGCCCCTAACTGAAGCATGTTATCGGCCAGAAGATCAGAGAGTATGGTTTCGGCCAGAGCGTTGATCTTTACCCGGCTGGGCCGGGCGGTGCCCGAATCTTTTCTGGGGGTGGGCAGGGGATTTTTTAGAAGGGCTCTCACGTAAAAGCCTGATTTTTCCTTTGCCTCAATCCGTCCGCGTTTTTCCAGTTCGATATAGGCCTGGTGGATGGTGGAGACACTCAGTCCCAGACGGTTGTGGAGCTGCCGCAGGGATGGCAGCTTATCCCCGGGCCGGTACTGGCCGTTGAGGATGTTTTCCTGAATCTCATCTGCCAGGGCCACGTATCTGAAATTGCCTTGGACAGCCATGATGCCCTCATCTGTTATGGTTTGAATAATTCAAAACTGTATCTGTTTTTATTTCTTAGTATCGTATAGTGTGATTTTTATCAATAAGATTTACCTGATTTGGATCTCACGCTTGGAGACGGCCCATGAAGCAAATGATACTGTATCTGGTTACCATTGTGATCTGGGGATCCACCTGGATTGCCATCAAATTTCAGCTGGGGCCTGTGGACCCCATGGTTTCGGTCATTTACAGGTTTGGTCTGGCATCCGTTCTGCTCCTGGCATTCTGCCGTGTCCGGGGGCTTTCCTTAAAATTTTCTCTGAAGGACCATTGTTTTATGGCCCTGATGGGGATCTTTCTCTTTTCCGTGAATTACTGGCTGGTATACCTGGCCGAGCAATACCTGACCTCGGGTCTTGTGGCCGTGCTGTTCTCCTCTTTGGTCTTTTTTAATATGGCCAACAGCGCTTTTTTCATGGGGGCACCGGTGGCTCGTAAAACGATAATCGGTGCGCTTGCCGGCATTATCGGCATCACCCTGATATTTTTGCCCGAGATCCGTGCCTTTGACGCAAGTGACAACGGCCTTACCGGTGTCGCCATCGGTATGCTGTCCGTGTTTCTGGCCTCCCTGGGCAACATTGCCTCCGCCCGGAACACCCGGCACAAGATTCCCGTGGTCCAGGCCAATGCCTTTGGCATGACCTACGGTACGCTGGTGCTTGTCATCGTTGCCCTGTGTCTGGGTAAACCCTTCAGTTTCTCCCTGTCCCCGGCCTATACCGGCTCCCTGGTATTTCTGGCCGTCTTCGGTTCCATTGTGGCGTTCAGCACCTATCTTACCCTGGTGGGATCCATGGGGGCGGACAAGGCGGCATACGCCATTATGGTGGTGCCGGTGGTGGCCCTTGTGATCTCCTCCTTTGCCGAAGGATACGTCTGGACCGTTCCTGCGGTGGCAGGCCTTTCCCTGGTCCTTGCGGGCAACTTTCTGGCCCTGGCCCGGCGGCCGGGGTAACTTATAGATAAACGATTGCACATTAGCGGGCATCTATGCTAATTAGATTCCCTATGAAACAATATGTAATCGACGGATTGACGCTCAAGGATTATACGGCTTTAAAGGAATACCTGGACAAGCATTTGGAGTCCGCCACCATCGGCGGCATCTACTGGCTTGAACTGGACCGGTCGGTGTTGACCGATGTCCAGGCCGGTCATACAGACTGCCATCCACACGTGTTTGCCCTGATGCTGGAAGAATCCTACCTGTCTTGTGAACTGCTGGTACGAATAAAAACCAATATCAAATGTGACTGTATGGCCTATGCCACAGAGGCGCAGCGGAACTGGCTTGTTGACTGGGCCGATGCGGTGCTGGAAAAATTGTCCATCCACATTTGATATCGGGTCTGGATAATACTGATGCTGAAAATTATACCCCTGGGAGGCCTGGGTGAAATCGGCCTGAACATGATGGTGGTGGAGTACGGCGACGTCATGTTCATCATCGACGCCGGGCTGATGTTCCCCGAAGATTATATGCTGGGGGTGGATATTGTTATCCCGGCCATGGATTATCTGCGGGAAAACCGGGATAAGATCGAAGGAATCATTATCACCCACGCCCATGAAGACCATATCGGGGCACTTCCCTATTTGTTGAAAGAAATTCGCCTGCCGGTCTACGGCACCCCCTTTACCCTGGAAATTGTCAGAAACAAACTGGTGGAGTTCGATCTGAACACCCACGTGGACCTCAACCTGGTCAACCCCGGTGAAAGACTTACCATAGATCCTTTTGAGATTGAATTTATCCGGGTCAGCCACTCCACGGTGGACGGGGTGGGGCTTGCCATCAATACCCCGGAGGGGGTAGTGGTGCACACCGGGGACTTTCGGATCAGCCATTCCGCCGATAAAATGAAGAATACCGATATCTCAAGTTTTGCCAGGTTCGGAGAAGAAGGGGTGCTGGCCCTGATGTCCGACTCCACCAACGTGGAGGTGGAAGGCTACACCATGTCCGAACAGGAGGTGGCCAAGAACCTGGGCAAGCTGATTGCCGCCGCACCGGGGCGGGTGATCGTGGCGCTGTTTGCCTCCAATGTTTTCAGGATTCAGCAGGTGATCGATATCGCCAGAAAAAACGACCGGCGTGTCATTTTCAACGGCCGGAGCATGGAGCAGATCACCGATGCCGCCTTCCGGCTGGGATATATCAACTGTCCGCCCGGTATGGTGTCGGATATCAAGCAGATCCATAAAATTGCGGACGAAAACGTGGTCATCATCACCACGGGCAGCCAGGGTGAGCCCATGTCCGCCCTGGCACGGATGGCGTCCGGGGTCCACAAGCACATCAATATCCGGAAAGGGGATACCGTTATCCTCTCTTCCAAATACATCCCGGGCAACGAGAAGGCCATTGCCAACATCATCAACAAGCTCTACCGCAGGGGGGCCGAGGTGGTTTACTCCAAGGTGGCACAGATCCACGCCTCCGGCCATGCCCACCAAGAAGAGCTCAAATTGATGATCAACCTCACCCGGCCGGAGTATTTCATTCCCATTCACGGGGAGTACCGCCACTTGGTGGTCCATGCAAGGCTTGCGGAAAAGCTGGGGCTGGACCGGGACAAGGTGATCGTGGCCGAAGACGGCCAGGTGATCGCCTTTGATAAGGAGGCAGGCGGCCGTATCGACGGAAAAGTCCACACCGGACGTATTCTCGTGGACGGCAAAGGGATCGGTGACGTGGGACGCTCGGTGCTCAAGGAGCGGCGGGAGTTGTCCGAAGGCGGCCTTGTGGTGGTCACCATGATCATTGACGAGGAAACCGGGGTGGTGCTCTACGGCCCTGAACTTGTCTCCAAAGGCTTTGTGTTCGACTCGGCCACAGGTTACCTGGTGGATGATGCCCAGTGTGTCATCCTTGAGATCGTGGAAGAGATCGAAGCAGGACTGGAATCCCGGGTGGAGCTGATCCGCAGAAAGCTCCAGCGGGCCCTGAAGCAATATTTCGCCTTTGCCATCAACCGGAGGCCGCTGATCGTACCGATTATAATCGAAGTATGAAAAAATCCGTATGAAAAAAGAACTTTACGGCATTCTGCTTTTCTTTCTGATTATCCTCTCCGCCGTCAGCCTGTTTTCATATCATGCAGCAGATCCCTGTGTGGGGAACGGCTTTGCCCGGGTACCTGCTCAGGTGCACAACCAGTTCGGCCTGGTGGGCGCTCATTTTGCTGGGCTGTTCGTCTATCTGTTCGGCATCGGGGCGATGTGGATTCCCATGATCCTGTCCCTGCTCAGCCTTTGGTATCTTAAGGAAAAATCAAAAAATGTGATATGGATGACCCTGGCAGGCGGCCTGATCATCATGATCTCCACCGGCAGTATCCTTTACCTGTTCAAGGATGCCTACGGATTTTCTGACACGACCATCGCCGCCGGCGGTGTCATCGGCGAGGCCTTGACCGCCATATTGCTCAGATACGCCAATGTCACGGGCTGTGTGATTATCCTTTCCTTTTTTGTCATCATCGGGTTTGTGCTCTCCACCGGGATTTCCTTGAAAGATCTGGCGGTATTCATACGGGCGCGGTCTGTGGCGCTGGCAAATACTGTGAAAGCGGACATGGCGGAAGCAGCGGATTATCTCAGTGACAAAATCAGCCGGTTCCGGGAGGAGCGCGTTGCGGCAAAGCTTGACCGGGCCCGAAAGATGGAAGAAATGCAGGCACTGCCGGATGAGCCTGCATTCGAGGAGGGAACTGAAGAAAAAGTGCCGGCCCCGGTTCCGGCCGTGGTAAAGACACCTGCGAGATCTGCCGGAACGGCGCCTGAGGACGAGGACAGCATTGCCCTGGACGACCTTGTCGCCCCCACCATAGTCGAGGTGAAAACCGATGACCGGGAGTACATTTCCGATCCGGTGCTTCAGGATATTAGGGAACAACCGGATTTTGTGCTGCCCAAGCTTTCCTTTCTGGATGAAAAAACAAAGATCCGCCGCCAGGTGGATACGGAGCTTCTTCAGGAAAAGGCGAGTATTCTGGAAGCCAAACTCAAGGATTTCAACGTCCGCGGGGATGTGGTGGAAATCCTTCCCGGACCTGTGATCACCACCTTTGAATACCGGCCGGCAGCGGGCATCAAGCTGTCCAAGATCGTCGGGCTTTCAGACGACCTGGCCCTGGCCCTGTCAGCCATATCCATCCGAATCGTTGCACCCATTCCGGGCCGGGATGTGGTGGGCATAGAGATTCCCAACGAAGAACGGGAACTGGTGAATTTAAGGGAGATGATCGCCTCCAAAGAGTTTGTGAAGTCCGATTCCCTGCTGACTCTCGGACTGGGCAAAGATTTACTGGGGCAGCCCGTGGCCACCAAAATGGACAAGATGCCCCATCTGCTCATTGCCGGCGCCACCGGTACGGGCAAGAGTGTGGGCTTAAATTCCATGATCATCAGCCTGCTGTACAAGGCCACGCCCGATGAGGTCAAGCTGATCATGGTGGACCCGAAGCGGATTGAGCTTTCGGTGTACAACGATATTCCCCACCTTATTACCCCTGTGGTCACTGATATGAAAAAGGCCACCAATGCCCTGTTCTGGGCGGTAAAAGAGATGGAACGCCGGTATGAATTGCTTGAGATGAGCGGACTGAGGAACATCGGGCAGTTTAACAGGATGGTTCGAGAGCGCCTGGCCGAACAACCGGAAGATTTGGACGGTGAAGCAGCTGAAGATACTTCGCCTTTCCCCCTGGAAACCCTGCCGTATATCGTTGTGATCGTTGACGAACTCGGGGATTTGATGATGGTGGCGTCAAAGGATGTGGAGTATGCCCTGACCCGCCTGGCCCAGATGGCCAGGGCTGCTGGGATTCATCTGATCATCGCCACCCAAAGGCCCTCTGCGGATGTTCTCACCGGAACCATTAAGGCCAATTTTCCCACCCGGATCTCCTTTCAGGTCTCCTCCAAAATCGACGGCAGGATCATCATTGACCAGGGCGGGGCGGAAAGTCTTCTGGGCAACGGGGACATGCTGTTCTGCCCGCCGGGCACAGGCAAGCTGATGCGCATCCAGGGGGCCTATATTTCCGAAAAAGAAATATCCAGAATTACGGGCTTTCTCAAGGAGCAGCGCCAGCCGGACTACAACGAAGAGGTCACCATGGGTGAGGACAGCGGAGAGGAAAAGACCTTTGACGAGTCTGAATACGATGCCAAGTACGACGAGGCTGTGGCCCTGGTCACCAAGGACCGGCAGGCCTCCATATCCTATGTCCAGCGGCGGCTGCGCATCGGTTACAACCGGGCAGCCCGCCTGATCGAGATGATGGAGCATGAAGGGATTGTCGGCCCCCAGATCGGGTCAAAACCCAGGGAAATCCTGGTGAAAAGCTATGATGAAGACGGGGTGTAACCCCGGTAACACCTTACGATTTTTGTGGCTAATGTGATTATGAGTAAATTAGATTTTGACTTCCTGAACACCATCAAAGGCTTCATGCATGACGAAGAGGCTGAACGGCTCTTTGACATTGCCCGGGATGCATCTGCCATGGGGCCGCTGCTGGAGATCGGCTCCTACTGCGGGAGGTCTGCCGCCATTATTGGGCAGGCCTGCAAGGAGAACTCCAGCATCCTTTATTCTATTGACCACCACCGGGGATCTGAAGAGCAGCAGCCCGGAGAGGAATACTTTGATCCGGATCTGTACGATGACAGGACGGGCGGGGTCAACACCCTGCCGCTGTTCAGGGATACCCTGAAACAGGCCGGGCTGGAGGAGACCGTGGTGCCCATCGTATCCACATCAGCCGTTGCCGGCAGGATGTGGCAGACCGGCCTTGCCATGGTCTTTATCGACGGCGGCCATTCCTTTGACGCCGCCCATACGGATTTTATTACCTGGTCCCCCCATCTGATTCCAGGGGGGTATCTGGTGATCCATGATATTTTCTTCAATCCGGAAGAGGGGGGGCAGCCCCCCAGGCAGGTCTATGAAATTGCCTTGAAGACTGGCCAGTACGAAGAGCTTGAAATGACCAAAACCCTTGGGGTGCTGAAGCTGAAATAACCCTGGATATTCATGGAGAAGGTCGGCTGATGACGGGGCATTGCCAGGGAGAATAAAACGGAGGATTCCCTTGATTGATCATATTCTGGAAGGTATACGGACCTATTACCTGGAGTGGCTTCCCTTCAACAAAGTGCTTGGCATATCCATTGACAGTCTGGACTATGAAACCGGGGAAGCCGTGGTATCATTTCCCATGAAGCCCGATCTCATCGGCAACTCCGCCGCCGGTATCCTCCACGGTGGGGTGACGGCCGCGGTGATTGATCTTACCGGCGGGTTGAGCGCCCTGATTTCCTGTGTCAAGTTCAATGAAGATGCCACACCTGAGAAGATCCAGGAAAAATTGATCTCCTCGGCCACCATCGACATGCGGGTGGATTACCTGAGGCCGGGCAGGGGAGAGGCCTTTGAGTGCAAAAGCCGGGTGATCCGGGCCGGTTCCCGGATCGTTGTGTCAAAGATTGACCTGTTCAATGAAAAGGCGGTCCGGATAGCCACCGGGACCGCCACATACATGATCGGATAAGCGATAAAACTGTTTTTATTCAGGAACCACCCCAGTGCCGTTGCAGTCCGGGCATTTCTGATCGGGTTCGCAGATGCAGTCGTCAGCAGTGTTTTCTCCGTCTGCGCTGCGCCATTCCGCATTGCATTCACAGTTGCCGACAAGGATTTTTTTGCCTTTACAGGTGGGACACGGTTTTTCTGCCATGGGTATCTCCTTTATCTGATCATCATTAAACTAATGAACCTGTGTATTAACATAGCCCCTTTCCCGGGATTGTAAAGTGAAAAAGGCCAATACCGCCGGTATGGGGAAATAAAACCGGAATAAAAAAGCGGCTGTTGTTATTGAAATTTAAGGTGTGCGGATATATGATAGGCCATTCAACGCATCGTGATACGGAGATTTACTATTATGCCAATCATTGAATGGACTCAGGATTTCAGCATCGGGAACGACGAACTGGACGATCAGCACAAACAATGGCTTGATATTTATAACAAGGCCCATGACCGGATGATGGATCCTGATGAAATAAATTTTGCCAAGACGGGAATTGAGGCCCTCAAAGAGATGAAGGCTTATGGGGAGTTTCATTTCTCCAAAGAAGAAGCGGTCATGTCGGAGGCTGGGTTCCCCAAATTTGAACTGCACAGGAAAATGCACAGGGCGTTTTCAAATGAAATTGACGGGATGATGAAGGACCTTGAGGCCGGCACCCATGTGCTGAACTCAGAGGTGATCAAGCGCATTGAGAACTGGCTGCGCCATCATATACTCAAAGAGGATATGAAATTTAGGCTCTTTATTGACGAACAGGGCCAATAATAGCCCTTTTTCCTGTGGAAATCCGGAACTGTACGCAGCCCCGGGAACTTTAATTCCCGGGCTTCTTTTTCACATCTTCTCGTTTCATATTTTCTCTTTTCATACGCTGAAGAGATGCCTTAAACCGCTCACAGGGATCCCCGTATGATGTCCGCTGGGTAAACCAGAGGTAGTCTGCCGGAGGTGCCGGGGGAAATCCTTCTAAATCCAGTGGCTCAAGGTACGCCTCAAGGCCGACCGGTTCCCTGAAAATTTCCGTCAGCCCCAGATTGACCTGGGTGATTTCAGGATTGATGTGGGCAACCCGGTCGATTACCCCAAGACCATATTCGGTATGTCCGTTACCCATGATAACGATAACAGGGCCGTTGGTATTATCCGGTACCTGCGCGGATGTTGCAATGTCCGTATGGATCTGGGTGATGGACAGGGCCATCCTGTCATTTCTGGCCAGCCAGGTGCCGTATAGCTTAGCTGTCATGCCGCCGTGATCCATACCGCAATGGACCGATTTGAATATGGACTTCATATGGGTTTCGTAAAC
Source organism: uncultured Desulfobacteraceae bacterium (assembly GCA_913041495.1). GTDB lineage: Bacteria > Desulfobacterota > Desulfobacteria > Desulfobacterales > Desulfobacteraceae > Desulfobacter. Next base: position 15,817 of record CAJWHT010000033.1, on the reverse strand, counting down.
CGGGTTTGACAATCCTGTGGAAAATAACTGCTGCGCTTCGATTCCGGTAATGCCGTCCATGCCTTTTCTTGTAATCCGCCGTTTTTGCACCGATGTAAGGTCCAGTCCTACGGCCTTGAGACCGTTGTCCCTGGCAAGGATCAAAAGGTCCCAATAATAGGACCACATGGTGTCGGACTGGTTGTCCCACCCAAGTTTTGTCCGCATGGCTTTTTCAAGTTTCCCGTCCATTTCTTTGGGGTGCCCTTTGGCTTTGGAATCAATGAAGTTGAGCAGCAGGGGCGTGTCTGCCATGGCGAAAAATTCAAAGCCGATGACAGGTGCACGGCCTTTGTCTATGAAGTGCTGGATAATCCTTCGCTGAATAGCGTGGTGCATGGGGTTGTCGTGTTTTTCGGATAGATAGATGACGTCAAATTTCTGTAAATCCGTCGCAAGTTCGTTAAACCCAATGGTCCGGCCGGTGCCGGCGTTGACTATTTTTCCGATCAGGGGATCTTCCCTGAAAGGTGTTGGGGAGGGGGTTGTGGTACAGGACATAGTGATCACCGCCATGCAGATAATTAACAGCGTGTTTCGCATCGTTCCTCGCAGGGTTTTTGGGCTGCCGGGTTTAAGTCTTGGGGAGAAAGTAATGCAGATTTTAAAGATTTAAAGCGCAGGCAAGGAAAAAGGGGGGCGATCCGGCCGCACTCCCCATCATCGGAGTTTATTTGTCGCAGGTCGGTCAGGCCGGTTTTTTGAAGTACATCACCAGGCTTTTGCCTAAAACGGGGTTGAGCATACGGTCTATCAGCCTGGTTATTTTGGGTTGCTCCATTAAATCCCACACCAAAAGCGTATGGTAGAGATTGACCGCAGGTGAATCCGTCCGGTTCGGCCCCACCAGGCATTTAAGCCACCAATAGGGGGTGTGGATGCTGTGGGCAAAATGGGACCCTAAAAATTTCGGCCCCCTGGATTGAATTTTATCAATGATTTCTTTCTGGCTGTAAATCCGTACGTGGCCCATATTGGCATTGAAGTATTCATCTGACAATTTCCAGCAGATGCGTTCGGGCCAGGCGCGGGGGACGGAAACCGCCAGGGTTCGCCCCGGTTTCACAATCCGGATCAGTTCGTCAATGGCTGTTTCATCCTCCGGGATGTGCTCAAGCACCTCTGAGCAGAGCACCACGTCAAAGCTTTCGGAGTCAAAGGGCATGGCCGTGATATCCATGCAGGAGAGATTCCAGTCCCGGCAGGACAGATCGTCAATGGCCTCGTGGAACCTCAGTTTATTGCGGGTGAACTCAAGGTTGTCAAAGCCGAAATCCGCACCGGTACAGATGGTGTCCTTTTCCTGGCAGGCCCGCACCATGTGGCGGCCTTCGCCGCAGCCGATGTCCAGGACCCGGTCGCCGGCACGCAGCCCCAGGCGTTTAAAGTCCATGGTAATCATCTATCACCTCCCGGTAGACCTTAGCGGTTCTCATGGCGGTTTTTTCCCAGGTGAATTCGGAATGGACCCGGTCATAGCCTTTCTGGGCCAGTCGTTCCCGTTCTACCGGGTCATCCAGTAATTCGATGATGGCATTTTCCAGGGCCTTGGCATCTCCGGGGGGAACAAGTTTTGCCGCATCCCCCGCCACTTCAGGCAGGGCTCCCCCGGTCGTGGAGATCACCGGAATCCGGCAGGCCATGGCCTCGCCCACGGGCAGGCCGAACCCTTCATACATGGAGGGCACCACGGCAATTTCGGCCCGGGCATATTCCCTGACAAAGCGGTCGTGATCCACCCGGCCGGTGAATTCAATATGCCGGCCAAGATCAAGTTTTTTTACCAGCTTTTCAATCCCGCCGTTTTTCTTGGGGGTGCCGATTACCGTCAGAGATGTCTCCCGCTTTGCCAGTACGCCTTTGAGGGCATGAAGCAGATGATAGAGCCCTTTGAGGGGCATATCCGCAGAGTTGGTGACAATCAGCCTCCCCGGAATTTTTTTGATGTGGTCCAGGGGGAAGAAGTTGTCCAGGTCGATACCGATGGGGATGGTCCTGAATCGGGATTCGGGAATCTTGAACTCTTTTGATATATCCCGTTTGGAGCTGTCTGATACCGTGATGATGGCGGGCATCCGCCGGGCCACCATTTTCTGCATCCCGATAAATGAGTACCACCGCATGGTTTTGACCTTTTTGATAAAAGACCGGGTACTCTGGATTTCCAACCGCCGGTCCACAGTGATGGGATGGTGGATGGTGGTGGTCACGGGCATGTGTCTGGCTAGCGAGAGCATTCCAAATGAGAGGCTCTGGTTGTCGTGGATGATATCCAGGGAGCGGTGCCGGCCCTTCATGTGACGGGTTACCCGCATGCCGAAGGTCATGGGTTCGGGATATCCCTGGGCAGAAACATCCAGCCACTCCAGAAGGTTGACAGGGTCTTTCAGTTCATGGGGACGCGGGGTGCGGAAAAGATCTTCCGCATTATACAGGTCCAGGGTCTCCAGCATGGTCAGTTTAACATTTCCCTGGCCGTTGAACCCGTTTTTTGCCCGGTTGTTGAGTTGGGGGTCCGGCGGGCCTGCAATGACTTCCACCTGGTGGCCAAGGTCTGACAGGGCATGGCTGAGGTGGCGGATGTAAACACCCTGTCCGCCGCAGTGCGGATTGCTCCGGTAGCTGATGATACCGATGCGTAAACCTGTTTTTTGGAAAGTATTCATGGGGTGTGTTATGGTGCGCCCGGCTGGAATCGAACCAGCGATCTTCAGCTTCGGAGGCTGACGTGATATCCGCTACACCACGGGCGCGCTAAAATCAGATGCTGTTATACCAAATTATCAAATAAAATCCAGATCAAATTTTTCTTTTGCTTCACCGGCCACATACAGGGAGCCGGCGATACAGACGGCGTCATCTTCAGAAGATGTTGAAATCGCATGGGAAACAGCTTCTTTAACATCTTCTATGATGGTTAGCTCTCCATTAAAAAATTTTTTTGCGGAAGCTGCCAGTACATCGGTGGCAAGGCTTCTGTCTATCTTGGCCTTGGTGATGATTACCCGGTCAGCGTAAGGCACCAGGTGGCCCATCATTTCTTCATGGGGTTTGTCGTCCAGTATGCCGAGCACCAGGGTGAGTTTTTTGCCGGCAACGGCTGTGGAAAGATATTTTCCCAGCACCTGGGCGGCTTTAAGATTATGGGCCCCGTCCAGAATGACCAGCGGTTTTTCCTGGATACGTTCCAGGCGGCCGGGCCAGCGGGCAATGGACAGGCCTTGGTGGACCAGGTCCCGGGTCAGGGTGTATCTGTCATCCTTGGCTTTGTGCCGCTGAAAGATCAGCTCGCAGGCCGCCAGTGCCATGGAAAGGTTTTCCCGTTGGTGGTCCCCGGGAAGGGGTTTCACCAGGTCTTTATACACATCATGGATACCCTGGAAGGTGTAGGTGTTCTGCCTGGGTGTCTTCCGGATGGAAAAATCCTTTTTAAATGTGAACAACGGGGCAGATTTCTCTTTGGCAATATCTTCGAGAACCCGCATGCCGGAAGGTTGGGAAACAGCGGTTACCACAGGTGCCTTGGATTTGATGATCCCACCTTTTTCCTTGGCCAGCGCCGGAATGGTGCTGCCCAGGTAATCCGTATGTTCCAATGACAGGTTGGTGATGATGCTGACGGCGGGCGTCACGATATTGGTGGCGTCAAAGCGGCCGCCCATGCCTGTTTCGATCACTGCCCACTCCACTTGCTCCTTGGCAAAGTGGTAGAAGGCCATGGCTGTGGCAATTTCGAAAAAGGTGGCCTTGCGCCGGCCAATGTCAACAGCATTTACCGCCTCGTATGCCGCCACCACATCTTCATCGGAAATCTGCTCGCCGTCCACGGCGATCCGTTCGTTGAACCGCACCAGGTGGGGGCTTGTGTAGATTCCGGTTTTAAAGCCTGCCTTCCGGAGGATGGAGGCGACGTAGGTGGAGGTGGAGCCTTTGCCGTTGGTGCCGGCCACGTGAACAACGTTATAATTTTTTTGGGGGGTATTCAGGAACCTGAGAATATTCTGGATGGTGTCAAGTTCAAGCTTTATGCCGAAGCGGCCCAGTTTGTAAATCCGGTCCAGGCACTCGTCGTAGGAAATTCTTGCCATGGGCGTAATCCAGATAAAAAAAGTCCATAAAAAAACCCGGCATGTCAGGTGATACTCCTGTCATGCCGGGCTGTTTGGCTGTGCTTAGCGACGTCTTCTGCGGGATCTGGAAGCAGCAATTCTCTGTCTTCTCATTGCTTCTCTCATCTTCCGTCTTCTGTACTGACACGGTTTTTCGTAGTGTTTTTTTACTTTGAGACGTTTGAATAGTCCATCATTCTGAATTTTCTTCTTCAGAATTCTCAAAGCCTTTTCTACATCGTTATCAATAACGGTGACTGTAATGTCTTTCAAGCAGCATCGCCCCTTTCATAGTGGATTTAAATATAAAAATATTTATCCGGCCCTTATAACAAACCGTTGGTGTAAAGGCAAGTAAAAAGGCGTGCCCGGCCCAAATAAAAAAACGGCCGGCATTCCCGTGGGGCTTGCCGGCCGGATAAATCCTCAGGTGAGGAAAAACGTGCTTACAGCTTGGAAATCAGTTCTGCAGTTACGTCGGGCAGGGGCTGTTCACCGTTCAGAGTGAAGTATTTGAAAGAGGCGTCTTTCAGGTCTCTGAAGTAGTAGGAAGAGGCCAGGGTGCCGGTCTCGGTGTCATAGTAGATGGAGTGGCGTTTGTCGATGGCAGCCTCATCCTGATCATCATCACGGGCGCTTAGGGCACCGCCGCATACCCGGCATTTGTCTCCGTCTGGTTTGATGGCATCGATGAAGATGTTGTTGGGATGGTTGTTGTCATTTTCGCAGAGTCTGCGGCCCATGATTCTGTCTTTGGCAATCTGGCGGTCCAGCAGCATTTCAATAACGTAGTTGAGTTTAATGCCTTTTTCTTCCAGGGCGGCGTGGAGTTTTTCAGACTGAACCTTGTTTCTGGGGAAACCGTCCAGCAGCCAGCCTTCTTTGCAGTCGTCCTGCTCAATGCGGTCGATCATCATGGGGATGGTGATTTCATCGGGTACCAGGTCACCCTTGTCAATGTATTCTTTGGCCTTTTTACCAAGCTCGGTACCGCCTTTGATGTTGTCGCGGAAGATGGCGCCGGATTCAACATGGGCAATATTGTATTTATCTTTCAGGATTTTACCCTGGGTGCCTTTGCCGCTGCCGTTGGGGCCGAAAAACAGAATGTTCATCTTTACTCCTTAATGTTGTTGTGTGTCTTTATATACGTGTTCTGGTACGGAACATCATTTCTATTTAAGGAAAATATCACTTATACTTATGAGCGTCCCCTCTACTTATAAGAGTCATTTTTTTTTGTCAAGACTTGCGCTGTGCAAATAAGAAAAGCATATCAAACAGGTGGTGCCGGCAGGGAAATAAAACCTTGAATGTGGGAACGCAAATTGATATTAAAAGACGGATTTAAGAATCATACGGAATTTAAAAATCACTATATATGAAAGGTAGGGTGGACGCATGACAGAACTTATTGACGTCATGGCAAGGGAGATCATTGATTCCAGGGGAAATCCCACGGTTGAAGTGGATGTGACCCTGGCCTGCGGGGCACAGGGCAGGGCGGCTGTACCCTCCGGTGCATCCACAGGTACCCGTGAAGCGCTGGAACTTCGGGATAAGGCTGAAAACCGTTACATGGGCAAAGGCGTGCTCAACGCCGTTGCCAATGTCAATGAGGTGATTGCCCCTGAAATTATCGGTTATGATGCCATGGATCAGGCCGGGTTGGACCGGACCATGCTGGACATTGACGGCACCGACAACAAGTCCCGTCTGGGAGCCAATGCAATTCTCGGGGTTTCCATGGCAGCAGCAAGGGCTGCGGCCGATGCCTGTGACATCCCCCTTTACCAGCACCTGGGAGGGATCAACGCCCGGGTGATGCCGGTGCCCATGATGAACATCATCAACGGGGGTGCCCATGCGGCCAATAACCTGGATATCCAGGAGTTCATGATTCTTCCCTATGGCGCTGTGGGGGTGCTTGAAGCCATCCGCATGGGGGCGGAAACCTTTCACAACCTGAAAAAGCTGCTCAAGGAAAAAGGCTTGAGCACGGCTGTGGGGGATGAAGGCGGTTTTGCACCGGATCTTGCGTCCAACGAAGAGGCCATTGAATATATCATCCGGGCCATTGAAGCTGCCGGATACAGGCCGGGCAAGGATATCGGCATCGGTCTGGATGCCGCTGCATCCGAGTTCTACAAAGACGGCACGTATGTTTTCCAGTCTGAAGGCCGCAAGTTGTCCGCCGAAGCCTTGATTGATTATTATGAGGGGTTGATCGACAAGTACCCCCTGGTCTCTATTGAGGATGGCCTGGCCGAAGGCGACTGGGACAACTGGGAACTTATGACCCAGCGTCTGGGAAACCGGATCCAGATCGTCGGGGATGATATTTTTGTAACCAACCCGGATATTTTTAAAAAAGGGATCGCCCGGGGTGTGGGTAACTCCATCCTGATCAAGCTGAATCAGATCGGTACGGTCACCGAGACCCTGGATACCATCCAGATGGCCAAGGAATCCGGATACACCACGGTGGTGTCCCACAGATCCGGTGAAACCGAAGATACCTTTATTGCAGACCTGGCGGTTGGCGTGAACGCCGGGCAGATTAAGACCGGCTCCATGTCCAGAAGCGACCGGGTGGCCAAATACAATCAACTGATCCGAATCGAAGAACGGCTGGGGGATTCAGCCGTGTATCCTGAAGATCTGTTTATTTAAACCCAAAGGGTTTCATGCAGAAAAAAGCGATTATTTCTTTTCTGGTAGTACTGTTTGTCCTGAGCCTGGGCTCCAGGGGTGAGGCCTTTGTCCCGCAAACGCCTCACCTTTTGCATTTGGTGATTCAGAAGATTAAAACCCCGACGGGGATGGTGGTATACCAGACCCGTCAGATCGCGAAGGTCGACGGTGAGGGTACGGGTGAGGACATGGCGGATGCGGTATCGGAGCGGTTGAGTTTCGCATTCCCGTCTGCTCTGAGGTCAGAGATATCTTCAAAGAACGGCACCGCCTTCACCGTGCAGTCCGGCAACCGGTTTGTCCGGGTGGAAAACGGCAGGGTCACGGCAACCGTCCGGCCCATTGCAGATTTTTATACGGACCCCATGCTGCTCCGGGATTATGCCATGATGGCGGCGCATCTGGATGCCGTGGGCATTGATACCCAAAAAGTCACCTTTCAGCGCCTTGACGGCGGTGTCTGCTTTTTTGTGGGCAAGCCCGCAGGCGGCAGTGATCCGGAATCCGGGTTCTGGGTGGATAAAGATACACTTTTTCCTGTCCGGTATAAAGTCACCAGATCGGGGCGGACCGTGGATGTTCGGTATCATAATTGGCACCGGGTATCCCGGACCTGGTATCCCATGGAAACGTCAATTCAGGTGGATGGACAGCCCTTTGCGGATATCCGTGTCAGCCGGTTTGAACTGAAACCTGGGTTTTCCGCTGACCGGTTTGACGTGGATGGGGTGCTTGCAGCCTATCCTGTCCAAAACGGGATGGCGGGTGAGGACGAGGCGCGTGAACAGATCGACGGTCTGGATAAAGAAATTGATGATTTTAGTAAATTGTTTGACCAATAAAAAATGAAGTGGGGGATTGATGGCTGAAAACTCAAAATACATTTTTGTGACGGGCGGGGTGTTATCATCTTTGGGCAAAGGGCTGGCATCTGCGGCTATCGGCATGCTGCTGGAAAGCAGGGGATTGTCGGTGACCATTCAGAAGCTGGATCCCTATATCAACGTTGATCCCGGCACCATGAATCCCTTTCAGCACGGCGAAGTGTTTGTGACCGATGACGGAGCTGAAACCGATCTGGATCTGGGGCATTACGAACGGTTCACCAACGCGAAGCTGGGGAAGAACAACAATTTTACCACGGGTAAAATCTATCATCAGGTGATTTCCAAGGAGCGCCGTGGGGAGTACCTGGGTGGAACGGTCCAGGTGATTCCTCACATCACAGATGAGATTAAGCAGGCCGTATCCCTGGTGTCCAACGGCACCGATGTCGTGATTGTTGAGATCGGCGGCACCATCGGTGATATTGAGTCCCTGCCCTTTCTTGAGGCGATCCGTCAGTTCAAGGCAGATGCCGGGTCTTCCAATGTCATCTACATCCATCTGACACTCGTACCCTATATCAAAACCGCCTGTGAGGTGAAGACCAAACCCACCCAGCACAGCGTAAAAGAGTTGAGAAGCATCGGTATTCAGCCGGATATCCTGCTTTGCCGTACGGAAAGTTACCTGTCCCAGGATATTAAAAAGAAGATCGCCCTGTTCTGCAATGTGGATACGGATGCGGTGTTTACAGCCAAGGATGTGGACTGCATCTACGACGTTCCCCTGGTGTACAACAAGGAGGGACTGGGTGACAAGATTCTCAAAAAATTGAATATCTGGGCGCGTGCGCCCCGTCTGGATGACTGGCGGGAGATGGTTGAGCGGTTGCGCAATCCGCGTCAGAAAGTCAGCATTGCCATTGTGGGCAAGTACGTGGACCTGACAGAAAGTTACAAAAGTTTGAATGAGGCGCTGACCCACGGGGGCATTGCCAACGACGCCAAGGTGGAACTGCAGTTTGTGGATTCCACGACCCTGACCCAAGACAATGTGGCAGAGGTTCTGTCCCAGAGTGACGGTGTGCTTGTGCCCGGCGGGTTCGGTTCCAGGGGAATAGAAGGAAAGATTCTGGCCGCCCAGTATGCCCGCGAAAAAAAGGTGCCGTTTTTCGGTATCTGTTTGGGAATGCAGATGGCAGTTATCGAGGTAGCCCGCAACCTCGCCGGTATGGAAGATGCCAATTCCGAAGAGTTTGACCCCTACACGCCCTATCCCGTGATTTACCTGATGAAAGAATGGATCGACGAGCAGACCGGTCAGGTGGAAAAGCGTGACGAGTCCTCGGATAAAGGAGGGACCATGCGTCTTGGGGCTTATCCCTGCCGGCTTGTGCCCGAAACCTTTGCCATGAATGCCTACAAGACGGAGGATATTTCAGAGCGTCACCGCCACCGCTTTGAGTTCAACAATGAATTCAAGGAGCGTCTGGTGGAAGCCGGTCTTGTGATCAGCGGTTCTTCTCCTGATCATGACCTGGTTGAGGTGGTGGAGTTGAAGGATCATCCCTGGTATCTGGGTTGCCAGTTCCATCCCGAGTTCAAGTCAAAACCCATGACGCCCCACCCGCTGTTCCGGGAGTTTATCCGGGCGTCCCTTAAAAATCGGAAGTAGGTTCAAAGGCCGCACCATGGGGGAAACGCCTGTTCGCATCGCCGGCAAAGACGTTGTGCTTGAAGGGCGGGAGCGCATGGTTGCCGGCAGCACAAAGGGGGTGGTGGTCACCCACCCCCATCCGCTCTATGGCGGCAACATGGATAATCAGGTGGTCCGGCAGATTGCGGATACCTTTTATAAAAATGGCTTTTCAACCCTGCGGTTTAACTTCCGGGGAACAGGGGAAGGCACCGGAAATTTTGATGACGGGGCAGGTGAACAGGATGATGTTCACGCTGCCCTTGATTATTTCAGGGGGCGCAACATCACTGCGCTTTTTTTGGCCGGGTACTCATTCGGTGCCTGGGTTAATGCCCATGCCGTGGATGCCGGAGCCTCAGTTGACGGGCATATCATGGTGTCTCCACCGGTGAATTTTCTTGCTTTTGACGATGTGCAGGATCTATCCCGAACCGGTTTGATTGTGACCGGTGAGTACGACGATATCGCACCGGCAGACCAGATCCGCCACATGATAGAATTAAGTGATGCCAACCCTGATTTGCGCGTGTTGGCAGGGTGCGACCACTTTTATGCTGCGGGCGCGCTTGATCGACTCGGTCAATGCATTCATACTTATCTAAATCTATAATCCCCTTTATTTTTAACCTCAGTTACACATCCAAACATTACTGATCAAATTTTAGCTCTTTGATGAGGGTGGGGGCTTCTTTGGCTCTTTATTATCGAGTTTCCCCTGGTATGGTCAAGTTATTCCATTACAAAATCGGAAATTTCCGGAACTTTCCGGAAGTTATACGATAAATCAGTGTATTTTGCGACTTTTACGATAAAGTACTTGACATGCTGATATTTTATGGATTAATTACGGATTGTAAGATAAAATACAGATTGTATAACCTTTTTCCAGGGGGAGTTTGTGTTGCTCAAACATATGGCAGGCATAGGCCCGGAGGAATTCGCACACACGGCAACCCCGTGCATGTGGGGTTTTCGGGCAGGTCATTTGCAGTCCCGGGCAGTCACCTGTCCGGTTTCAAGCGTATCTGGATTATGGTCTTCTTTAATTATGTTTTTTTTAGATCGGTTCAGTGACAAGGGCCGAGGTAGGGGGGGGAGTGTTTCGCTATATGGATAATCTTGATGTCAAGGAAAATGACTTAAAAAAAATCAGGATAGAACTCGGGCTTACGATCACTGCGTTATCTCGGCTGGCCGATGTGAGTACCAAGGTCATAAGTCAGACGGAGCGGATGCTGACAAACCCGACCCAGGTAACCAAAAGTAAAATCGTAAAAGGTCTGAATCTTGCGATATCCGGTGATGAAGAAAAGATCGAATACACCCGGGTGTTTCCCAATGACGACCTTTGAGATGACCGCCAATCGAAACCTTGGGGTAAGTGATGTATAAAGAATACTTTTTAATGCAGAGCGAGCCATTCGCACCGTTTCCGTCTCCCCGGCTTTTTTTTAAGTCCCGGGGGCATGAAAACGCCTGGAAGAATCTGGTCTACTGCCTTAAGCGCAAGGAGCCCGTGGTCATGACCGCGGGCGAGTACGGCACCGGAAAGACGCTTCTCTGTCTGAAGCTTATCCAGTTCATGGAAAAGAACAACGTCACCCCCATGGTCTATATCCCCAGCCCGGGATATTCTTTTTCCATGCTTCTTGAAAAAATCGCCCGGAAACTCGGACTTCCCGTGGATGCCGGAAACCTTGAAGAAACCCAGCGCTTTATATACGAGTACTTTGAAAACGATCCCCCTGAAAAGAACCGGTACATCTATATTGTCATTGATGATATTCAGGAGTTTGACCATGATTTTGTGGCCGGTCTGACCCGTCTGATCACCTATAACAACTACGGGTATTTTCCTTTGCGCCTGTTTATGTTCGGGCATACGGGATTTTTAAAAAAACTTGACGAACGAAATCTGATTTCATTCCGCCAGCGCATAAAACGCGTACCTCTGCAACCGCTCGGGGTCGCAGAGGTAACAGAGTATATCTATTTTCGCCTGATTGCTTCCGGTGCCTCGGGAAGCCCCGTGTTCAACGAACCGGCTATCGAGTTGATTACCTCCGCCAGTAACGGGTTGCCGCGGCTCATTAATAAAATTTGTGATTCCAGCCTGCTGATTGCCTATAAGAGACGAGCCAACTTCATTGATGATACTATCGTATCGGCCGCGCTTGTGGATGCCGGTATCATTACCGAACCCGCCCCGGTGACAGACACGACTGCCGTAACCGTGCCGCCATCCGCATCCCCACCCGTTGTAGAGCCCGCGGCTGAACCCACCAGGATTGATTCCCTGCAACCATCAAGACGGGTGGTGTCGGCCCCTGTGCCGCCGGCTCCGGTATCTTCCGCGGCAAACGGGGCTGCCGAGGCTGAAGCGCAGGACGTTGAACCTGGGCCCAAAGAGGCGAAACCCAGAATGCGCGCAGAAGAGCTGTTCAAGAACGGTGCAGGAGATGAGAAGGATAAATCCCGGAAAACAAAGAAACCCGCAAAACTGAAAAAATCCCCGTTGATCGACGGAAAAACAGCAATGATCGGTCTGCTTGTCGTGGTCATCATTCTTCTGCTGCTCTTCCTTTTCAGCGGCAGACCCTTGCCTGTGGGAGCCATGGAAGGCACGTCCCAAAGTGCCGTGATCATGAGGGCGGTACCCCGGGCGGGTGAGCCTTCAGGGGATGTGCTTGTTACAAAACCGGTTGTCAGACGTGAGTATAAAAGAGATAATACTCTGCAAATCCCCCCGATTATGGATGCCAGGGCCACCCCCGCCGGAAACGGTGCGGAACCGTTGCCGGGCGTGGCGCCGGTAATCTTTAAACCTGTTGATACGTACAATACCAATGCAAACGGATAGAGAACTCTATGGGGCATGAATCTTCACAGTCATACTATTTGAAACAGTTCCTCAAAGGGCAGAAAGGGCTGGATGCGCCGTCTCAGGACCAGGCCGGACAGAATTTCCGGGACAGCTTTCTGAATGCTGCAAAAGCCAAAGAAGAGCCGGTTCCCGATGCCGAACCTGCCGTCCCCCGTGGTGAAGAGCCTGCTGCTATTGCTTCCGAAACGAAAGACGAATCCCGGTCCGATACCACTGTGTCAGAATCTGGTGTGTCAGAATCTGGGCCGGCGTTTTCCACGGACCGGTTTGTCTGGGAAACCAATATCAAGCGCTTTGATGAAGGTGAGTTACCTTTTCTTTCCCAGACGTCCGTCAAACAGCTTGAATCAAATTTCAGGGAATTGATGATCGTGGAGGCCAATATCCTGGCTTTGGAGGAGAAGGCCGGCAATACCATTTATGTCTCCAGTTGCACTGACAAGGCCGGTAAAACTATAGCTGCCGTCAGCACGGCTTATGCCCTTTCGTTTTATTCTGGGAAAAATGTGCTTCTCATTGATGGAAACCACCAAAACCCCCAGGTCCACAGCCTTTTCGGCGTCAGCGAAGGACCGGGGTTTTACGATGTCTGTCAGGGCAGGGCAAAGCTTGAGGAGGCCATTTTGCCAACCCTCCATAAAGGGCTTAGCATTATGACCATTGGTGACAAGCAGCTGGCCGGCATCCAGCAGAAAAGTGTAGGCGCCCTTTTGGGGCAGTTATCACAATACTTTGATCATGTGGTCTGTGACGGCGGTTCCGTGATGACATCTTCGCTGACATTGAGAGATGTTGTTCACTATTCCGCGGCACTGCTGGTGATCGAATGTGAAAAAACACGGTGGGAATTGCTGCAGATCGCCGGCGACAAGATAAAAAAAAGCGGCGGCCCCACTGCCATCGGCGTGGTGTTCAACCGCCGTAAGTATTATATTCCCAGATATGTTTACAAATTTATTTCTTAAGGGGTGATATGTTAGGATTCAATAGTCATAACCGAAAGATGGGCATCCAAACCCTGGGAATAGGCCTGCTGGCCATTCTCATGTTTGCCGGCTGCGCTCCCAAATATCTTCCGGAAGATTTTGAAAAACCTTATGAAAGAACCACCTACTCTTTTGACCAGGGGATATATCCCTCTGACCAGGACCTCTTTTTAGAGTACCGGATTCAGCCCGGTGATGTGCTTGACGTTGTCTTTCAGATCAAAGCCCAGGAGGCAAAGACCTTTAAGATTGATCTTTACCACAGAATTCAGGTGACCTTTCCCGATCTGCCGGAGTTGAATTCCGAACAGAAAATTATGCCCACCGGTGAAATTATTCTGCCCTATATTGGAGAGGTCAGATTGTTGGGTCTTACGCCGGAGCAGGCAACAAAAAAACTGGAAAAAGAATACGAGTATATATTGCTGGATCCACAGGTGACGGTAAAAGTAACCAACATTGATGTGCGTATTGAACAGATCAGAAATGATTTGAAAACCGCTGCCAGAGGCTTGAGTAAGCTCGTCAATGTGCGGCCCGACGGATATGCCACCTTCCCTTTGATCGGAGACCATTACGTCGCTCACAAGACCATTGACCAAGTGAACAGCCTGATTCAGGAACGCTATTTCAGCTACCTGCCCGGGATGCAGGCCGATCTTTTCCTGCATGAACAGGCCGGTTCCATTATCTATATGCTCGGGGAGGTGAACAATCCGGGCACCTATGAGATTAAAAAACCCATCAATCTGCTTCAAGCCATTACCCTGGCCGGCAGTTTTACTGACAGCGCGAAAATGGAAACCGTAATTCTATTCCGCAAACATGAGCAGAAGCTGATTGCAAGACGGGTGAATCTTAAAAACCTCATGACGCTGACAGACAGTGAAGCCTTTTTCTTCCTGAAGCCGGAAGATATTGTGTATATCCCCAAGACCCATATCAGTACGCTGGCGAACCTCACAAGGGAAATAGCGAACATAGCATTGTTTAACGGGTGGGGTATCAGCGGCGGCACGATGCAATGGGTGGATGATTTAAATAATTAACGGACGGAAATGATGAAACAGACCAATGATTACCTGAGGAATTTTGTCACCATCTTCTTTGTACAAAAGACGGCGATATTCTCCGTTGCCCTGACAATCATCGCCGGCTCTTTTCTGTTTGCCTTGTTGTATCCGCCCATTTATGCGGCGACCTGTTCGGTGATTCTCAAGGGCAGTGTGTCACTGAAAAGCCCGGAAAGCATTGAGAACGTTCCCACGGATATATCCAAGATGAGAGAAAACGATATTTATTCGGAAATTGAAATCATCAGAACCAACGTGGTGGCTGAAAACACAGTGGATCATCTCATCGAAAAAGGACTTGTGTTCGGACCGATCACCAATGAAAAGGACAGGCGGGCTGCGGTATCGGCTGTGATGAACAGTATTTTCCCCACAACCAACCCCAGAACCGATACCGTTAACATCCAGGCGAACTGGAATGATCCGGACGATGCCAAGCTGCTTTTGGAAACGGTTGTGAACAAATATTTTGAATATAGGTCCGAAATTTTTAAACCCAGGGAAGCCGAGGCCTTTTTTGCGGACCAGTTGAAAAAATTTTCAGATGAACTGGAACAAAAAGAGCGAGAACTGGTGCAGTTGACAAAAGAATCCAAAACACCGGACTCCCTGATGAAGATCCGGAACAACATGACCAACGTCAACGAGCTTGAACGTCAGTTGCTGGCATTAAACCAGGAGTATTTTGATCAGAAGTACAGGGTGGCGCTGATGGAAAAGGATCTTGCATCCAATGACACCACGTATTTCAGCTACTTAGGCGATCCTAGGATCAACGATATGTCAGGTTTGGTGATGGAAATTGTCCGTCAGCGGAATATCGCCGCCAGGACCTTTCACCCCCAGAGCAAAAAGATACAAAACTACAACAAACAGATTGCCGCCGCATTCGGTGACTTCAAAAAAGAGGTTGAAAACTACATTGATGCGGAGCGGGTGAAACTTGACAACATCGGACAGAAAATTAACTTCCTTGAAGAGCGTATTCAGCAGTTGAGAAATGAAAACATGGGGCTATACGAGGCCTCTACCCAGGCCAAGATGCTGTCGCGGCAGATCGCGGTTCTGGAGGATTCTTATACCACCTTCACCAAGCGGTTGGAGGAGGCTAAGATATCCAATAATTACAAGAATAACAACCTGTTTACCGTAAGTCTGCTCACCCGGCCCGAGGCCAAGCGTGCACCGGTGTTTCCGGATAAGAAAAAAGTGATTTTTTTCGGCCTTTTGGGGGGGATTATCTGCGGCATCGCCGCCGGTTTCACGGCTGAGTTTTTTAATCACACCTTTAAAACACCGGAGGATGTGGAGAACAATACGGATATGGTGTATATTTTTTCGATTCCAGAGTAAGCGGGGCTGCTTTATGCGAATAATGAAGGGAGCGTTGGTATGACAAATCCCACAAATCAGCCGGTCAAACGGTCTGCAGCCGGGTACTATACCACTTCGTTTGCGGTAAACCGGATATTTAACTTTGCTTTGGCGCTGTTCTTTTTAATCCTGGTG
>CAJWHT010000032.1 GCA_913041495.1 uncultured Desulfobacteraceae bacterium | reverse complement strand
CGGCCACGGCCGCGGCGCCGGCGGCCACAGCGGCCGCGCCGGCCGCAGCCGCGGCGCCGGCCGCCGCGACGGTCGAGCCCGTCTCTGAGACCGCAGCGTCCGACGGATCGACCAAGGAGGAGCGAAAGGCCGCACGGGCCGCGAAGAAAGCCGAGGCAGCGGCGGCGGCGACCGTCGAGCCCGTCGAGGAGGATAAGACGCCGGCCATGTCGGCGACCGAGGCCGCCGCGTCGCCGGCGCCGGCCGCGCCGGCGGCCGCCGCGACGACCCCGGAGGACCTCGCCAGGATCGCCAAGGAGGCCGAGGGCATCGTCACGGAATTGCGGGCCGCCCTCGAGACGGAGAGCGGGCTCCTCAAGTCGCTCAACGAGAAGCTCGCGGCGCTGCACGCGTAATAACTTTTGCATATTACAACATAGCTAGCGCGCCGCGAGGATGGCCGCGCGGATCTCTTCGTCACTTGTGTCCTCGGCCGGCGTGCGGCCCTTGCGGTCGAGGACGTACGTCGATGCACCAGCTGCTAATAGCGCATCCACGCAAGCGCGGTTCTGCTTGAAGGCTGCGAAGTGCAACGGCGACTGCATCTTGTCATTCGGTAGATTAACGTCTACGTCCGCCTTGAGCAATAATTGTAAAACGTCGAGATGGCCCTTGCGGGCCGCGCGACACACAGCAGTTGCACCAAGATAGCCGCGGTGATTCACGTCGCAGCGGTCCCGCAAGTAAGGAATAACGTCGGCGGCCCCGCTGTCGGCCGCCCAGATGAGCGGCGTGTTCCCCGAAGCGTCGGGCGACAAGTCGTCGCAGGCCTCGAGGCGGGCGAGGTCGCCGGCAACCGCCGCCTTTCCCGCGTCCGAACTAGGAGAAGGGACGTCGTACTTCTGAAGCGGGCCGGCCTTGGGCAGCTCGAAGCGCTCGTGAAAGCCGGCGGCCAAGGCCGCGATGTTCTCCACTACCATGGAAGCGCCTTCGTCGGAGCCACCTTCTACAAACCGTCTTCCGGAGTCGACGAGCGCCGTCGCCACGCCCGCTTTCTTCCCGAAGACCACGTCGTTCGCCGGCGAGTCCCCGACCATCACAACCTCGGCCGGATCAGCGATCTCCCACGTCTTCAAAATAGCCTCGAGCGCCGCGGGATGCGGCTTCGGCTCATAATTATCATCGCGGCTGATAGCGGGCGAAAAGGGCGGCAGGCCCTTCCAGAGCGTCGCGTGGAGGTGGTCGATTGTTGCGCGCGTGTTGCGCGTGACGAGGGCCGTCGGGATGCCCTGCCGTGCCAGCCACTCGGCGAAATCCCGTGCGCCCGGCGTCAGCTCCAAGGTGCGTCGCCCCTCCTCCTCCATCTCCTCGACGATCGCTGCGGCTTTGGCCGCCTCGGCGTCGGGCATCGCCGCAATCGCCTCGAGGATGTCCTCCTTGGGGTCGACGCCGCAGCGCTCGTACATGACCTTGAAATCCAGGTTTGGCACGGTGAGCGTGCCGTCCAGGTCGAAGACGACGCCTCGCAGCGGGCGCCGTGCTGTCGTTGACAGGCCGCGCGCGGCCATCATCAGGAGTTTCGAACGCATTCACACACAACGCGTGATCCTGGTCGCAAATGCGTGGCGTGCAACCTATCAAAGCAGCGCACGTTTGAGTCTTTGAGTGGTGAGCTGTCTGCTCTCCCTACCAAAGTCTGCCAATATGCAATGCGATGCAAAAAAAAAAATGCAGCAGCGATAGATGCAATCGAACTCGCGTCCTTCGCAGGCGATGTCGTTTGCAACCCAATCACCAGCCGATTAATGGGGCATCAATCACGGACTGCGGTGGCCAAAAGTCTAAACTCAGGGCATGGCCTTGCATGGCCTTGCATGAGCAATGCGTGCTTTCGGCGCAGGATGCGTCGAAAGAAGACTGCTGGAGAAAATCGACGCTAGCGTTGTAAGACACTAGCTCTCACAAAATCGTCGACGAGGCCCACACAGCGAGTGGGCGTTCCTTGCTTACCATTGCTGCACAGCGGTTGCAAGAACAAGGCAGCAACAACACAGCTGCAACCGCACGCTAGCCGACGCGACCACCTCAAGCAGCACGCCACAGCAAAGCCATGGGCGTCCCCGAGCTCGAGCAGCAGATCAGCGCCCAAGGCCTCAAGGTGAAAGAGTTGGTGTTCGTTCTTTCTAAATTCGGGAAAGTCCCGGCCCGAATGATCGGGAACATCAGGATTAGCAAGACTCGCGCTTTCGTCGATGTACCGCCCAAGTTTGTTAATAAGGTCATGCAAAACAACGGCTCCTACAAGATCGGTCGGCATCGTTTTACTTTTTCCGTTGACAGCTAGACTTGCGTTTCGCAAAGCGAGGTCACTTAACATACTCGATACAAACTTTTCATAAGCCGGACCCAATTTGTTCTAGTTTCGGGGGTTATTCTTAACCCCTGGAGGCAAATGTGATAAATTATGGACGTGGCAGAAACTATTGAAACCCCTCAAGAAGAGCCCCTGGCTCCCGACCTTTCTCACCTGATCACCGAGGACGATAAGCCGGTGGATACCGCTACTCGGAGAGGCAGTTCACTCTGCTGAGTCTTCCGCTGTTCGACTCCTGGGAGCAAGGGAAGCCGTTCGAAGCGCTGACCGACGTGGGGCTTTTCTATACACCGAGCAACGACAGCGTTATCGTACCGGATTTTCTCTTAAGCTTGGGCGTGGAGCCTCGACAAGTCTCAGAGGCCAAAGAAGACCGCTCTTACTTTGTCTGGCTCTACGGCAAGCCGCCCAATTTAGTGGTGGAAATCGTCTCCAATAAGGAGGGCGGCGAACTGGACCGGAAGATGACCCTGGCAGAGGTATCCCGAAGTGTGGGGTTGAGCCAATACCATTTTATAAGGGCCTTCAAACGGGAAACCGGCCTGTCACCGCATATGTACCGGACCTTAAAGCGGATTGAAAGGGCAAGCAGCCTGCTCCGCAGCGGGATGCCTCCCGCCCAGGTGGCCCTGGAAACCGGATTCTCCGACCAAAGTCATTTTGCCAATACCTTTCGCAGATATATGGGGGCCACCCCGAAACAATATATGGCCATGACTGCCTGATTTTTTTCCGCAACTTTTTTCAATACATCCCCTACCCTTTTTCCTTACACTCCGGAAATCGAACCACCGTCCTGATGACAACCAAAGATTACCGGAGAAGAGTCAAAATGCCCAGTTATACGAACCGTACAGCAACCCCAAATTCCATAGTACATAAAGACACAACATTATTACCCTATGCCGCCCTGATGGCCGCAGTATGCTTCTGGGGCGGCTCCTTTGTGGCCACCCGGGCCGCGGTAAAGGTCATGCATCCCCAAGGGGTGATGCTGTGCCGGATGATTATCGCCTGCCTGGTCCTGCTCCCCTTTGCCAACCGCCTGGCACCTTCCACCTGGAAAAGGGGAGACTTAAAACTGATACTGCCCATGGTGGCACTGCAGCCCTGTCTCTATTTCCTTTTTGAATCCAACGCGCTGAAACTGACCACGGCTTCCCAGGCCGGGGTGATTTCAGCCTTTGTTCCATTGCTGGTGGGGGTGGGGGCCTGGGCTTTTCTTTCCGAAAAGCTATCCCACAAAACGGCATTTGGCCTGATACTCTCCCTTGGCGGCGTAGCCATCCTCACGGCCTCAGGAAAGGCTGAAGCACCGGGGGATAACCCATTGCTTGGCAACAGCCTTGAGATGCTGGCCATGACCTGCGCCGCAGGCAATATGCTGATCGTCAAACAACTGACCAGCCGTTACAGCCCCTGGACACTCACTGGGATGCAATGCCTGACCGGACTTGTGTTTTTTTCTCCAGGCATCAGGTATTTGGCGACGGTTCCCGGCGGTATTTTTCACGCCTCAGTGATGATCCCCCTGGTATTTCTCGGCGTATTCGCCTCGGTGGGGGCATTCGGTCTTTACAACTGGGCCATGAGCCGGTTGCCGGCCAACCAGGCATCGGCTTTTATCAACCTAGTACCGGTGGTGGCCGTGGTTCTGGGCTGGGGCATTCTTGGGGAAACGTTGGCACCTTTGCAGATAGCAGGAGCTGTCATTGTCGGAGCGGGGGTTGTGCTCAGCCAGACGGCAGCCGTATCTGCACACAATGACCGAAGGACGGGTTGACTTAAGAAGGGTGTTGGCTTATCTGTTGGGCAAATCAAAATGAATCCATGAGAAGACATATGAATAAAACGAATACACCCAAAGACCGGTTCCACCTTACCCCGGGCCGGCCATCAATGAAGGCCGTGGTCACAACAGGCAACGGGGGATATGAAACGCTTGAATACCGGGATGTGCCCGTGCCTTCACCCGGTCCGGGCGAAGTGCTGGTCGCGGTTCTGGCAGCAGGCGTGAACAACACGGATATCAACACCCGGCTGGGATGGTATTCCTCCCGGGTTACCCGCGGCACGGAAGAGCTGACACAAACCCGGAAAGAAACGGATTCGGCCAAAGCTGAGGCAGACGGCGGATGGAGCGGTGCCACCCCGTTTCCGCTGATCCAGGGAACGGACTGTTGCGGCCGTGTGGTGGAAGCGGCGGATGATGCGGACAGAAAACTTGTGGGCCTACGGGTATTGATCCGGCCCTGCATGCGTATCCCCTCTGCCAATGGTACAAGGACCCAGGATTCAACAGAACACCAGTGGATGGCCTCTGATTTTGACGGGGCCTTTGCACAATACGTTAAAGTGCCGGCATCGGAGGTATTCCCCGTGGATTGCAATTGGACAGATGCGGAACTTGGAACCATTCCCTGCGCCTATGGCACGGCCGAAAACATGCTTCACCGGGCAAAGGTCGCGGCAGGTGATCACTTGCTTGTGACAGGGGCTTCGGGTGGGGTGGGGTCAGCCGTGGTGCAATTGGCCAAACGTCGGGGCGCCCGGGTGACCGCCATTGCCGGTGCATCGAAATGCGATGCCGTCAAAGCCATCGGGGCACACCGTGTTCTGGCAAGGGGCGAAGATATCCTCACGGCCTTAGGTGAAAATACTGTGGATATTGTGGTGGACAACGTGGCAGGAGAGGGGTTTGGCAACATGTTAAAGCTGTTGAAGCCCGGCAGCAAAATGGTTTCGTCAGGAGCGATTGCCGGACCTGTGGTGGCGCTGGATATGCGGGATCTTTATTTAAAGGATATTACCTTGTTCGGTTGCACCGCCTGGGATAAACCGGTGTTCCCCAACCTGATATCCTACATTGAAAATGGGGAAATCACCCCGGTTTTGGCCCAGTCCTTTGCCTTAAAAGACATTACCTGCGCCCAGAAAGCCTTTGCCGCCAAGACCCATGTGGGAAAGCTGGTATTGATTCCGCCAGGCCCTGATACCCTGGAAGTTGACATGCGTTAGGCCCCTAAAAATTCCGGAAGACCGCCTATTTCACCCCGGCCAGGTTCAGTTCAATGGTTTCAATGGCCCTCAGGCATTTGTGGCAGGCTTTTTTATTATTTCGAAAGACATCCACTGCCCGGGACTCGTCGTCAAACCATTTTACCGGTTTGCCGTCCAGCCGCCGAAGATCCCTGCGCCGGGACAGGCAAAGCTGCCTGACCCTTTCCCCGTCCGACAAGGCGACCATGAAATGAAACCTGCCGTTTCCGGCAGTCATGCCGAATCCATATTTGTCTATCTGCCCCGGTATGAAATCATCAAAAAACATCTTATTTCCTTTTTTCAACTTTTTTATTCATGCCAAGATTCATGTGCAAGATTCATGTGCAAGAGGGATTGACATACACACATGGATGTCTGCTTGCAGGACGTTTTGGGCTTTGATCACTGCAATTGGGATTCCAGAAGGCATCATAAAAAAAAACTGGGTGACGGGTTAAGATAGTTCACAGTGACATTTCGAAGAGTTATCAGCACCACCTTCAAATCGGATCATAAATCAAATCAGATGAAGCCGTGACAAATCATCAGGTTCAGCGAGATATCACACCTTTTCGGCTTGACATATCCACACTTCCCCCAAACAGACGGGTTACATTCTGTTACAATTGATCATATTTTTTATACAGACGCACAGAGCTTAAATATAGTACTGAAAAACGGCGGTTTTAAAGCGGCAGGAAGGATTTGCTGACTTGAGATTTAATCCGGATTGGTATATTAAAACAGACCACAGATCCCGGTAGTCGGCAAAATAAAAAAAAAGACAACACGCAGGCAAATCAACCATGCAAAGACACATCACACACCTTATCCTCGCCCTGGTGATCTGCCTTTTCGGGTGCGCTGAACAACGCCTACAATCGGCCTCGATTTTTGATGACAACACCTGGGATGAAAATATTAACCAGGAGGCAAAGGATATTGCCGCTCCAGGGCACGGCGGCATGACCAAAGACCAGGAAGACGGCACCCAGTTTTTCAATCAACGCAAACCCCAGATTAAAACCGTTCAGATCTGGCTGGAGAGCGGGAAAGTCCTTTCCGATAAAATGAAAAATTATCTGGACACCATCATCCCCGGCTCTGACAAAACGGAAACACTTTCGCCCGCACGAAAACTTGTGGGCAGTTGGTACGGACTGGACCGCAAGCACGAAGGCGCCATTGTGTTTACCTTTGATATCCGCGGCAGGTTCACCTGGAAGGGACCGGACCGCAACAGCCAGGGCACCTATCAAATAGACCAGACCGTCATGCCCTACCGGATCACGCTTTTAGCAGCGGATCTGCCCGATGGTTTTTCCACCACCTTTGAGTTCATCAACGACAATGCGCTCATCTTCAAGGGAGAAGGCCGCGATGTTGTCCTGTTCAAAAAAGGAAAGGCCTGAAAGCCCCCCGAAGGCAGCCGGCCAAGGCACCGGATCTTCTCAAAATTTTGTTGACCTTTCCACCCTTGAGATGATATAAATGATGGTTTTTTAAATCGCCTGATCGTCAGGTGATTGTTGGTTTAATCCTTGCTCCGGGCCTGTAAACCTCTTTAGGGCCGGGGCTTTATATCCGTAAGGAGAAAAAATGAGGAAGTATGAAACTGTATTGATTTCTGACCCGGATCAGTCAGATCAGGCCCGCACTGAGCTGTTTGACAAGGTGAGAAACATCATTGCCAGAGAAAATGGAATTCTTTTGGACTTTGACGAATGGGGCACCAAAAAACTGTCCTATGAAATCAGAAAGAAACTCCGTGGTCACTATGTCTGCCTGACCTATGGCGGCACCGGCGACCTTGTAAAGGAACTTGAAAGAAATCTTCGCCTCAGCGACGATTGCATGAAATTCATGACCATCCTTCTTTCCGACCAGGAAACTGCAGAATCCCTTCAAAAAGAAGCGGCTGAAACTGCCGAAGCCAAGGAAGCCAAAGCGGCTGACGAAGCGGCCTCTGAGGAAGCTTCCGAAGAAGAAGCCCCCGAGGCTGAAGAAAAGGCAGAGGAAACACCTGCTAAGGAAGCGGAAGCCACTGAAGAGGAAACTGAAAAAACCGGCGAAACGGCTGAATAATTCACCACAGAAGGAGTCAAGTTATGTATAAAAGAGGCGGAAAAAACAGATTCTATCAGCGCCGCAAAATCTGCAGGTTCTGCGTAGACAGCGGAATGGAAATTGATTACAAAAACCCCAAAGCCCTCCGGCAGTTCATCACCGAACGGGGAAAAATCATTCCCAGACGGATCACCGGCACCTGCGCCAAACACCAGCGTCAGCTCTCACTTGCGATCAAGCAGTCCCGCCAGATCGCACTGCTGCCGTTTGTCGGGCGCCCCAACTATTAAGACAGCAGATCCGGAAATGACGTAATGCCCTTATCCTTGACCCATCCCACCATGATCAAAGAGATCCTCATCGGCATCTCTTTGTGCATTCTGATCTTCGGGGTGGTGTTTGTCTTTCCCCTTCTGGGGGTATTTGCCCTGCTGCTGCTTCCCTTGCCGGTGCTTTTTTACCGGCTGAAACTGGGGCGGAACAGCGGCGGTATCATCGTTGTGGCAAGTTTTTTTATCCTGCTGCTGATGACGGGGGCCCAAGGGTTTGACGTCCTTTATTTCGGATCATTGTTGATGACCGGATTTTTCTTAGGGGAATGTCTGGAACGGCAGTTCACTATCCAGCGGACCATGGTGGCCACCACCGTGCTGGTGTCAGGGGCCGGATTCACGGCATTTTTCCTGTACACCCTGGTCCAGGGCGTGTCCATGGAAGGCATTCTGTCCGAGTACCTGAACCGGTATTTTCAGATGACCTCTGAAATCTACTCGGAAATGGGGATGGATAAATCCCAGATCCAGCAGTTAAACTCGGTTTTCATGGTGATCTTGCCGGGACTCTTTATGATTTCCTACATGACCACCATCTGGCTGAACCTGCTGATCATCAGATCCATGCTTGCCAAACGGGGACTTGTCCTCAAAAGCATCACCCAACTGAACCGCTACAGGGCCCCTGAGCCCATGGTCTGGGCGGTGATCGGATTCGGCCTGGCCCTGATGGCCCCCTATGGCCCCTTAAAAATTGTCAGCATCAACTGCCTGTTCGTCTTAATGCTTGTTTATTTTTTTCAAGGAATTGCTGTGGTCTCTTTTTTTTTCGAGAAGAAGCAGACGCCCATGCCATTGAAATTCTTTTGCTACAGCCTGATCGCCGTACAATTGTACGTGATGATCCTGGTGATCGGCCTGGGATTTTTCGACAACTGGATTAATTTCAGAAAATTGAACACAGCTGCCCAATAAATGTAAAGCCGGCCGCTTTCAGGCCGGACCTTTTGGAGGTTTACAATGAGAGTCATTTTAAAAGAAACCATCGATACACTGGGTATCGCCGGCACGGAGTGCGAGGTGGCCCCCGGGTATGGCCGGAACTATCTGTTGCCCCAGGGCAAGGCCGTACTTGCCACCCCCCAGAACCGGCGGGTAATGGAGCAGGCCCGGGCCAAACTGGAACTCCAGATCGCCAAAGAGAAAAAGCTGGCCGAGGAAATGGCGGAAAAGATCAAGGCTGTTGAAATCACCATCAAAGCCAAGGTCCGTGAAGAAATTTACCTTTACGGTTCCGTCACCACCCATGACATCAAAGATGCCCTGAATGCCCAGGACATCGATCTGGAACGCCGTTCCATTCTCCTGGCAGAACCCATCAAGGAAACCGGTGAATACAAGGTACCCATCCGTCTGTACAAGGATGTTGAACCGGAAATCACCGTTTTTGTGGTTGCCGAGGAAAAAGACGAGAAGTAAGACGAGAAGTTGACACTTCCCCACGCCTTTCCGCTCCCAATGGGGCGGAAAGGCATTTTCCTTTTATTATCCTTAATTTGAATGCAACAGGATACCGTGGCAGTTAAAGAGTCCATAAAAACCGATCCCCTGCTCAACCGCACGCCACCCCACGACCTGGATGCGGAAGAATCCCTGCTCAGCGCCATTTTCATCAACAATAACGTCCTCATGGACGTATTGGAAATTCTCACCCCGGATGATTTTTACAAAGGGGCCCACAAGAAGATTTTCCGGGTGATCATGGAACTTGCCTCCCGGGAAGACCCGGTGGACCTGGTGACGGTTGCCAACGCACTCAACGAAAAGGATGAACTGGAAAGCATCGGCGGGGCTGCCTACCTGGCCGCCATTTCCGATGCCGCACCGGTGGCGGTAAATGCCGTCAACTACGCAAAGATCATCCAGGGAAAGGCGGCCCTGCGCCAGTTGATCGACGCCTCTTCAAAAACCATTGAACGGTGCCTGGAAGACAAGGGCGATTTTAAAAATATCCTTGATGAAGCCGAAGCTGCGGTTTTCAAAATTGCGGAACGAAAAACCGGCGGGGCATTCAGGTCCCTTGCCGACCTGATTGACCTGAACATTGACCAGCTTGAAGAACAGCAGGGCAAAACCGGCGGCCTGCTGGGCCTGGATACCGGATACCCCCGGCTGAACCAGATCACCTCAGGACTTCAGGGATCAGACCTGATCATCATCGCCGCCAGGCCCAGTATGGGCAAAACGGCATTTGCCCTGAACCTTGCCAGGAATGTGGCCTTTATCGAGAGAAAACCCGTGGCCATCTACTCCCTTGAAATGTCCTGCGACCAACTTTCCATGCGCCTATTAACCTCAGAGGCACGCATTGATTCAGGACGGTTGCGCAACGGGCACATCAGCCCCGAGGACTGGCAGAACGCCACGGATGCCGCAGGCATTCTAAATGAAATGCCCATATTCATTGATGACACCCCGAGCATCTCGGTCATGGACGTGCGGGCAAAGGCAAGGAAACTCCACCAGAAACACGGCGGACTGGGCCTTGTGGTCATCGATTATCTCCAGCTCATGAAGGCCCCCTTCCAGTCCGACCGGCGGGATCTTGAAATCGCGGAAATATCCCGGTCCTTAAAGGCCCTTGCCAAAGAACTCAACGTACCGGTGATTGCCCTGTCGCAGCTCAACCGTATGCTGGAGCAGCGGTCTGACAAACGGCCCATGATGTCCGATTTGCGTGAATCAGGCGCCATCGAACAGGATGCGGATATCATTGCCTTCATCTACAGGGACGAGGTGTACAACAAAGAACCGGACAATCCTAAAAAAGGCCAGGCGGAAATCATCGTGGCCAAAAACAGAAACGGCGCCATCGGCACCGCCCATATGATGTTCATCGGCCAGTACACACGGTTCGAGGAACTGGCACCGGATGCCTACGGCGATTTTGTATGAAGCGATTAATTTACGGTACCACTGACGGCCTTCGAAACACCCAGCTCGACAGGATCCAGGATCTTTACACCCACAAGTGCCCCCCTGAGTTTATCCTGACGCGGGAAATGGCAGAAGAAATGGTGGCCATCAGCCACGAGATCCGGCGGCAGATCGGCATTCTTCTGGACCGCAACGGTAAGGTGATCTGCGTGATCGCCGGCGAGCCTCACAGGATCGTTATCCCGGTCACCTCGGACTACATGGCAGGTCCCGGCAGGCTCAAGGGCCTGCGCCTGGTTCACACCCATCTCACCGATGAACCCCTGACCCGGGACGACCTCACCGACCTTGCGCTGCTGCGGCTGGACTATATCACCGCGCTGTGCATCACCCCTAAAGGCACCCCGGGACCGGTATACTCCGGCCACATCCTGCCGGATCCCGAAGCCGAACCCTATGAGGTTTTAAAGGGCCGCACCGTCGCCGACCTTGAGATTGACTGCCAGACAACCATCCTGGCCCTGGAATCTGAACTCTCCCGGCTCAACAGCCGGCACCGGCCGGACACCGGCAGGGAAAACGCCTTTCTCATCAATGCCACCACAGGAGATCCCAAGGAAGCCTGGGTCTCCATGGATGAGCTAAAGGAACTGTGCAAAACCAGCCACATCAAGGTGATCGACACCGCCATCCAGCGCCGCCGGAAAATCGACCCCAAATTTGTGGTGGGCAAAGGCAAACTTGCCGATCTCATCATCAAGGCCATCCAGAACTACGCCACCATGCTGGTGTTTGACCGGGAACTGTCTCCGTCACAGATCCGGTCCATCACCGACTTTGTGGAAATGAAAGTCATTGACCGGACCCAGCTTATCCTGGATATCTTTGCCAAACAGGCCAAATCCAGGGAGGGCAAATTCCAGGTGGAGCTGGCCCAGCTCGAATACCTTTTGCCCCGGCTGATCACAAAAAACACGGCCATGTCCCGGCTTGCCGGCGGTATCGGCGGCAGAGGACCGGGTGAAACCAAGCTGGAAGTCAACCGGCGCCGGGTCAGGGACAGGGTTGCCCGGCTGAAAAAAGAAATAACCAAAATCCGGAAACAGCGCAAACAGCAGAAAGCCCGGCGGAAACGGAAAAACCTGCCCATTATCTCCATTGTGGGCTACACCAACGCGGGGAAATCCACCCTGCTCAACACCCTCACCCAAAGCAATATTATTGCGGCAAACCGGCTATTTGCCACCCTGGACCCCTCTTCCAGACGCCTTCGGTTCCCTCGGGATAAAGAGGTGATTATCACGGATACGGTGGGATTTATCCAGAACCTGCCCAAAGAACTGATGGAAGCCTTCCACGCCACCCTCGAAGAGCTTGCCGAGGCTGACATCATCCTCCATGTGATCGACATTTCCAATCCCAGATACATGCAACAAAAAGAATCTGTGGAACAATTGCTCAAGAAACTGGATCTGGATAATATACCGACACTTTACGTGTTCAATAAAATGGACCGGGCAGACCTGAACGACTTCGACAACCCCTGGCTGTTGAAGCAAGGCACCCTGGTCTCGGCGCTTGAAAAAAAGAGCCTGGCCCCTCTGGTTGACAAGCTGGAAGCCATGATTTAA
Source organism: uncultured Desulfobacteraceae bacterium (assembly GCA_913041495.1). Taxonomy (GTDB): domain Bacteria; phylum Desulfobacterota; class Desulfobacteria; order Desulfobacterales; family Desulfobacteraceae; genus Desulfobacter. The sequence continues at coordinate 27,213 of CAJWHT010000032.1, read as the reverse complement.
TTTCTTTTTTTCTTTGGTTGACCATTGCCATGAATTACTTTACAACTAAACCAAACAAACCAACAGACAACTGGACTTTCTATGGAAATAAAACTGGACCAGGTGCTTGAAGAAGAAGACCCCCGCCCCAAACACGATTCAATGGACATGCCCGACTGCTTCGGCGAATTTGACAAGGAGAACCGGCTGTGTTTCAACTACTGCGCCATCTCCATCAAATGCTGCGTCATGCAGACCCGCCACCCCAAGGTGGATATCCTTGAAAAGCTTTTGATTTACAATGATTACTCCGTAAAACCCAACTAACCCCCCCGCCCCGGCCAAAGGTATTCCGGGGCAAGGCCACACCGCCGTCAGTTGCCTGCTGTACTCTTCCTGCTACAATTACGTGACGATACGATTTTAAAAAAAACGATAGCGTTTTTTCAGACCTGTTTTTTTCAGGTCTTTTTCAGGTCTTTTGGAATTTTTTTTAGGGCCGGGTCTTTTTAAAGAAGGGTATCCGGGGGTCAGGAAAATATTTTGCCGGGATTTAGAATGCTGCCGGGGTCAAATACCTTTTTGATCCCCTTCATCAGGGCAAGTTCCGTGGCCCCCACCTCCTGGGGCAGGTACTTCATCTTGGTGATGCCAACCCCGTGTTCACCGGTGATGGTTCCCCCTAAGGCCAGCGTTTTTTCAAAGAGTTCGTCCACGGCCTTGTGGGCCCGAAGGGTTTGATCGCTGTCCTGTCTGTTGTACATGATATTGCAGTGGATATTGCCGTCCCCGGCATGACCGAAACTGACGACGGTGAGACCGGAACGCCGCTGGATATCCCCGATGGCATCCACCATCTCAGGAATCTTTGATATGGGCACCACAATGTCTTCGTTGATCTTGTGCGGGGCAATTTTATAGAGCACGGGGGAAAGGGATTTTCTGGCCTGCCAGAGGACGGCAGCCTCAGCCTGGTCTTTGGCCGTTATCACAGCCAGTGCCCCTTGGTCCCCGCAGAAGGCCTCAATGGCCGCAGCATCCTTTTCAACGGCATCCTGTGACCCGTCAAGTTCGAGGATGAGCAGGGCGGTGGTTCCGTCGGGGAGTTCAAAAGAAAGCTTATCCCGCACCAACTCCAGGGAAGGATGATCCAGGTATTCCACACATCTGGGTACCACCGCCTGTTTCATCACTTCGGATACGGTCCGTGCCGCCAGTGACATCCGGTCAAAAAAGACGGCCATGGTCTTTACGGCAGCCGGCTTGGGCAACAGCCGCAGCACAATCCGGGTGGCAACGGCAAGGGTCCCTTCGGACCCCACAATGAGACGGGTCAAATCGTAGCCTGCGACCCCTTTGGCGGTACTCACCCCGGTGCTGATAACCTCGCCTGTGGGCACAACGGCCCGAAGCCCCAGCACATAATCCCGGGTTACCCCGTATTTCACGGCCCTGGGCCCGCCGGCACATTCACCGATATTCCCGCCGATGGTGCAAACCGCAGAAGAGGCGGGATCAGGCGGATAAAACAGCCCCTTTTCCTCCACTGCCCTGTGCAGGTCAGCCACCACCACACCGGGTTCGACAACGGCGGTAAAATTTTGCCCGTCAATTTCCAGGATGCGGTTCATCCGGGTCATCACCAGAACAATGCCGCCCTGAACAGGCACGGATCCCCCGGTCATCCCGGAACCGGCCCCCCTGGGCACCACCGGGAATCCATGGGTGTTCGCAAGGGCCATCACCTGGGAAACCTGGGTTTCGGATTCGGGAAAGACAATGGCGTCAGGCATAAAAGAGCGTCCTGCCGCATCATAGGAGTACAGCAGACGCTCTTCTTTATCTGTGGTGAGCCCTTTGGGGCCTAAAATGTTCTGGAGTTCGGATAAATGCTGATAGGATATCGGGACCATTTAGAATTTGCCGGTTTCGATCTTTTTGGACAGATAGTTGATCTGCTCGTAGAGCACCCCTTTTTGTTTCAGTTCCTTTTCCACCGCATTCACCGAATAAATGGCCGTGGCATGGTAGCGTTTGAAACTGGAACCGATTTTTTTAATGGGCTGGTCCGTATACCGTTTTGCCAGGAACATGGCCACCTGCCTGGGTTTGACGATGGCTCGTTTTCTGGATTTGGAAATAATATCCTGTTCCGAGACCGAAAACTCATTGCACACCAGCTTTTTGATCAGGTCGATGGTAACCCGTTTCCGGCTGCGGGTCATGTTCTCAAGTACGCTCTGGGCCAACTCCATATCAATGTTCCGCCCCATGAGCTGTCCCTTGGCCACCACACCGAAAAGGCCGCTTTCAAGCTGGCGGACGTCGTCGCACAGTTCCTGGGCGATGTACTCGTTTACGGAGGTGGGCAGGCGGCACCCCAGGCCTTTGGACTTTTTCTGCAGGATACGCAGGCGGGTGTCGAAATCCGGGGTCCCAATTTCGGTAACCAGCCCCATGTTAAGCCGGGATTTCAGGTTGGGGTTGAGCTTGGGAATGTCATCCGGGCGCTCACACCCTGAAAAAATAATCTTTTTGTCCGCATCCAAAAGATAGTCCAATGTCATGGCCAGTTCCTTCTGGGTGGCGTTTTTACCGGATAAAAAGTGGATATCCTCCAGAATCAGCACATCACATTTTTGACGGTACTTATCCTTGAACCTGTCGATGCAATTGTTCTTCAGGGAAAAGATCATCTCATTGGTAAAATCCTCAGCCGTCACATAGTACACCCGGTTGCTTTGGCTGTTGGCAATAATGTGGTGTCCCACGGCCTGGGAGAGATGGCTTTTGCCAAGCCCTGTTTTGGACAGCAGGTAAATCATGCCGGTGCCGTTGATCCGCCCCTGGGCCAGAGACAGGGATGCGGAATAGGCAAAATTCGAGTTGTCCCCCACAACAAAATCATCAAAGGTGAAATCCTTTTTCAACATCCTGCCGCTGTTAAATGAGGGGTCTATTCCGGGCAGCATGGGCTGAATGGGCTTTGCCGGCTGCGGAATGGCCGCACGTGCGGCAAAGAATCCGTCGGTGGTGTCGCCCTTGGCCTTTTTGGAAGGTGTTTTGGATACGGTCTTTCCCTTGTCCCCCCCGGTTTTGAACTCAACGCGGACCTTACAGCCGAGTCTGGTAAACTCCTGCTCAAATACACTCAGGTAGTTTTCCCTGAGCCGCCTGCTGAAGAATTCGTTGGGGGTTGCCAGGGTGACACTGTCAGAATCATGGTCAAGTAAGGTTACCGGCTCGATCCACATCCGGTAACAATGGTCCGGTACTTTGGTTTTGACTTGAGATTTGACTTCCTTCCAGAACGACTCCATTCGTTATACGCAACCTTCCAATTGTTAAAAAATCACACCTTGGTATGACATAAATGTTTACAAAATTATCGTTTAAAGCGAACCGCAAAGATATTTTAAAAAGTTGGTATTTTTTTATTCGAATATGTATTAGGGGTCAACTGGAATGAGTTCGGTTAGGTAGCAGTTAGGGTTATGTTTTCACAATAAAGATAAAATACTGTTTTTATTGATTTTTTTCTGTGAAACAAACCAATTCCCTAAAAATTCCAGACAGTTCGACAACCCCCTATTTTTCAAAGACATCTTTATGAGTCAAGGGCTTTACCCAATTAAACCTGATTTTTTTTACTCCTTTTTCCTTTGTTTTTCTCCGGATTACGTCAATTTAAAGAAAAATCAGGAGATTTTCCCAGGCCTGAAAATAACGGGGGTTTCACAATTTGGATAATGAATTGTATTTACACTATGATCTTGCAATAGTATATTTACCCTTTATTCACCCCACACGCATGAGCAAAATACTTAAAATGGCTTCTTCCCTCACACGACCTGTAATCGGCATCACCATGGGTGACCCTGCCGGCATCGGCCCTGAAATTCTTTCCAGCACACTGGCGGATCCGGATATCCATGACATCTGTCACCCTGTGATCATCGGAGATACCGGTATCATGAAAAAGGCCTTTGCGTTCATGAATACCCGGCTGAACATCGTTGAAATCCACCATCCGGACCAAATCCGGGACAAACTGACAGGGCCGTCGGAAAAAGTGCCCGGCCAGGTACACCTGATTCCCGGCCCCCCACTTGACCCCTCCGTCACCGAACTTGGGGTTCCGACACCTGCCACCGGCAAAGCCATGGAAAACTATATCCTGACAGGGGTGGACCTGGCAACATCCGGTGCCATCCAGGCCCTGGTCACTGCCCCCATCACCAAAACCGGCCTGAAGATGGCCGGTTCACGCTTCCACGGCCATACGGAACTGATTGCCCATCAGACCGGTACGGATGAATTTGCCATGATGCTGGCAGGAGAACGGTTGAAGGTGGTCCTGGTCACCATCCACATGCCCCTGGCCCAGGTCCCTTCCACCCTGACCCCGGACGCCATTGTCAGGATCATCCGCCTGGCCTACAATTCTCTGCGGGAACGTTTCGGTATGGACAGCCCCAGGATCGCTGTGGCCAGTCTTAACCCCCATGCGGGCGAAGAGGGGATGTTCGGTAAAGAAGAGTCCCAAATTATCGTTCCCGCCCTTGAAACGGCAAGGACTTCCGGCATGGACGTCACAGGCCCCCTGCCCCCGGATACGGTCTTTTTCAGCGCCGTTAACGGCAGGTTTGACGCCGTGGTATGCATGTACCATGACCAGGGGTTGATTCCCTTTAAAATGGTGCACTTTAAGGACGGGGTCAACACCACCTTAGGCCTTCCCATCATCCGCACCTCCGTGGACCACGGTACGGCCTATGACATCGCCTGGCAGGGTAAGGCGGACGCCACCAGCATGAAGGAAGCCATAAAAATGGCGGTACTTCAGTCCGGTCACCAGATGAGGTTTGCCCATGGCCAACGATAGGATCATTATCCAGGGGGCCCGTGCCCACAACCTGAAAAACATTGACGTGGATATCCCTAAAAACAGCCTCACCGTGGTTACCGGGCTTTCCGGGTCGGGTAAATCCACCCTGGCCTTTGACACCCTTTATGCCGAAGGCCAGCGCCGTTACGTGGAATCCTTGTCCACATATGCCAGACAGTTTTTAGGACAGATGGACAAACCGGATGTGGACGCCATCATCGGCCTTTCTCCGGCCATATCTATCGAACAGAAAACCGCCAGCCACAACCCCAGATCCACCGTGGGCACGGTCACGGAGATCTACGATTATCTAAGACTGCTCTTTGCCCGTGTGGGCATCCCCCACTGCCACCAATGCGGGGCCCCCATCACCTCGGCCTCCATCGACCAGATCAAGGACCGGATTCTGCCCGACACGGAAAATGCCAGGGCAGAAAAAAAAGCCACGAAAGAAAAAGTCATGGTGCTGGCCCCTCTGGTGACCGGCAAAAAGGGAACCCACGAGAACCTGATCCGGCAGATGAGAAAGGACGGATTCGCCCGCCTCCGTGTGAACGGGGATATGCACCGCATCGAAGAGGTGCCCGCCCTGCCAAAAAATAAAAAGCACACCATTGATGTGGTGGTGGACCGCCTGGTCCTGAAACCCGGCATTGAACAACGGCTGACCGACTCCCTGGAAACCGCCCTCTCCCTGTCGGACGGCCAGGTCATCCTTATTAATATGGACCGGGATACCGAAACCCTGTTCAGTGAAAAAGCGGCCTGCCTGACCTGCGGGATTTCCTACCCGGTTTTCAGTCCGGCCAGCTTTTCCTTTAACTCCCCCCAGGGGGCCTGTCCCCACTGCGACGGCCTGGGCACCGTCACCGAATTTGATCCGGATCTCATCGTTCCGGACCGCCACATTTCCCTGAGGGAAGGGGCGGTGCTTCCCTGGGCCAACAAAAACTCCGTCCAGCATATGGAGTTTCTGGATGCCCTGGTCACCCATTATAAAGAGGATATCTACAAACCCTTCAAGGACCTGTCCAAAAAATTCCAGCGGGTGATCCTGAAAGGCTCCGGCCGCGAAGAAATACCCTTTTATGTGGAACGGGCCGGCAAAAAGATTACCTACCGCAAGAAATTCGAAGGGGTCATCCCCAATCTTAAACGGCGGTACACCGAAACCGATTCCGCCAGTGTAAGGGAGGATATCCGCAGGTATATGGGATTTAAAACCTGCACCAAGTGCAGCGGCACCCGGCTGAACCCGGCATCCGCTGCCGTCAGGGTAGACGGCTGCCGCATCTGGGAACTTGCGGCATTGTCCGTACGAAAGGCAGGCATGTTTATCCGGGAACTATCGCTTTCCGGCAGGGATAAGACCATTGCCGATGCCATTGTCCGGGAACTGGTGCAGCGGCTGGGCTTTCTTGAAGATGTGGGCCTGGACTACCTGACCCTGAACCGCTCCGCCGCCACCCTCTCGGGAGGGGAAAGCCAGCGCATCCGCCTGGCCACCCAGATCGGCTCCAAACTCACCGGGGTGCTTTACGTTCTGGACGAGCCGAGCATCGGGCTGCACCAGCGGGACAACGCCCGGCTGCTCAACACTCTCATGAATCTCAAACACCTGGGCAACACGGTCCTGGTGGTGGAACACGACGAAGATACCATCATGGCCTCCGACCATGTTGTCGATATCGGCCCGGGTGCCGGCATCAACGGCGGAGAGGTTGTCTTTTCAGGCACACCCGAGGAACTGATCCATTCGAAAGACTCCCTCACCGGACTGTACCTGTCCGGCAAACACTGCATAGAAACGCCCAAGAAACGCAGAAAAGGGAACGGAAACACATTGACCATCACCGGTGCATCAGCCAACAATCTCAAAGAGATTGATGCCGTCTTTCCTTTGGGCTGCTTCACCTGTGTCACCGGGGTGTCCGGTTCCGGAAAATCCACCCTGGTGCTCACCACCCTTTACCAGGCCCTGGCCAACCAGATGAACCGCTCCGGCAAACCCGTAGGCCCCCATGAGGGGATTGCCGGTATCGAGCACCTGGACAAGGTCATCCACATTGACCAATCCCCCATCGGCAAAACCCCGAGGTCCAATCCGGGCACCTACACAGGAGTCCTCACCCATGTCCGGGAACGCTTTGCCCAAACCCCGGATGCCCGTGCCCGGGGCTACAAACCGGGCCGGTTCAGCTTCAATATCAAAGGGGGACGGTGTGAGGCCTGTGCCGGTGACGGCATTGTCAAAATCGAAATGCACTTTCTGCCCGATGTCTACGTCACCTGCGACGTCTGCAAGGGAAAACGTTTCAACCGGGAAACCCTGGAAATCAAGTACAAGGGTAAAAACATCGCCGATGTCCTGGACATGACCATTAACCAGGCCGTCCGGTTCTTCGACAAGGTCACGGCCATCAGAAATACCCTGTCCACCCTGGTGGATACGGGTCTTGGCTACGTCAAGCTGGGGCAGTCCGCCACCACCTTGTCCGGCGGGGAGGCCCAGCGGATCAAACTGGCCAGGGAATTGTCCAAACGGAGTACGGGGAAAACCATCTACATCCTGGACGAGCCCACCACGGGGCTCCATGTGGATGATATCCGCCGGCTGCTCTCCGTGCTGGACCGGCTGGTGGCCGCCGGCAACACCGTTGTGGTCATTGAACACAACCTGGACGTCATCAAATGCGCCGATAATATCATCGATCTGGGGCCTGAAGGCGGAGACAAGGGCGGCACCGTCATTGCGACGGGCACCCCCGAGGAAGTGGCGGAAAATACCCGGTCCCACACCGGGTTTTACCTGGCCAAGGTGCTCAACGGGGACTCTTAAGAAAGGAAAATGTCAGTCCGGGTCATCCGGATTGATGACACAGACGCCGGTATCACAGGGGCAGGCGCCGTCGATTTCGCAGGCATAGGCGATGCGGGAAGCCTTTTCAAAAAGGCGTTCGTCAATGGGTTGGGGGGACAGGCCGAACAACGCATCATCCGGCCCTGGGATGGCCGTCAGTCCCTCCCCTAAAACCTTTCCGGTGTGGCCATCGATCACTTCGGCATCCTCTCCGTTGGTGGTGACCACCACGGGGATCTGGTAGGGTTGGATTATCCTCGACAGGGCCAGGTTGGACAACCGCCGGGTCACAAGGGAACCCGGGGCATATTTCACGAGCATGCCGCATCTTTGCGCCACATAAACCAAAAAATCCACATGGAGTTTTGCCGCATGATCATTCGTTTTGACCACCACCGCCCTGTTCTGCCGGATATCATCCGGCGGGAATCCCAGGTGCTCAACCAGGTATCGGGCAATTTTCTGGCGATAGCGCTCGTCATGGGTATCCGGCAGAATACGTCCGCTTAGAAAATCAACCAGTTCTCCCATCACAAGATGGTGCGGATTATGTTCTGCCGGCTCTTTCATGGTTCAGGCTTCCCTAAAAATTAATAACATCTGAACCCAACATAAGGCGTATCGGAAAAAAGACAACCGGTCGCGTCCTAAACCGGAGGTGCGGTGCGCTCTACCGGTAATCCAGGCGGGATATCGCCATGGGCTTCTGCCGGAGCCAGGTTTTTTTCAAAACATGAAAGATGTCTTTGGGCATCCCTTCTGGCAGATCCACAACGGAAAACTTATTTTTAATGGATATGCCTTTGATAAAGCGGCTTTCGAGCCCGGCTTCATTCGAGATGGCCCCAACGATATCCCTGGCCTTGACGCCGTGGCTGCGGCCCACCTCGATGCGGTAACGGTCCATGCCCTTTTCAAGGGGCCGGACCGGCTGCCGGTCCTTGAGGTCCGCAGCAGGTTGTATGTCTTTCCCGGGATTACTTTTGCCTGTGCTGCTGTCTTTGAGTTTTGCCCTGCTTTTTTTATCTTTGATTTTACTATCCAGGATTTTACTTCCCGGGATTTTACTTTCCAGAGTTTTACTTCCCGGGATTTTGTCTTTTTTGGCTTTTTTCGATTTCTGGTTCTCCTGCCCGGACAGTTTTTCAGTTAAAAAAAACGGGGTGTCCCCATGGGCCATCTTTCCCAGTGCGGCGGCCACGGTGGCCATGGGCAGGCCTTCTTCTTCAGCGTAGGCCGTGATAAGATTTTCAAACACACCAAGGTCTTCTGCATCGAGTACACTCCTGATTGCTGCCCTGAAATCCTGGACCCGCTTTTTATTGATGGCCCTGTTGGAGGGAAGCTGGATCTGTGAGATGGGATGTCCCGTCGCCTTTTCCAGCTTACGGAGCATCCACCGTTCCCGGGGATGGACAAACAACAGGGCCTCTCCTTTTCTGCCGGCCCTGCCGGTCCTGCCGATTCTGTGGATATAAGGATCGGTCTTGTCCGGCAAATCGTAGTTGATCACATGGGAAATCCGGTCCACATCCAGGCCCCGTGCCGCCACATCCGTTGCCACCAGGATGTCTATACGGCCCTGTTTCAGGCGCTCAACGGTTTTTTCACGGGCATCCTGGGCCATGTCCCCGTTCAAGGCCTCAGCCCGAAAGCCTTTGTCTTCCAGTTGCCGGCAGACATCCAATGTGCTGGATTTTGTCTTCACAAATACGATAGCCGCATCAAAACAGGTGGCATCCAGAATACGCGAGAGGGCGATAATTTTTCCGGCACCTTTCACCAGCCAGAACTTCTGGGTGATGCTCTCAAGACCCAGAGATTGAGATCTCAGGGTGATTTCCTCGGGAGTTTCCAGGTAAGTCTGGGCAATGCGCTTGATGGGGGCGGGCATGGTAGCGGAAAAAAGAGCGGTCTGGACGGGATGGGACACCTGGCTGAAGATCCACTCCACATCATCGATAAACCCCATGTGCAGCATTTCATCCGCCTCATCGAGCACCCGGCAGAACAGGTGGGCCAGGGAAATGGTTTTTCTCTGGATATGATCCATGATCCGCCCGGGAGTTCCCACCACCACATGGACCCCCCTCTTTAGCTGCTTGAGCTGAATGGCGTAACTCTGGCCGCCGTAAACCGGCAAGACCCGAAGTCCCTTGCTGTTCCGGCCGTAAGTTTTAAAGGCCTCGGCCACCTGGATGGCAAGCTCCCGGGTGGGAGTGAGTACCAGGACCTGGGGCTTATCAAGATCCGTATCTATTCTGGAGATCAGCGGCAGGGCAAAAGCGGCGGTTTTTCCGGTACCGGTTCTTGCCTGGCCGATCAGATCCCTGCCCCGGGCCAGGACCGGAATGGCGTTTTCCTGAATCGGTGTGGGGGTCTTATAACCGGCGGCGCTGACAGCCGACAGAACGGCGGCGCTCAGGGGCAAATGGTCAAACCCGCTGGCGGGCGTTATATCGTCGGACATGGGGATTGTGTTCCTTTGGGATAGTGTGCCGGAAACGGCGTCATTAAAAGATGCGTATTCTACACCACTCCCGCACAGATAGCAAGAACATATTGAAATTAAAATAGAATCAGGAAAGAAACAAGTCTACAAAGACAGGGGGCTCCCCGTTTTTCATCTCCACTAAGCCTTTATTGGACAGGCGCAGTTCTCCCAGCACCACCAGACCCATCAGGCTCAGGGTCATTTCAAATGCAGGATGATCGCAGCCGATGGCTGCCATGGCCTTCTCAATCTCGTCCACTCCTGCCGCAGCAGTCTCAACGGTTTCAAGGCTCATCAATCCCCCCAGGGGCAGGGGCAGATGGGCCAGCACCTTGCCGCTGTCCACCACGGCTATCCCGCCGTTGGAATCAATAAGGGTATTGGCAGCCAGGGCCATGGCCGCATCATCGGTTCCCACCACCAGAAGATTATGGCAGTCGTGGGAAACTGTAGAGGCGTATGCGCAGCCCGCCTTAAAGCCGGTGCCAGTCACAAGGCCAAGAGCCCGGGAATTTTCCGCACCATTGCCGGGCTTGTGACGGTAAAACATCCCGGCCTTGGCAATGTCACGGCCGGGATCGGCTAAGACTTGCCCCTTGGTCACCTGCAACTGCGCCTGTTCTGAAATGGTATTCACACTGCCGGGAATCAACCGGATCACCCGTGCGTTCACCCTGGGATTTTTAGAGGAGGAGATCTGAAAATCATCGGCGGCCAGGTGATCGAGATGCACCGTATTCACGGCCCAGTCCGGGTAGCTGTAAACGGGCATATCCACACTGAGCCGCCCCTTTTCAGCCACCAGTCCGCCGTTTGCATATACCGCCTCGATGGAAAACTCAGACAGGGAATTCACCAAGAGAATATCCGCCGCCCGTCCGGGGGTCAGAGAGCCGATCCAATTGCTTTGCTCCAAAAGCTGGGCCGCATTAATGGTGGCCATCTGCAGCGCGGTAATGGGATTGAGCCCCAGACTTACGGCCTTGCGCAACACCCTGACCAGGTGGCCGCTGCGGGCAATGGTGGCCGGGGTGACATCGTCGGTGACCAGGGTAAAAAAACGGGTGTCCATCCCGGGGTTTTCCGTGATCGCCGTGATCAGATTCGGCAGATCCAGCCAGGCACTGCCGTAGCGCTGTTGGACAAACATCCCCAGTTGTGCCCGGGCCATGGCGCCCTCGGCCGTGGTGGTTTCATGGTCGGCGATCATACCGGAGGCCACGTAAGCGTTCAGGCCTGCGTTAAGATCGTCCCCTGCATAATGGCCGGTGAGTACCTTGCCGGCTGTCAGACCGTGGCTGGTGATTTTATGGACCTCAGGGTCTCCGAACACCACACCCGGAAAATTCATCTGTTCGCCCTGAAGAAATGCCAGCCCCCGGGCGTAGGCATCTCTAACCTCCTCCGGACCGACCACCGCCCCGGCATCTTCCATTCCGGGCAGGGAGGGCACGCAGACCGGCATGGCCGTCAGCACCTTGAGGGGCAGATCCTTGCCGCTGTCCCTGAAAAGCGTCAGCGCATCCATTCCCAGAACGTTGGTTATTTCATGGATGTCCGGACAGATGGTGGTGGTGCCGTGGGGAAGCACCCCTGCGGCAAAGGCGGGCAGATCCACCATGGAGCTTTCCACATGCATGTGGGAATCGATCAGGCCGGGACAGAGGTATTTGCCGTCGGCATCCACAACAACCGTGTTCTCATCCTTAAGGATATGGGCCGTATCACCCACAAGGGCAATATACCCCTTATACACGGCAATGCTGCAACGGCGCCGTATCCTGGCGGTACAGACATCCACAAGTTTTCCGTTTTCTATTATCAGGTCGGCGGCTTTGTGCCCCATGGCAACGGCGGCCAGGTCTCGGGTAATTAAGTGGCGTTGGGATATGTTCATGGTGTTGCTCCGTGGTGGTCTCTTATTGGGATCACCTTTATCAGTACGAGGATAAAAAATATGATCTATTATAATAAGGATGACATCTTTGTAAATGCCGTTGGATTAAATTCTTGTTTGACAAGGAAAGAACGGGCCGCACTGGTGAACCAGGCCACCGTCGATAGTTGTTTTTTTTCACGAATCTAAAGGTTTTACCAATTGATTTCTTGATTTCGTTGTGAAATGGTATTTAAAAAGTACGGCGACTTCAACATAAAATTCGTTTTTCGAGGCATCCAAATGGTTTTTGACTATAAAATACTGCCAGTCAACCAGGAAGCTCTTGATGGGCCAAATGAAATAAAAGGATTTGTTGACCGACGCAAAAAAGTGACACAAAAACGGAGGCGGGACCGGCGTCGCGCCACCTGTGACAGAAGAAAAAGTGTACGGGATGGCGTTATCGTCAATTTCTCTTTCAGGAAAGACAGGCGCCGCGGTGACGACAGGCGGCAGCCAAATGACCGGCAACCACCGGCCCCACCGCCAATACCACGCGGGGGCATCCGCGTTTAGCAGGCCCAAAAGGTGAAGGGTCTGAATACAATGCAAATGTGATTGTCATCGCCAACACCCTCTTTTAAAGCCACAGGGCAATCCCGATTTTCAGCGCCTTCCCCACATTACGGGTATTACTTCCATTCCAATCCAGTTCATTTTCGGCTTTTCTATCCCCCCCTTATTATATTAAAGTGACATGGAAACATGGACTCCGGAGGTGTTCTTCACAAAAAATAAGAACCGAATTATTAGAATTTGACAAGAAACCATATTCGGTATATGAGTTTTAAGAACTGATATATCATAAAAAAAAGAAGCTGTGATATGGTTGACCGAATGCAACGATTTTCCCGCCTGGACCTGACCCTCATCCACGAGGCATCGGTGGATATTCTCCGCAGCACAGGGGTTGATTTTAAAAGCCCCCGGATCACCGAAATTTTTGAGCGCCATGGTTTCAGAACCGACGGTACCCGGGTGTTTTTCAGGGAAACCCAGATTGCCTCAGCCCTGGCAACGGTGCCTGAACGATTTACACTCCATGCCCGGAATCCGGAATTTTCAGTTGATATCGGCGGGGACGATTTCGTTTTCCTGCCCACCGGCGGCGCTCCTTTTATAGCGGGGGTGGACGGCAGCCGGCGGATCGCAACCATGGCGGATTTCAATACCTGCTGCAAACTGGTCCAGACCTCGGATCAGTTGGATCTTGGCGGTTACATCATGGTCCAGCCCGGGGACATCCCCCCTGGCCTTGCCCATCTGGACATGATGGCGGCCCACATGACCCTTTGCGACAAACCGGTTTTCGGCGCATCCGCCAACGGCACCACCATACGGGACACCCTGCGGATGACCGAGATTCTATTCGGGGGCAACTTATCCTTTGATACCACCCATGCCGTCATCGCCGTGGTCAATGTAACATCGCCGCTGCAATTTGCCCCGGAACAGGCCGAGGTGATCATTGAACTGGCCCACCACCGCCAGCCCGTGGTTATCTCCAACATGATGCTGGCCGGCGCCACAGGCCCGGTTGATCCGGCCACGTTTCTGGCCCTGATGAACGCGGAGATCCTGTCCGGCATTGTCTTCACCCAACTGCTGTCCCCGGGTACCCCCGTGGTTTACGGCACAAGTTCCACCCCCATGGATATGAAAACCATGATGTCTGCGGCCGGCGCGGCAGAGGCCATAAAGATTTCGTCCGCAGCGATCCAGTTGGCAGCGTTTTACAAACTTCCCTGCCGGACCGGCGGCAGCCTGACGGATGCCCACCTTCCCGATGCCCAGGCCTTGGCCGAAGGTGCGCTGACCCTGAGCAATGCCGTGCGTACCGGTGCACATTTTATCTATCACGCCTGTGGGCAGATGGGGTCCTACGGAACCATGAGCTTTGAAAAATGGCTGATGGACGAAGAGGTCTGCCGGATAGTCCGGCAGATGATCGCCCCCATCACCATTGAAAAAGAAGGGTTTAACCTGAGGGCAGTGGCGGATGTGGGCAGCGGCGGCCAGTACCTTACCCATCCGTCAACCTTTGAAAACTTCAGGTCCCTGTCATCCCCGGTGTTGTTCAACCGGAAAGACCATTCAAAGTGGGTGGCAAACGGGGCTCACACGGTTCACGAGGTTGCGGCATCCCACCTGGAAAAGCGGCTTAAAGACTTTCGGAAGCCCGGTCTTGATCCGGCCATTGAAGCCGCCTTGAACGACTATGTGATACAACGCAAGGCAGATACGACTGAGGCCGGACAGGTCGCCTGATCCGGCCTCACCTCCCAAAGATATCGACATCTACTATTGTTTGTAACCGATCATGCGCAAAAACCCTTTGCGTTTTTCAATGTCTTGCTCGGTCTCTATCCCCTTGGAGGAAAATCCGTCAATGACCCCGAGTATCCCCCTGCCCTGCTTGGTTTCGGCAATGATCACTTCCACGGGATTGGCCGTGGCGCAATGAATCCTGGCCACTTCCGGCACATTCTGGATGGTATTTAGGATATTGATGGGGAACATGTCCCGCATGAAAATGATAAAGGAATGCCCCGCGGACAGGGCAAAGGCATTTTTCTTGGCCAGCTCGATCAAATCCTCGTCCGTGCCGCTGTAGCGAACCAAACATTCCATGGACGCTTCGCAGAAGGCCACACCGAACTTGGCGTTGGGCACCGTGCAGACAATGGCTTCGTGGATGTCCTCCACCGTCTTGATAAAATGGGCATGGCCCAGGATAAGGTTCAGTTCCTCGGGATTTTCTATGGTCAGGGTTGTAAGTTCCATGGCTGTCCTCCAGTGATTGTGTTGATGTGATGTTTTTTATGACGATAGTCCCTAACTTATAACCACACCGGGCCGGGAAAAACAACCGGCGAATGCACGTATATCCCCGATTGGTGATTTAGTGCTGGATATGACCTCCCTTTTCATCTATAACGGAAAGCCATGAAAACTCAATCTCAAATCGATCTCTGGGGTGTCCTGCTCCTGATTATCCTCTGCGCATCCTGGGGTCTTAACCAGGTGGCCATCAAAGTGGGTATTGAAGGGGTATCACCGGTGTTCCAGGCAGGCCTGCGGTCCTGTGGCTCCGGCATCCTTGTCTGGCTGTGGATGGCGGTCCGGCGGCGGCCCGTATTGGAACGGGACGGGACGCTGTGGTGGGGGCTTTTTGCCGGCGCCCTGTTTGCCGTGGAGTTCATCCTGATCTACTGGGGTCTTGAATTCACCTCGGCTTCGCGGTCGGTGATTTTCCTGAACACCTCGCCTTTTGTCGTGGCCCTGGGCGCCCATGCCTTTATCAAAACGGAAACGCTCAGCCGGCGCCAGGTGTTGGGCCTTTTCCTGGCGTTCCTGGGCATTTTTGCCGCATTTCATGAGTCTTTCAGCCTGCCTACCCGGGAGATGGTCCTAGGTGATACCATGCTCCTTTGTGCCGCCGTGGCCTGGGGCAGTGTCACCGTTGTCATCAAAGCAAGCCCCCTCACCCGGATCTCACCGTCCAAGGTCCTGCTGTACCAGCTCGGCATATCCGCCCCCATACTCATGGCCGCCTCGGTGCTGCTGGGAGAGCCCGGGATCACAGGGCTTACGCCGATTGTGACCTTAAGCCTTGTCTATCAGATCGTATGGGTGGCCTTTATTACTTATGTGGCGTGGTTCTGGCTGATCCGCAAGTATCCGGTGTCCCGCATCGCCCCGTTTACCTTCCTGTCGCCGTTGTTCGGAGTCATGGCAGGCGCCCTTCTTCTGGACGAACCCGTGACGATTTTCCTTGTATGCGCCCTTGTCCTGGTGGCATCCGGTATTTACCTGGTGAACCGGAAATAGGCCACGGCACCGATACACGCTGTTTTGCCGGTACCCGAAGCTTCGGGGTCTTGATTATCTGCCGGTACAGGTTATGATACCCCCTATATACTATTTTAGGGTAACACAAGAGAACAAACCGCCTATACCCGGAGGCCCGATATGCCGACTATTACCTTTAATGCCTTTTCCTTCCTGCAAAAAACATTGAAAGAAAAAAACATCCCCCATAAGGAAGCGCAGATGGAAATCGCGGAGAATGCCACCCCCCACACCCTTATGGACAAAATGGGACTGGACAAAACCGCCGTGGAAGCCGTTTTTATCAACGGCAAAGTGGCCCCCTTTGATACCGTCATCAACGACGGTGACCGTGTGGCCTTTGTTCCCCACGGCACCCCCGGACCCTACCGGGTCTTTTTGGGATTCAAGAATCCGGAAAAAAACCGCTGAGCACCGCCCTATTTGTTTTTTTGTCCCCAACTTGGTAATTTGTCACCATGACGGGTATCAAGGGATACATACTGACCCGGGAGCACCGGAAGAAAGGCCGGCACCACAGCCTGCGTTACACAGGTGTCTGCGACCAGGGCCCCTTTGAGGTGGTGATCACCCGGGACCGCCCGGTGTTTTTTATCGAACGGTCCGCGGTCCTTCCGGCAAATTGCAGGGTCCACCGGCGACGGCAGGTGGAACTGACCTCCTTTGGCGGCACACCTGTGGACGCCCTCTACTTCACCTCCCAGCCAGGACTTTACAGCGCCCGGACGCTTCTGGCCGATGCCGGCATCACCACATACGAATCGGATATCCTCCCGGAAGACCGCTACCTGATGGAACGGTTTATAAACGGCGGCGTGGAAATCCAGGGGAAAGGGGTCACCCGGGGCGGTATGGTTAGATTCACGAACCCTATCGTTACCCCGGCCGCCTATCGCCCAGGGTTTTGCGTGATGTCCCTGGACATCGAAACCGGACAGAGGGGAGAACTTTACTCTATTGCCTGCCATACAACAGGCCATGACGCCGAAAGCGTTTCAGGTTTACCCCCGGGGCTGGTCCTGATGCTGGACCCAAAGGCCAAAAAATCATCTGCGTCACCCCGCAAAGGAACCCCCAAACTTCCGGCCGGCTTTGAAGGAGCCGTGCCGGAACCTTTGTCCGCCACCGGCTGGATGGTCCGTTTGCCCGGGGAAAAGCAATTGCTTACCGCCTTTGTCCGCCTCATGGAAATCCTGGACCCGGATATTCTCATCGGATGGCACGTGGTGGGATTCGACCTGGTCTTTCTGGACAGAAAATACCGGCAGCACGGCATACCCTTTACCCTGGGACGCAACCGGCAACGGCCGGAACTCAGGGAAATCCGCAAAGGCGTATACGGTATCGATATCAGCGGACGAATCGTCATAGACGGTCCGCCGACCCTTCGGGGCGCCTTTTATTCCTTTGACAATTTCCGGCTGGAGACAGTTGCCGAAAGTGTCCTGGGCCATGGCAAGGATATCGGTGAGGATCAGGATAAGGTGGCGGAAATTGAAAGGCGGTTCAGGGAGGATAAAACAGCCCTGGCCCGTTACAACCTTCTGGACTGCACCCTGGTGTCTGATATTTTCAGGGAAACCGGCCTCATTGACCTGACCTGGAAACGGGCCCGGATTTCAGGGCTTCCCATGGACCGGGTGGGACGGTCGGTGGCCGCCTTTGACCATTTCATGCTGCCCAAAATCCACCGCCACGGCCTGGTTGCCCCCAATATAAAAGATATTACGGACGCAGGGAATGCCCCCGGCGGCTGGGTATTTACCAAGTCCCCGGGATTTTTCGATAATATTGCGGTATTTGACTTTAAAAGCCTTTATCCTTCCATCATCCGCACCTTTAATATAGATCCCCTGTCCCGGCTGACGGCCAGGAAGAATCCCGAGGCACCCCACCTGAATACCCCTGTGGGCATCACCTATTCCAGGGAGATCCATGTGCTTCCCGAATTCATCACCACCCTCATGGACACCCGGGACCGGGCAAAACAGGAAAAAGACCCGCATTTATCCCAGGCCGTTAAAATCCTCATGAACAGCTTTTACGGGGTCATGGGCACCACCAAAAGCCGCTTTTACAATCCGGAACTGTCACGGTCCATCACCGGGACCGGCCGCTGGCTGCTGAAAACCACCAGGCAGTTCCTGGAAGACAGAGGCTATGCCGTGCTCTACGGAGACACCGATTCGGTATTTGTTCAGTTGAAACCGGATGAAGCAGTCCAAGGGGAAAACGCGGCAAAACAACTTGCCCAAGAGATCAACACCTTTCTCACCCGGACCATCCGGGATGCATTCGACCTTGAATCCCGCCTGGAAATGGAGTTTGAAAAATTATTCACCCGCTTTTTCCTGCCTGCCCTGAGAGGCGGAGGGGATTCCGCCAAAAAAAGATACGCCGGCATTATAACAAGAAAAGGCAAAACAAATGGGGATAGGGCAAACGAAGATCAAGAAGAACTGGTCTTCACCGGGCTGGAATTTGTCCGTTCCGACTGGACTCGGTTTGCCAGGCAGTTCCAATACGACCTGTTCCACCGGGTCTTCCATGACCGGGAAGTGGCATCCTGGATACGGCAAACCATCCTGGACCTGAAAGCCGGACGTCACGACAAAGACCTGGCTTACAGAAAAAGGCTCACCAAATCCGCCGATGCCTACATAAAAGCTGTGCCCCCCCATGTCAGGGCGGCACGGCTGTTGAATGACGATAACCTCAGAGAAATCTCTTATATCATGACCTTAAGGGGGCCGATTCCCGTCCAGCTCCCCCACGATGATCCGGATTACGCCCATTACATCGACAAACAACTCAAACCCATCGCCGATGCCGTGTTACGCTTCTTTGATTTGAGTGTCACGGAAATCATGGGGGGTAAGCAGCTCAGTTTGTTTTAAGAGATACCGCCGGCTTGGGATTACTCTTCTGGAAGACGGACGGTGAGGGTCGGCACCTTGCTTCGTTTGACAACTTTGCGGGCCGTCCCGCCCATCAGTACCTCTTTGATGGGAGAATACCCGTTGGTGCCCATGACGATCATACCGGCATCAAGGGCATCGGCAGCCTCTAAAATTTCCTCCCAGGCAAGACCCTTTTTGATATGGACGTCCGTTACCAGAAGCTGGCAACTGGCCTCATCCGGGGTTGCCGAGGCGCAAAAGCTGTGCACCCGGTCCCGGATTTTCTTTTTCAACTCAGACGTGGTCTCCGCCTTCATCTTATTCCAGCGGTCCACGCCCACCATTTCGCTGACCTGTATTTCCATGGAATGGTTCAGGTTTTCCATAACATGGATGATATTTATCTTTGCATCGTATTTTTCTGCCAGATCCACCGCGTATCCAAAGGCGTATCTGGAGGTATCCGAAAGGTCTGTGGCAAAAAGAATCGTATCTATCTTCGGGATCATGATGTGTCCTCCTTAATGCTGGTTGATGTATTCAAGTCTCTTTTTAAATTGAATCATATGGCAATGACACGGCCTGTCTTAAAGCATCCGGGCTGGCCGCAAAAAGGCTGCCGGCCTTATCCTTCTTTTCGGCCCGTCAATATGCCCGATTCCGTCGGTCCCACAAAGGGGTGGCGTGTAATCTGCCCGACCCCGCACGCCTCAAGCATATCAGACAATTGTCCCTGGCTGTAGGACTGCCCGCCTTCAGTGCCCAGATACATGTTGATGGAAAACAATGCCGGAAATAAAGGCGCATCCATGTTTTCAGTGAGGATGAACTCATGGATCAGGATTTTGCCCCCAGGCTTCAATGCAGACACCGCCTTCCTGACAACATCCGCTGCTGTCCGGGGATCTTCCCCGTGAAGGATATGGGACAGCCAGACGGCATCGTACCTGTCCGGAAAATCCAATTCTTGCTTTGTATAGTCCCCCGGGATAAAATCAACCCGGTCTTCGACCTTGAAACCTGCCATGGTCTTTCGGGCAAAGGGTTCCGTGGTGGGCAGATCGTAGACAGATGCCATCATCCCCGGATTTGCCAGGCAAAAGTGAATGGCAAATGTACCGGGGCCGCCGCCCAGGTCCAAAAGCCTTTTGCAGTCCGACAGATCCAGCGTCTTGGATAAGCCCGGCGCCACGGCCATACCGATATTGAACATCCCCATCAAAAAGCTTTCCCGCCACTCTTCAGAGGTAAATGACGACCGCTCCCGGATGGGCCCGCCCTCCTTCACTGCCTGGTCCATCCTGTGCCAGGAAGCCATCAGGTGATGATGATGCATAATCATAAATCCGATATACCGGGGTGAGGATTTTGACAGGAACAACTTTGCTGCTTCGGTATTGGTATAGATGTCCTTTTCTTTGTTCAAAAGTTTCAGGGCACTCAGGGCGTTGAGCAGCCGTAAAAGCCCTTCCCTGTCGCAGTTCAGTTCGGCGTTGATCTGGTCACAAGTCAAGGACTTGGATCCGATGGTGGAAAACACATCCAGTTTCACCCCGGCATGCAGGGTGCAGGTTTTCCAATAATATCCGGACATCTCAAGCAGTGTGCCGGGATCCCAGTGCCCTTTTGGTTCTGTCTTTCCCATACGCGCCTCCTTTTTTTAGCTGTGCAGTAACCCGGCCGCCGCCTCCTGGATGGCCTCTGAAAAGGTGGGATGGCCGTGGACCGTCCGTGCCAGATCTTCGGAGGATGCCCCCATTTCCATGGCCAGCACCGCTTCGGAAATCAGATCCGAGGCCCGCGGACCGATGATATGCACCCCCAGTATCCGGTCGGTGCGTTGATGGGCCAGCACCTTGACAAAGCCTAACGTCTCTCCCAGGCAGCGGGCCCGGGCAGTGCCGGAAAACGGATAGACGCCTGACCGGTAGGGGATATCACGGGATTTGAGGGTCTCTTCAGTCAGGCCCACACCGGCCACTTCAGGCGCCGTGTAAACCACGGACGGGACAGCATCGTAATTGACCTCCCCGGGCAGGCCCGCCATGCACTCCACGGCAGCCACACCTTCGGCCGAGGCTTTGTGGGCCAGCATGGGGCCGTCAATGAGATCCCCCACCGCGTAGATGGAGGGCACGCTGGTGCAAAAGGAGGCATCCACCTTAATACGCCCGGAATCCGGATGGATTTCCACCCCGGCATCAGCCAGGCCCAGCCCGTCGGTGGAAGGCCGTCTGCCCACGGAAACCAGCAGCTTGTCAAAGGTGGCGGTTTCCGTGCCTTTATCCGAAACCAGTGACACGGTTACGTTGCCGTTTTTTACCTTTGCATCGGCCACCCGTGTTTTCAGTTTAAGCGAAAGCCCCTGGCGTTTCAACTCCCGGGTCAGGGTTCGGGCCACCTGGCCGTCCAGGCCGGCCGCTGCCCGGGGAAGCATTTCAATGACCGTAACCTTTGAACCCAGGCGCTGCCATACCGATCCCAGTTCCAGCCCCACATATCCGCCCCCTACAATACCTAATCTTTCCGGTACCGTATCAAAATTCAGCGCTTCTGTGGAGCCCACAATGACCTTGCCATCCACGGGCAGATCCGGCAGGTCCACAGGCACGCTGCCCGTGGCAAGCAGGATGTGCGCGGCCTGGATGGCCGTAGTTTCCTTGCCGTTTGTCACCCGGATCCGGTCCGCATGGGTGAGGCGGGCCGCGCCCTGAACGATCTCAACCTTGTTGCGTTCCAGAAGCGCCCGGACGTTTTGGGTCAGGTCCGCCACCACCTTTTCTTTTCTGGCCATCATGGCGGCCAGGTCCAGGCGGACATCTGCCACGGAAATCCCGTGATCGGCAAAGTTGTGTGATGCCTGGTGGAACAGCTCGCTGGAGTCCAGCAGGGCTTTGCTGGGTATGCAACCGGCATTCAGGCACACCCCGCCCAAGGAGGCGTCTTTTTCGATGCAGACGGTGTTAAGTCCAAGCTGGGCCGCACGGACCGCGGCAACATATCCTGCCGGACCTGCTCCGATCACCGCAAGGTCGTATTTTTGACGTGATTCTTTCATCAGACCTCCAATATCAATCGTTCAGGGTTCTCAATGCAGGCCTTGATCCGTTTTAAAAAGGAGACCGCTTCCCGGCCGTCAATGATGCGGTGGTCATAGCTTAAGGCCACATACATCATGGGCCGGATAACGATTTCGTCGTCCACCACCACCGGGCGCTTTTCGATCTTGTGCATCCCCAGAATCCCGCTTTGGGGGGTATTCAAAATCGGGGTGCTCAACAGGGACCCGTACACCCCGCCGTTGCTGATGGTAAAGGTGCCCCCTTCCATGTCCGAAAGGCTGATCCGGTTCTCTTTAATTTTTGTTACATAGTCCTGGATCGCCTGTTCTATCCCGGCAAAGCCCAGTTTGTCCGCATGCCGGATCACCGGCACCACAAGTCCCTTGCCGGAACCGATGGCCACACCAATGTGGTAGTAGTGGTGATGCACAATATCCTTGCCCTCCACAAAGGCGTTGACCTGGGGAAATTCCTTGAGCGCCTCCACACAGGCTTTGGTAAAAAATGACATAAACCCCAAAGAGACCTGATGCTTTTGTTGAAAGGCCTCCTTGAACCTGTTGCGCATCTCCATGGTCCGGCTCATGTCAATCTCGTTGAAGGTGGTCAGCATGGCCGTATTCTGTCGGGCCTCCAGGAGGCGGTCCGCAATGCGGCTGCGGATGGGGCTCATGGTCTCACGGGTCACCGCCTCCGGGTCCGTATCAGTGCTTTGGGAAGCGGCCTGCGCTGCAGGTGGAGGTTCGGGTGGCAGGGCGTCTCGGGATTCCAGATGGAGGAGGACATCCCCTTTGGTAACCCGGTTACCGGGACCCGTGCCCCGGACCTGGGTTAAATCCACCTGTTCCCGGGCTGCCAGCCGCCGGACCGATGGGGCCAGATCCCCGCCCTCCGGCCGTTGCACGTCCGGGGCATCCGGAGCAGGTGTCGAAGACTCCTGTTGGGATTCGCTTGCCTTGGCCTCTGATGGTTCCTTTGCAACTGCCGGGGACGCACTTTCAGCCCTAATTTCTGCTACCACGGCACCGATGGCAACGTTCTGCCCTTCCTGCGACCGGATATGGAGTATCCCATCGGCTTCGGCCTCAACCTCCAGGGTGATTTTATCGGTTTCGATAAGAAACAGGGGATCACCCTTTTCCACCGGCTCACCATCTGACTTGAACCACTGGACGAGCAAGGCCTCTGTGATTGATTCTCCAACGCTTGGCACCGTTACCTCTATTTCCATGGCGACTCCTTTTATTATCAGCCGGTTTTGCGTTCGAGCCCATGGCCCGTCGACAGGGCCTGTGTCAGGATCGCGGCCTGCTCTTGTTTATGCAGTTTGGAATACCCCGTGGCAGGGGATGCGGCCCTTGGCCTGCCGGCATACACAAGCGGTGCGGAAAGCATTTGCTGTATGTTCGGGCGGATAAATTCCCAGGCCCCCATATTGGCAGGCTCTTCTTGCACCCAAAACCATTCCGCAGCCGTTTTAAACGGGGCAATGGCCTTTTCCAGTTCCCGGTCCGGGAACGGATAGTACTGCTCAATACGAATGACGGCGGTGTCTGTTATGCCAAGGGTATCCATGTGTTCCATCAAATCGTAATATATTTTTCCGGCACAGAACAATACCCGGTTGATCCCGGTCCGGGCGCCTGTATCTTCGATCACGGTACGATAGGTGCCGGATGTCATTTCCGAAAGGTTGGATACCGCCTTGGGATGGCGCAGCAGGCTTTTGGGGGTCAGCACGATCAGGGGCTTTCTAAAGGGCTGAAGGGCCTGCCGCCGCAGGAGATGGAAATACTGGGCAGGCGTGGTGGGATTGCACACCTGCAGGTTGTTTCCGGCGCATAACTGGAGAAACCGCTCCACCCGGGCACTGGAGTGTTCCGGCCCCATGCCTTCATACCCGTGGGGCAACAGCAGCACCAGCCCGTTTTGCCGCTGCCATTTGGATTCGCCGCTGGCGATGTAAAGATCCACCACGGCCTGGGCATTGTTGATGAAATCCCCGAACTGGGCCTCCCACAGCACCAGGTGACGGGGCCGTGCAAGGGCATATCCGTATTCAAATCCCAGGACACCGGCTTCGGACAGAAAGCTGTCGTAAACCCGGTACGGGGCCTGATCCCCGGCAATGGCATTGAGTGGGACGTGGCGTTTGCCGGTTTTCATGTCCCGCAATACGCTGTGACGCTGGGAAAAGGTGCCACGGCCGCTGTCCTGGCCGCTGAGCCTTATCGGCACCCCCTGGGCCGCAAGGGATGCAAAGGCAAGGGCCTCAGCCGTGGCCCAGTCAATGCCGGAGCCCTCTGATACGGTTTGCAGCCGCGTGTCAAAGACCCGTTCCAGCTTTCTGTGCAGGGTAAATTGGGATGGGGGCGTATACAGGGCATGTGCCCGGGCCTTGAGTTCTCTTTCCGGAACCCCCGTGGCCACAGGGGCAGGTGAATAAGCGGGGGAAACCGTATCCCATTCCTCGTAGAACCGGTTCTCATTGAAGGCGCACTCCTGTCCGCGAATGCGGTCATGCACGGCGGACAGCTCCTCTTCGCAAGCGCTCCGGATCGCTTCAGCCGCCTGGGCCGCCTCCGGATCATCGGTGGCCAGTTGATCCCGGTAGACCTTGTACAAAGAAGGGCGTTGCCGGATGCGGTCGTACATCGCAGGCTGGGTAAAATAAGGTTCGTCCCCCTCATTGTGGCCGTACCGGCGGTAGCAGACCACGTCAATGACCACGTCCTTTTGAAAGGCCCACCTATAATCAACGGCCAGGTTCACAGCCTGCATCACGGCCTCGGGGTCTTCGCCGTGGACGTGAAATACCGGGACCATGAGCATCTTTGCGATATCTGTGGAATACCGTGTGGAGCGGGCATGTTCCGGTGCGGTGGTATAGCCGATCTGGTTGTTGATGACCACGTGGATGGTACCGCCGGTTTGATAGCCCTCAAGCCGGGACATATTCAGGGTTTCCGCCACCACCCCCTGCCCTGCGAAGGCGGCATCGCCGTGAATAAGCATCGGCAGGACCTGTGATCTGCCGTCAGCATCCAAACCGTCCTGACGGGCCCGGGCGATTCCCTCCACCACCGGGTTTACCGATTCCAGGTGGCTGGGGTTGCTCATGAGCAGTACCTTGAGCGGTGTATTGCCGCCAATGTTAAGGTCTGCCAGGTATCCGTTGTGGTATTTCACATCCCCGGCACCGGTGCTGTGTTCGGGATCGTAGCAGGCCTCAAATTCACTAAAAACTTCCGCATAGGGTTTTTGAAGCACCTGGGTGAGAATGCTCAGCCGGCCGCGGTGGGCCATGCCCAGAACGATTTCCCGGCACCCTGCCCCTGCGGCAAGGGAGAACAGCCGGTCCATCATGGGTACCACCACCTCCGCACCTTCCAGGGAAAACCGGGTCTGCCCGGGATAGCGCTTGTGCAAGAATTTCTCAAATGCGGTGGTTTCCACCAGCTTCTTTAAAATGCGCCGTTTTTCCGGGCCGGTTAAACTGGCCAGGTTTGTTGAAGGCTCCATTCGTTCCCGGAGCCATTTTTTTTCCACAGGGTCCTGCAGGTGCATGTATTCAACCCCCAGGGAGCGGCAATAGGTCTGCCGTAACTGGCCGATGATCTCTTTCAGGGGCACGGAAAGCTCTCCGTTCACCCCCCGAAATTCCTTTTCCAGGTCCGTTTCGGACAATCCGAAATTTTCAAGCGCCAACAGGGGATGGGAGGTGGGGCAGGCCGTCAAAGGGTCCATACAGGCCATCAGATGCCCCAGGTCCCGGTACCGGTGGATCAGGGCGTCTACGCCGGCCTGAACTGGCGTGCCGCCGTCTTTGGCAGGCAGGCCCCTCGAAGAAAATTCAACCCCTTTGAAAAAATGCTGCCAGTCGCTGCCCACAGCATCCGGATTTTCCTTCCACTGCCTGTAAAGCGCTTCCATGTAGTCAAGATCCCAGATTCCGCTCACATCCATATGCATCCTTCCTTTAGGCCGCAGACTGCGCCAAAACCCAAGTTTTATTTCATGCCGGCACCTGCCGGGATAAAAGACCTTAATACCGTCTTCTTTGGCCTAATATGGGCATGATGCCGGGAAATTCAATGTTAGGTGCGCATAATTATTTGGAAGATTTGTCCTCAAACGCCGTATCGGGGAACAGGCAGAGCGGGCAAACCTCTGGCGGGGCATCGCCGTGGTGGACATGGCCGCACATCCGGCACCGCCAGGTGCCTTTGCCCTTGCTTTGGGTTGCTTCCCCGGACAGGGGCAGGTCTGCCAGGGCCGGCATCACGGGCTGATACCCGTTCAGGGCAAAGCCGGACAGGATCACCCGCTGAATTTCACTGGTGCCCTCATAAATCCGGAACAGGCGGACATCCCTGAGAAGCTTTTCAATGGGGAACATTCGGGTATATCCGAATCCGCCGAAAATCTGCAGTGCCTCGTCCGCCACCTCCCAGGCCGCCTCCGCGGCATACATTTTCGCAACTGATGCGGATATGGTACCGTCCGGCAGGTTATCGGCCTCCCAGGATGCTTTCTGGACAAGCAGGCGGGACGTTTCCACCTTTTGGAACATTTCCGCGATTTTAAACTGCAGGGCCTGGAAGTTGGCGATTTCCGTACCAAACGCCTTGCGCTTTTTCACATAGTCAATGGCAAATTCCATGGCCGACCTGGCCGCTCCCACGGCAAAGGCGCCGATCACCGGCCTTGTCCGGGCAAAGGTTCTCATGGCCAGGGCAAACCCCTGGCCCGGCCGGGCAATCACATTTTCAGCCGGCACACGGACATCTTTAAATGACAGGGCTGCGGTATTGGATCCCCGTTGGCCAAGCTTTGGAATATGATCCCCCGTGCGCACCCCGTCCCAGTCTCTTTCCACCACAAAGGCAGCAATGCCGTCATGCTTTTTTGACGGGTCCACCGTGGCAAATACCGTCATGTAATCGGCAATTCCCGCATTGGTGATCCAGAATTTGGTGCCGTTGAGAATATAATCGCCCCCGGTTTCTTCCGCCCGGCAGCGGATGCCTGCCACATCAGATCCCAGGATCGCCTCTGAGGTGGCAAAGCAGATGAACTTGCCCTCATTGAGCACTTTTGACAGGTATTTTTTTTTGGCCGGCTCATTATCCGAGAGGATAATCGGCTCCATGCCCAGGGAATTGTCAAACACCGAGGTGGCAATGCCCGGACAGGCCGCGGCCAGCTCTTCGGTGATAATGGACGATTCCACGATACC
>CAJWHT010000031.1 GCA_913041495.1 uncultured Desulfobacteraceae bacterium | reverse complement strand
GTCATCAACTGCAGCGGACAGTGGATTCTTCCCGGATTCGTGGACTGCCACACCCACATGATCTGGGCGGGTTCCCGGGCGGAAGAATTCCGGATGCGCCTGGCAGGGGCCACCTACGAGGAAATTTCTAAGCAGGGGGGGGGGATTTTCTCCACGGTGAGGGCGGTTCGGGAAACACCGGAAGAAAGGCTTTTTGATCTGGCCCAGGACCGCCTCACCCGGTTCCTCCGGCAGGGTGTCACCTGTGTGGAAATCAAATCCGGATACGGCCTGGACACGGAAAACGAACTTAAAATGCTGGCCGTTGCCGGCCGCCTCTCTCAATCGTCTCCGGTTCATATAGCGCCCACCTTCCTCGGTGCCCATGCCCTGCCCCCGGAGTTCGCCGGCCGGTCCGACGACTATGTATCCCTGGTTACCTCCGAAATGCTTCCGGCCGTGGTCTCCCAGGGAGTCGCCACGGCTGTGGACGTATTCTGCGAAGGCATCGCCTTTTCTAGGGAACAGACCGAAAAGGTATTCCAGGCCGCCACCGACTTGGGATTCCGGGTAAAACTCCACGCCGAACAATTATCGGACAGTGACGGTTCCGCCCTGGCCGCAGGCTTCAAGGCCCTGTCCTGCGACCACCTGGAATATCTTTCCCGTAAAGGTGCAAAAGCCATGGCTGCCCATGGCGTTACCGCCGTTCTGCTGCCCGGTGCATTTTACTATCTCAAGGAGACCCGGAAACCACCGGTGGAGATGCTCCGGGAACTGGACATCCCCATGGCCCTGTCCACGGACATCAATCCCGGCACATCCCCGGTATTCGGCCTCACCCCCGTCATGAACATGGGCTGCCTTCTCTTCGATATGACCTGTGAGGAGGCCCTGGCCGGCGTCACCATCAACGGGGCCAGGGCGCTCGGGCTGGCCGACCGCAAAGGCAGCCTTGAAACAGGTAAAGACGCGGATTTGGTCGTATGGAATATTGATTCCCCGGCAGACCTCTGCTATTTCTTAGGCCGAGATGCGGTGGACCGGGTGGTGATCGCCGGAAAAACGGTCTACCGCCAGCAAGAGAACTCAACACCTTAAGGAATAAAGATGCTGGATATATTGAGCGGACTGGCCGGGGCCGGATGTGCCCTGTTCTTTTTAACCCTGTCAGCCTCGTCGCTTCAGGAGCTTGAAAACCGGGCCGCATGGATTTCCCTGGGACTGGCCGTTTTATCGGGCGTGGTCTTTTTGTTAATTATCCCCAAATTTGGCACCGTTGCCCAAGCGATCTTCCTGTTGACACTTGTCGCCTTCACAATCATTTCTCTCATACATTTTTTTCCTAAAGCCCCCGCCCAACGTCACACAGACACCGCAGTCCAATACGATGAACGGGATACCATGTTCGCCCGGAATAATCTCAAGAATCACCCGGATCTTGCAAAAACCTACTACCGGATGCGGCCGGAAAACACCACGATAGACAGACAAATCCACAACAAGCCGGATTTCGGGGATCCCCGCCAGACATTTCACGATGCCTACACCGCCCCCATATACCTGTCGGCCTTCAGATATATGGAGGCCGCTATCCCCCTGTCGGACGGGGAACCTGCCCCCGAAAAAAAAGCGATCGATCCTGCGCGTTTCTCAAGGGAAGTGGAACAGATGGTCCGCTTTTACGGGGGATGCGACACCGGCATCATTGCTACAGCACCCCACCATTATTACAGCCATAAGGGCCGCCATGCCAAAGACTGGGGAACACCGCCGGACCAATCCTATCCCACCGCCATTGTGATTGCGGTACCCATGCGGCCGGGCATGCTCAAACAAGGCCCCACCTCCTGTGTCATCCAGGAATCTGCCCAAAAATACGTGGAAGCCGCCAAGATATCCAATATCCTCGCCACGTATATCCGGGGTTTCGGATACCGGGCAAGGGCGCACAACGATGCCAACTACGACACCCTCTGTGTGCCACTGGCCGTGGAATCGGGATTGGGGGAACTGGGCCGCATGGGCATATTCATGCACCGGGTCCACGGCCCCTGTGCTCGCCTGGCCGTGGTTACCACGGATTTAATCCTTCCCTCCACAGCTTCCGGCCCCCCGCTGCATATGGACGCCTTTTGCCGGATCTGTAAAAAATGCGCGGACAACTGCCCTTCTGGGTCCATCACCGACGGCGATGAACAGGAGTCCCGGGGATTCCGCCACTGGTCCATCGACCAGGCCCGCTGCTTTTCCTACTGGAAAACCATCGGATCGGACTGCGGCATGTGCATCGCCGTCTGCCCCTACACCAAACCGGACACCCTGATCCACCGGCTGGTGCGCCTGTATATTTCCAGGAATCCCGTCAACCAGCGCATTGCCCTGCTTATGGACGATCTTCTTTACGGGCGAAAGAAAACGCTTCCCAAATCAAATCCCGACACCATCCTGGACAGCTAAAGTACATCAGAGTCATACTTTAGTTTGAAAAATCCAGGGTGATAGTATATAGCTGTAATCAGGTATACAAGGCGTTTTACAGACCTAGGCACCCATAATTTCGATTGCGACGACTATGACAGGGCAGGAACTGCTCCACCGACATTTTTCAGCCGTTGCCAGAACATACGAAAACCATGCGGCAGTGGTCTCTCCCCAGGGACGGATCACATACGGCGAGCTGGAACAGGCCGCAGAAGACCTGGCGGAGGATCTGTCTGCCGCCGGTGTGACCTGCGGCAGCCGAGTGCCCATCTGCCTGCCCCCGGGAATCGATTTCATCCGGACCGCCCTAGCCGTGCTCAAAGCCGGCGGCACCTATGTCCCCCTGGATATCAATGATCCCGCGGACAGAACCCGGGGCATGGCGGACAGGCTCCATGCCTCGCTTGCCGTCACCCTGTCGTCGGAAGCGCCCCGATTCAGCCCGGCGCTTAGGACCCTGAACATGGATACATATCCGGGGACAGCGCTGCCCCCCGCAGTAACCAGCCCCGTGGTATGCCTTGAGGTCGCCCCTGAAAACCACGCCTACATCATCCACACCTCAGGCTCCACCGGCAGGCCAAAGGGAATCGGAATCTCCCATGATGCCGTAAGAAACCTGCTCCAGGCATTTAACCGTATCCGTCCCGTATCCCCCGGTGACAGGTGCAGCCTCTGGTCCGCCCTGAGCTTTGACGTCTCGGTTTACGAAATTTGGTCGGCCCTCATGGCCGGGGCAACCCTGTTTATCCCGGAGGACCGCAGCCGATTTGATCCGGACCTGTTCCTGGCATGGCTGGCAATGGAAAAGATTACCAGCGCCTATGTGCCGCCCTTCATGATTGAACGGATGGCCACAAAGGACGTCGACCTGTGCCTGAGGCGGATGCTCACCGGTGTGGACCCCATCCCCGAACCCCTGCTCTGCGACATCAAAAAACGGATTCCCGGACTGGCCCTGATCAACGGATACGGCCCGGCTGAAGCCACCGTATGCGCCACGCTTTACACCGTGCCCGACACCCCGTCGCGCCAAGGCAAAGCCCCCATCGGCAAAGCCGTGGACAACCTGGACATTTTCCTGGCAGACGAGAAAGGGCTGCCGGTGCCCCCGGGAGAACCCGGCGAAATCATTATTGCCGGCTGCCAGGTGGCAAACGGGTATATCAATGATCCGGACCGCACCGCCGGGGCGTTTTCCGAACAAAACGGCGTCTGGAGCTACAAGACCGGGGACATGGCCTATGCCCTGGAAAACGGAGACCTTGTCTTCATGGGGAGAAAGGACTTTCAGATCAAGCACCGGGGGATCCGGATCGAACCCGGTGAAATCGAAAGCCACCTGAGGGCCTATCCCGGTGTCAGCCAGGCAGCCGTTGTTCTGGCAACGCCCGACAAAGGCCCCGGACGACTTACCGCATACGTGGATGCCCGTGTATCAGCCGATAAAGTGATTGATTTTCTTAAAAACAGGCTGCCACGGACCCATTTGCCTGCCGCCGTGGTTTCCATGGAGGCCCTGCCCCAGACCCCACAGGGTAAAATAGACCGGGATGCATTGCGGACCATGGAAAAAAGAAAGGCCACAGGTATAAATTTCTTGGAAAAATCCCAGGCAGCCCGAAAAAAGGCCGCCTTATCCGCCACAGGGGATCTTGGGGATGCCGTGGCGGACATCTGGGAAAACACGCTAAAGATCACGCTGTCGTCCGGCGACGACCACTTCCTGTTGCTGGGCGGGGATTCCATCTTAGGCACCCGGATCATTTCACGGATCAGGGACCGCCTCGGTAAAGATGTCCGGCTGAACGTGTTGTTCTCCCGGCCAAAATTCTCAGACTTTGTAAAAGCCGTGTCCGGGTCACCGGACCTTAAAACAA
The DNA here is from genome assembly GCA_913041495.1 of uncultured Desulfobacteraceae bacterium. Taxonomy (GTDB): domain Bacteria; phylum Desulfobacterota; class Desulfobacteria; order Desulfobacterales; family Desulfobacteraceae; genus Desulfobacter. Next base: position 35,556 of record CAJWHT010000031.1, on the reverse strand, counting down.
CGGACACGAGAACTACAGACATATCCGCGGACGAACCGCTCCCCCTGCTGCCGGACCAGGAAGTCATCTGGGTCTTCGAACGGATTAACCCGGGATCTTGCGTTTACCACATCCCCCTGGTGTATGACATCCGGGGGAATTTTGATCCGGAACGGTTCCGCCGGGCCTTGAGTATTACGGCCGAACGCCATCCGGCACTGACGACCCGTTTGCACCATAAGAACGGAGAACCGTTTCAAATGCCGGGGGCGACGGATATCTGGTTTGAAACAGATTCAAGTGAAGCCCCGGGATCTCATTCACAAACAGAGGGCATCGCTCCCGGGATCAAGTCCTGGCTGGACACCCGGATAAACCCCCCTTTTGATCTGGACAAGGGGCCCTTGTTCAAAACCTCAGTGCTTCACCTGGGCGAAGACCGTACCCTGGTCTGTTTTGTTTTCCACCACCTGGTCTTTGACGGATGGTCCGCCGCCCTCTTTACACGATCGGTGGCCCAAGCCTATAACACACCAGGCGGCATTCCACGGCCTGATCCGGCCGACGTCCTAACAGAGTATCGTTCCTTCATCCGGCAACGGCGCCATGCCGCCGACATTGCCTGGGAAAAATCCCGAAAATTTTATGCATCCTACCTGTCCGGCCTTGATACCCAGCCTCCCAACACAGACGCGGCAGGTGATTGGCGCGCCGATGCAGTTCCGGTTAACATACCCGTCAAACAGGAGATCCGGTCGCTTGCCCACCAGTTGGAGACCAGCCCTTTCACCGTTCTGCTCGGATTTTTCCAGATTATGCTCTACCTGAGATACCGCAAGGAAGATCATATCACCGGTATTGCCTGGGCCAACCGCCAGGGAACAGCCAGCGAGACCCAAATCGGTTTTTTGATGAACACCCTTTTGGTACGCAGCCGGATCACCTCAGGTATGGATTTCAAGACAATACTCGGCCAGGTAAAACAAACACTGGACAGTCTGTACGGGAATGCGGAAGCACCGTTTAAGGAGGTCAGCCGGCTCTGTACCGAAACCCTGGGACATCCGCTGTGCCTCACCACGCTATTTTTGATGCAGACCATGGACTTTCCCCACCTGGAACTATCCGGGGCCAAAAGCAAATTTCTCCACCACAAACCCTCAGATACCAACGTCGATCTCACCCTTGAACTCTGGGAAACCCCGGAGGGGTTCCAAGGCTGGCTCAGATACCGGACGAACAGATTCCAAAAGACGGAAATAGATCGGATGGCCAAGGCGTTAAATGCGGTCATTTTGCAAGGGCTTGACACACCCGATCACCCCATCGCCACCCGGGGCGGGATGCAGCGGTTCCCCCTGTCCCCCATGCAGCACGGCATGCTGATGGAAACCCTGAGAGCCCCCCAGGGGGCCGGGTGCTATGTGGAGCAAATCGTTTTTGAAATGAAGCAGTCCATTGATGTGGACAGGTTCTCCGATGCCTGGACACGGGTTGTCAACCACCACGAGGTGCTGCGGCTGGGCTTTACCTGGCAGGGCCTGGATCACCCGGAGCAATTCATTACCCCGCCGGGGACCTTCTCCCTGGAATTCAACGACTGGAGCAATCTTGCCGCATCGGAACAAAACGAATTCCTGGATATGTTTCTCAAGGCGGACCGTCGGCTCGGATTTTCCTTGAGCACTCCGCCGGCCTTGCGTGTGGCCCTTTTCAAGCGGACCGACAACCGGTACGTCTGTGTCTGGAGTTTCCACCACTGCATCGGGGACGGCCGCTCCATGACCTTTATTTTAAGGGACTTGTTCCGCACCTACCGGAATCCCGAGATACCGCTGCCCCCTGCAGGCTCGTTCCGCCAGTATATTTCATGGCTGAACCGCCATCCCACATCACCGGCTAAGAAATTCTGGGCCGGGTATCTGGACGGATTTACCGAACCTTTGGTGTTTCCCTTCCGGATGAACCGTGAAGATACGGCCCCCGGACGCCGCCAGCAGCACGCCATGCCTCTTACCACAGGCACCCACAGGTCATTTTTGCCCGCGGTTACCGCCCGTAAAATCAAAAACCTGTGCACGGAAAAAGGACTGACCGTGAACACCTTCCTCATGGGAGCCTGGGCCGTGCTTCTCAGTCATTATACGGGCAAGGCGGATATTCTTTTCGGCACCACGGTATCTGTCCGCAATTTTGACAACCGGCCAGATGGTAAAGCCCATCCGGGTACCTCACCAGACAGCCCCGACCGGACTGGCATGTATATCAACACCCTGCCGGTAAGGATCAAAATCGACCCCGCACTCTCCTTTACCGACTTCATATCAGCTATCCGCAGGCAGTGGAAGGCCATCAGGGAACATGACCACCTCTCGCTGACCGATATCCATGCATTGAGCCCCATTCGCGGCAGCCTCCCCCTGTCGGAAATCTACTTTTCCTACGATTACAACACCCTGGATCAATCCCTTACCCCCTATAAATCAGGGGTGGGATGCTCCAGCGTATCCCTTCTGGAACGAACGCCGGCAGCCATTTTCCTTACGGTCCAGGGAACGGATGAACTGGAAGCGACCATTGAATACGACCAGCGTAAATTCAATGAAAAGACCACCCGCCAGATCCTGAGCCACTTTGCCAATTTCCTTAACGTGGCGGCGGACACACCGGATGCCCGGCTCACCGAGCTGCCCGTATTAACCCCGGCAGAAACCCAGGCCATTGACCAGAAGCTCCAGACCACCCGCCGGCACCTGAACCCCACAAGCTGCATCCACAGCCTGTTTGAAATCCAGGCCACGGTAAACAAATCGGTGCCTGCGGTGACGGACAGCAGCAAAACCCTGACCTACGAGGACCTGAACCGGCAGGCCAACCAGGTCGCCCACTTTCTTCTGGCCGTGGGCGGTGGTCCCGGGAAGCGGGTGCTGGTTTTCCTGCCCCAGACCACGGATCTCATTGTTTTCCTGCTGGGTATTCTGAAATCCGGTGCCTGCTATATTCCTGCGGACATCAGCTATCCGAAAAAACGGCTCAAGGTCATCATGGATGATGCCCGGCCAGACCTGATACTCACGGACACCGAAAGGCTGAATCTGATGCCGGGCACCGTTGCGGACCTGGTGCTGGTGGACAGGGAGAAAGATGCCATCACCCGGTGTGCCGATACCAATCCCCAGGTTCCCGTGGCCCCGGGCCACACTGCATACATTATCTATACCTCGGGGTCTACCGGGGCCCCAAAGGGTGTCGTGGTCCAGCATTCCGCCCTGGCCGCATTCACCAAGTCTGCGGCCACAGCCTACGACATCCAGCCCACGGACCGGGTGCTCCAGTTTGCCTCCATCAGTTTTGATGCCTCTGCAGAAGAAATCTATCCCACCTTATTTTCAGGTGCCTGTCTGGTGATCAAATCCAGGGATGCCGTACTGACACCGGAACAATTTTTTGCCTATTGCAACGACAATGCCGTCACCGTGGCAGATCTGCCCACCGCCTACTGGCACCTGATCGCTGACCAGGTCAAGGAATTGCCCCTTCCGGACACCCTGCGTCTCGTGATTATCGGCGGGGAAGCCGCACGGGCCGACAAGCTGGAAGCCTGGCAGCAGGCCGTCGGAGACCGGATCCGTTTGCTCAACACTTACGGTCCCACAGAAACAACAGTGGCTGTGACCGTTGCGGACCTGACATCCGCCCAGCCCGTAAATAACCGGACCTCCATCGGCAGGCCCTTTTCCGATGTCAGCATCGCCATATTGAACCACTTTAACCAGCCGGCACCGCCCGGGGTGAATGGCGAAATCCATATCGGGGGCCCCCAGGTGGCTGCAGGATACCTGAACCTGCCGGAACTCACCGCCCGCAGGTTTCTCTCCCCCGGGACGGACCGGCAGGACATCCGCTTTTTCAAAACAGGCGACAACGCATACATGATGCCGTCAGGAGACATTATCTTCCTGGGCAGGTCCGACCGGCAGATAAAGATCAACGGTTACCGGGTGGAACCCGATGAAATCGAAAAAACCGCCATGACCCACCCCGGGGTGGAAACAGCCGCCGTAAAGATCTGCGGCAACAATCAGGCGCACATTGATATTCATCTGGTGGTTATCCTTAAAAAAGACCTGCCGGACACACCGGACGCAGACACCCTTAAACAATGGATGTCCGACCGGCTGCCGGCCTACATGGTGCCGTCAACCATTGGTTTTACGGACGCATTTACCCTGACCACTGCCGGGAAAATAGATTACAAGTCCCTTGATATCAGGCCGGTGGACAACTCGTCCCTGCCTGACACACCTGTTGAGAGCGCGAATGATGACGCATACGTCACCGGACTGATCCGGATCTGGCAGCAGATCCTCAACCGAACCGAGATTCGCCTCACAGACAATTTTTTTGATATCGGCGGCTCATCCCTCACCGCCATCCGCCTGGTGACGTCGATTGAAAAGGCCTTTAGCATCGACATTCCGGTCCTGGCCATATTCAGGCACCCGGTATTGGCAGACCTGGCCGCCGTTCTCAGGGAAAACGACACGGGTTTCGTGTTCAGGAATCTGAGGGTCATCAAACCCAAAGGGGACCGTCCGCCCATTATCTTTGTGGCCGGCACCAGCGAGGATACCGATGCCTATGCCAAACAGGATCTGATGGGGCACCCTTTCTTTACCCTCACCGTATTTGCCCACAAAACCGTAAACAACCGGATCATTCCCATGGATCTGTGGGAGATCGCCCGGCGAAACGTCAAAGAGATCACCCACGCGGCCCCCTCGGGCCCCTATATCATCATCGGGTTTTGCCGGTACTCCATTGCCGCCTTTGAAATCGCCTCACAGCTCATCAGCATGGGAAAAGAGGTGGAGCACCTTGTCTTTCTGGACGAATTCTGGCAGACCAAACGCATGTCCGCCTTCGTGGGGCATCACATGAAGGGCATGTTCCGTTTCGGCATCGGACACATACTGAAAAAAATCATTCCCAAACTGCGGGAAAAACTGCACATGTACAGCCTTGCCCTGGACGACCTGCGGGGAAGGATATACCCCAGGCTGGGCATACCGCTGCCGGAAAAAACCCAGTTCCGGCTGATGGAATCAGCCTTCTGGAAAGCCTATAAATCATATCTGCCAAGGCCCTATAAGGGAGATATCCTTGTGATGGATTCCAAGAACTGGATGGAAAAGTATGACCCCAAACTCAGGACCTACGCCAAAGGTAATGTCCGGCGCATCCCTGTGGACGGCACTCACAGGGACTGGTTTAAACCGGATCAGATCAGGCAGGTTTTAACGGCACTCAAGCCCGCGGACAAAGGGCGTCCCGGTTAAATTCCGGGCAAAATACGGGTTGATTTATGCCCACCGTACTGGTAAATCCTAACCGTGGAGACTTTAGGCCAGCACCCTGACAGCAACCTCTTACCAGACCCTTGAGACTATGTATCAATCATATTACGGGCTAAATGCTCTGCCGTTTCAAATCAGCACCGACCCCACCTTTCTCTGGCTGGGAGAAAAGCACAGGGAAGCCATCTCCATGCTCAGATACGGGATCCAGGGAGATGGCCACACAGGGCTTCTCCTGCTCACCGGAGATGTGGGAACCGGCAAAACCACATTGATCAACGCCCTTTTCAAAAGCCTGGATAAACGCATCATCCGGGTGGCGGTGACCAATCCCAGCCTTGAGGGCCTGGATTTTCTCAACTATATTGCTGCGGCCTTCGGCAGTAAAAAGGAATTTACTTCAAAACACAGGTTTCTCATCAGCTTTGAACGCTTTTTGCAAAACGCCAATGCAAAAAACAGAAAAGTGCTTCTGGTGGTGGACGAGGCCCAATTGCTGTCGGACACACTTCTGGAAGAAATCCGGCTCTTCTCCAACATGGAAAAGGACGGCCAGAGCCTGATCCACACCTTTCTGGTGGGGCAGAACGAATTGCGGGGCACCTTGAACAGACCTGCAAACCGGGCACTGACCCAGCGCATCACCCTCAATTACAACATTGACGCCCTGGTCTATGAAGAAACCGATGAATATATCCGCTACAGGCTCCAGGTGGCCGGCACTTCCGACACCCTTTTCGATCCCGAGGCGGTCCAGCAGATCCACAGATTTTCCGACGGCCTGCCCCGGAAAATCAACATTATCTGCGACCATGCCCTGCTGACGGGATACGTCAAAAATCTCAAGCGAATTAACGCAGGCATCATCCGGGAATGCGCCAGGGAATTGGCGATCACCGCACCGCCGGAGCGCAGGCGGGCACCGGTGGTTCAGGCCAACGGCGATCAACCGGCCCCGCCGGAACCTGTCCCGGAGATGGGGACCCCTTCTGAAACCGAAAGTAAGACTGGTAATCAGTCACCGGTACGGGCAGACAAACCCAAACGGGATCTGGCCCCCCACCAGAACCACATTGCTGCAGAAAAGATCCCGAAAAAAAGAAACAAAAAAAAGCTGGTGATTATCGCCGCAGCCATTGTCGGCGTTCTCGTTGCGGCCGGTGCCTATCTAATGCTGAGATAATCCACGGAGATATCCATGAAAATTTACGCCCTGGCAGACATCCACGGCCGGCCCGGCCACCTTACCACGATTTACAAGGTGCTGGATAAATTCTCTCCCGATCTTGTGGTGGCGGCCGGTGATCTCACCCATTTTTTCAACTGGCGCACCGGCATATCCCAACTGGACAGCCTGCCCGTAAAAGTTCTGGCCATCCGGGGCAATACCGATTTCAAACGGGTGGAACCCGCCATCGCACAGGCCGGCAACATGGATCTGCTCACCCCGGAACCCAAACGGATCAACGGCTTTTCCTTTACGGGCATCGGCGGGACTTTCCTGCTGCCATTTGCCTCACGCATCGGCCTGAAAGAAAAAGAACGGCTGGAGACACTGCCCAGCCCCATGGATGAAGATACCGTGCTGGTCGTTCATCCCCCGCCCAGGGGGATACTTGACCGGGTCGCCGGAAGGTTTTCCAGCGGCAGCAGCGGCTTGCTCAGGTTTATCCGGCAGGCGGAACCGGGCCTTTTGCTCTGCGGCCACATCCACGAACAGCCCGGCAAAACCACAGTCGGCCGCACCACAGTGGTCAACTGCAGTATGGGCAAATCCGGTGCAGGCGCCATCATAGACCTTGAAAAAGGAGCCCCGCCCCGTGTAAATCTCTTGCATCCGGACACCATCGAATGATACACAGCCTCAGGACGCCTTGAGCGTTTCGAAAAACCACCCAATACAAGAGACAATAAGGGGGATCCATGTGCGAATCCAACGTATATATGAAACATGACGGCACTGAAGAGCTTTTGATGGAAAACGTAGCGGCCATCACACCGTCGGCAGACGGCACCTTTCTTCTCAGGGGCCTTTTAGGGGAGCAAAAGGAAGTCAAAGGTGTGATCGAGGACATCAACCTCATGGGACATAAGATTATCCTTAAAGCCGAATAATGATGTCGTTTCCCGCCTACCTGGACCGTATCGCCCGGGTCAACGGACTGGATTTGCCGGATGAAAAATCCGGAAACGATCCGCTCGCCGCCATCCAATGGCCGTTTTATCCCGGTATGCTACAGGACAGTCCGGAAAAATGGTGGGCGGATTTCGGCCTGCGCCATGCCCGCCACGAGGGGATCGATATCTGTTTTTACCGGAAAAAGGGAAGAATATCTACACTTGCACCGGGGACCCGGGTGCCTGCAATGGCATCCGGCACCCTGCTCAATATCTCCCAGGATCTTCTCGGGCATACCCTGGTGGTTTCCTTTGACACCCGGGAGAAAGAAGATGCACGTGTGATCCTGGTCTATTCCCATACGGTGCCGGACCCAGCGCTGTCCATCGGTCAAAAGGTCAGGGAGGGCCAGGTCATCGCCCGCACCTTCGACACACGGATCAAACGGTCCAAACTCCTGTCCCATCTCCATCTTTCCTGTATCATTATTCCGGCGAAGGTACCGGACAAAAGCCTTGACTGGTCGCTCTTTGCCGACCGCCGCCGGGTTACTCACATCAATCCTGTATTCCTTTAAATTCCCCACGGCATAAAACCCCCGCCGCGCCCCCTTTTGACACACCATACCAAACACGCCTAAAATTCAGTATCCAAGGGGCCTAAAACCCAAGAGAAGCCCTAAAAGAAGAATTGAAAAAAAAGAAAATTTGATCTATGATCAGCTTCAATTTACAATGCACCTGCTAATTTAAACGGAGAGGATGAATGAAAACCATAAAATTCTTGTTTTTTCTCATTATCCTGGGCTTTTTAGGCTTGCTTGGCTACCAGAACCAGGACTACTTTCTTGCGACCACTGCCCTGAACATCGACCTGAAGGTGAAATCCATCCATTATACGGCCTATCCCCTGCCCAATTATGCCTATTGGGGAATCTGTTTTGCCATCGCCTTCCTGTACATGGCCTTTAAGGGGATGATCAAATCTTTTAAACTGGGCCGTGAAATCAAACGCCGGGACAGCAAAATCGACACCCTCAACGGGAAAATCACCGATCTTCAGGAACGGCTGGATGTGTTCATCCATGATCCTTATATCAAAAATGCCCTTGCCAAGAATGAGGCAAAGGAAGCGGGTGACACCACCGATGAGACCAAAGCCCAAGAGAGGACTCCTGACGAGGCGATTCCCGAAGCTTTGGAAACAGAAACGCCTGCCCTGGACAAGACTGCTGAAGAAGATATTGTAACGGAGGACGCAGCCCCCGAAGAAACACCCGAAAAAAAAGGGGTTTAAGGCATCCCACGTCCTGATCATCCATGACCAAAAAGAAACACACGCCCATGATGGCCCAGTACCTGGCCATCAAAGAGACTTACCAGGATGCCATACTCTTCTACCGGATGGGGGACTTCTATGAGATGTTCCATGAAGATGCCGTGGAAGCTGCCGGCATCCTCGAAATCGCCCTGACCTCCCGGAACAAGAACGACAAAGACCCCGTCCCCATGTGCGGGGTGCCCTACAAAGCCGCCGACACCTATATTGCCAAACTCATTGAGCACGGCTGCAAGGTGGCGGTATGCGAACAGGTGGAAGAGCCGGCCGAAGCCAAGGGACTTGTGCGCCGGGAGGTGGTCCGGGTGATCACCCCGGGTATGATCCTGAACGAATCCCTTCTGGACAGGGGCTCAAACAACTTCCTGGTGGCCATCGCCAGGGTAAAGGATGCAGCCGGCCTGGCCTGCCTGGATATATCCACCGGCACCTTCCGGGTCTGCGAAGTCCCGCGGCGTTCCGGAGCCCTGCCCGCCGCACTGATCGACGAAGCACTGAAGCTTTCTCCCGGTGAAATTCTGCTGCCCGCAGCCTTTGAAACCGATCCGGCCTACGCTGCGGTCAGAAAGGCATTCGCCGGTAACCGCATCACCTATCTGGACCGCATGGCATTTCACCTTGAAGAAGCCAGGGAACGCCTGCTGGATAAATTTGCCACCCGCAGCCTGGAAGGCTTCGGCATTGAACGGATGCCCGGTGCGGTGTCTGCGGCCGGGGCCATCATGTCCTACGTGGCGGAAACCCAGATGCAGGACACCCGCCACATCTTCAAAATCGCCCCCTATGATCTTGAGGATTTTCTGGTGATCGACGACCGGTCCTGTAAAAACCTGGAACTTCTGTCCAACATCCAGACCCAGGATAAAAAAGGGACACTGATCCATGTGCTGGACAAAACCGTCACGGCCATGGGCGGCCGCCTGATAAAACAGTGGACCCGCTATCCCCTGGTGGATGAATCAAAGATCCGGGAACGGCTGGACTGCCTGGAAGAGCTTCTCAATGCCCCCCATGTGCAGGAATCCGTCATGACCCACCTCAAGTCGGTGTACGACCTGGAACGGCTGGGCAGCAAAATCTCCATGGGACAGGGCAATGCCCGGGATCTAATCGCCCTGAAGAACTCCTTGAAGAATCTGCCGGTGTTGTTCAACGACCTTGCCGGATTTACCCACCCCATGCTCAACGGTACCGGTCTTGAGGACCAGCACGCCCTTATTTCACGGCTGGAGGAACTGGCATCGCTGATCGAGACCGCCATCCGGGAGGATGCAGTCCATGTCCTGAACGAGGGCAATCTGATCAACGACGGGTACAGCCCAGACCTGGACGAGCTTCTGGCCATTACCCGTGACGGCAAGTCCTGGATTGCAAAAACCGAAGCCAAAGAAAAAGAAAAAACCCAGCTTTCCTCCCTGAAAATAAAGTACAATAAGGTCTTCGGCTATTTCATCGAGGTTTCCAAGGCCCAGTCCGACCGTGTGCCGGAACACTATATCCGGAAACAGACCCTGGTGAATGCCGAACGCTTCATCACCGAAGAGATGAAAGAGGTGGAGAGCACCATTTTCAATGCCCAGGACCGCAGAAGCGCCCTGGAATATGACATTTTCTGCCAGGTCCGGGACCAGGTGGTGGACCGGGCCCGTGACATCCTGACCATGGCGGATTTCATCGCCACGGTTGACGTGCTGCAGGGGCTTGCCCGGGGGGCCAGTGAAAACAACTACGTGAAACCCGAACTCAACACGGACGGCATCATTGACATTGAGGAGGGGCGTCACCCCGTAGTGGAGAAACTGATCCAGGGTGAGCGTTACGTGCCCAACTCCGTTTACCTGGATAACTCAGAACGGCAGCAACTGCTGATCACAGGCCCCAACATGGCGGGCAAGTCCACCGTGCTGCGGCAGGTGGCCCTCACCGTTCTCATGGCCCAGATGGGATCGTTTGTCCCTGCGGCAAGGGCCTCGGTCTGCCTGACGGACCGGATATTTACCCGGGTCGGAGCCCTGGATAATCTCTCATCCGGCCAGAGTACTTTCATGGTCGAGATGGAAGAAACCGCCAACATCGTCAACAACGCCACGGAAAACTCTCTGGTGATCCTGGACGAAATCGGCAGGGGCACCTCCACCTACGATGGGATGAGCATCGCCTGGGCCGTGGCCGAATATCTCCACGACCTGAACGGCAGGGGGGTCAAAACCCTGTTTGCCACCCACTACCACGAACTCATCCGCCTGGAGGAGACCAAGCCCCGGATCAAAAACTACAATATTGCGGTAAAGGAGTTCAACGACAACATCGTCTTCCTGCGCCGGCTGGTGGAAGGGGGCACCAACAAGAGCTACGGCATCCAGGTGGCGCGGCTGGCAGGCGTCCCGGATGAGATTATCGACGTTGCCAAAACCGTTCTGACCAGCGTGGAAACAGGCGCCCCCCCAAAAGAACCGCAGCCTGCGCCCCCTGTGAACAACAAAAAAACAAAGGCAAAGCGAACGGCAAGCCGCCAGAAGAAAGATAGAGACGCAGGCCAAATGGACCTTTTTGCCCCGGCAAACCCTGAAGTTGCAGCACTTCGACAAATGCTGGACAGCGTTGATATTGCCTGCATGACCCCCCTGGACGCACTGAACTTCCTCAATGACCTCAAACAGAAGGTGACCCAGGCCCAATGATATCCTCTCCGCCCGTTCCCCGCTTCTTTGCAGCCCTGACCGTTGTCTGGCTGGCCTGGATGCTCCTGGGATGGGCGAATGTGGGGCCTTCGGTCACAACTGCCTGGGCAAACCCTGCAAAGACAAGATATCTGCGGGCGGATACCTGTCTTAAAAAACTGCGCAATAATCCCGCAGACAGCCAGCGCATATCGGCCTGGCTGAGCTGCATCGAAAAATATGAAAACATTTACCAGCGGCATCCCTCAAGTTCCTGGGCCCCGGCCGGCATGTACAAGGCCGCCGAACTCTACCTTAAGCTTTACAAACGCTCGGCCAACCGCACCTATGTCTCCCGGAGCCGCGACCTGCTGACCCGGATCAAACGCAGGTACCCCCAAAGTGCCTACAGCCGGCGGAGCAGGACACTAGAAAAAACCATAGCCGACCTGCCGAGCCCCAAAGTCGAAGACAACATTAAAACCCTGAAGTCCAAGAAGGCACAAACCCGGGATGATGCGGCCATCGCCAGGTATAAAGCCAACCTGAACGAAGCCGACACTCCCGAAGACATTATAAGACGTGCCACGGAAGCACCTTCAGCTCCCAAAACGCCCATCTCCCTTAAAAAACCAGTATCCCAGCCCCCAAAGGTCCCGGTTCCCAAAGGAGATACAAAGGTAACCGGCTTGCGGTTCTGGTCCAACCCGGAATACACGCGGATCGTTGTCAACGCCGACCATGAACGTCCCTACGTCCACCGTCTGCTCAAGAAAGATCCCAAAATCAACAAACCCTTTCAGCGCCTTTACGTGGACATTGAAAAGGCACGGCTTGGGCAAGGGGTTGCCGAACATACTCCCATCAACGACGACCTTCTCAAACAGGCCCGGGCCGGCCAGTACCAGCCCCACACCGTAAGGGTGGTGGTGGATATCAAGGCCTTTGAAAACTATAAGATCTTTTCCCTGAAAGACCCGTTTAGGATCGTCATCGATGTCTGGGGGGAAAACGGCAGTGCCAAGGACCCCATGAAAGAAATGCAGGCCACCCTGGACACGCCTGCGGAATCCACACCTGAAAAGACGGACCGGGTGACCACGGACAATCTGAAATCCTCGGACATCGCCCGGCAACTGGCCTTAGGGGTCAGAAAGATCGTTATTGATCCGGGCCACGGGGGCAAAGATCCCGGGGCACCGGGATACGTTAAGGGCATATGGGAAAAAGATATTGTGCTGAAACTTGCAAAAACACTTGCCCAGCAGCTTCGCAGCAGACTCAACTGCGAGGTGCAACTCACCAGGGAAACGGACAAGAAACTCACCCTGGAAGAACGGACCGCCATCGCCAATACCCAGCGGGCGGATCTCTTTATTTCCATGCACTGCAACGCGGCCCGGAACAAGAAGCTGGCCGGCATTGAAACCTATATCCTGAACCTTGCAACCGATGACCAGGCCATTGCCGTGGCCGCACGGGAAAATGCCACCTCTGAAAAAAATATTTCAGACCTGGAATACATTCTAAGCGACCTGATGAAACATGCTAAAATTGAAGAGTCCACCCGCCTTGCCAACGACGTGCACAAATCCATGGTCAAGGGGATGAAGACGAAGTATTCCCACATCAACGACCTTGGAGTAAAGCAGGCGCCTTTTTACGTGCTTCTTGGCGCCCGGATGCCATCCATCCTGGTGGAGGCCTCTTTTATCAGCAACAAACGGGAGTGCAAGCGACTGATGACCGAATCCTATCGGAGGGATATCTGCAACGCCATCACCGACGGGGTTGAAGCCTATATCAATGCAACAAATCCAAAACATCTCTAACCCATACCAAGGAGAAGCCATGTCTTTTGAAAACATCATTCTGGAAATCGAAAACAACATTGCCACCATCTTCTTTAACCGTCCCAAAGCATTGAATGCATTGAACAACGCCCTTTTTGACGAACTTGACACAGCCCTGGACCAGATCGCGGACAACAGCCAGGTGCGGGTGCTGATTCTCACCGGCAGCGGCGACAAGGCATTTGTGGCCGGGGCAGACATCGTTGAACTCTCCAAAATGACACCGCTGCAGGGAAAATACTTCTCCCGCAAGGGCCAGAAGATCTTTTCCAAAATTGAACAGCTGCCCATTCCCGCCATCGCCGCGGTCAACGGTTTTGCCCTGGGCGGCGGCAGCGAAGCGGCCCTGGCCTGCGACTTCATCTACGCTTCCGAAAAGGCGGTTTTCGGCCTGCCTGAAATCAACCTGGGTCTGATCCCAGGGTTCGGCGGCACCCAGCGCCTGGCAAGATTGGTAGGAAACAACCGCGCCAAGGAATTGGTATTCACCGGTAAAAATATTCCTGCTGATAAGGCCCTGGAATATGGTATGGTGAACAAAATCTGCGCCCCTGAAAGCCTGATGGATGAGGTGCTAAAGACCGCCGGCCTCATCGCTTCCAAGGGCAAAGTGGCCCTGAGGGCGGCCAAGGAAGTGATCCAAAACGGTACGGCCACGGACCTTGAAACCGGCTGCAGAATTGAAAATGACGCCTTTGGATTGACCATGAGCAGTGAAGATGCCAAAGAGGGCACCGCTGCCTTCCTTGAAAAAAGAAAGCCTGAATTCAAAGGCGAACTCAAATAGATACACACGGGAGAATTGAGGGGAGAAAAAAACACCATGCCCATTTTTGACATTGACTTCGAAACCATGCCCAGGGAGGGGCTGGAAGCCATTCAGCTCCGCCGCCTTCAGACCACACTTGAACGGATTTACGCCACGGTACCCTTCTACAAGGAAACTTACGATAAAGCCGGCATCAAACCCACAGACATCAAAAGCCTGGACGACTTAAGGCGTCTGCCTTTTACCACCAAACAGGATCTGAGGGACAACTACCCTTACGCCATGTTTGCCGTGCCCATGGAACAGATCGTCAGGATCCATGCGTCCTCAGGAACCACGGGCAAACCCACGGTTGTGGGGTATACCAAGCGGGATATCGCCACCTGGGCGGAACTGATGGCCCGGAGCATGTCCGCGGCCGGTGCCACCAACGGGGATATCATCCACAATGCCTGGGGCTATGGCCTGTTCACCGGGGGCCTTGGTGCCCATTACGGAGCGGAACGCCTGGGGGCATCCGTTATTCCGGTGTCCGGCGGCAACACCAAGCGCCAGATCACCATTATGCAGGACTTCAAACCCACCATTCTCTGCGGCACACCGTCCTATATTCTTCACCTGGCGGAAGTGGCGGATGAAATGGGGGTTGATTTCAAGGACCTGTATTTCAAATCCGGCATCTTTGGCGCAGAGCCCTGGACCGAAGAAATGCGCCAGGAACTTGAAGCCAAATGCAATTTAAAGGCCGTGGATATCTACGGTCTCAGTGAAGTGATCGGGCCAGGCGTTTCCATCGAATGTGTAGAAGAACAAAAAGGACTCCACGTTTTCGAAGACCATTTCATCGTGGAAGTGGTGGATCCGGATACCCTGGAACCCCTGCCCTACGGCGAACCCGGCGAACTTGTGTTCACCTCTATCACCAAAGAAGCGTTCCCGGTCATCCGTTACCGGACCAAGGACATCACCTCCTTGAATCCGACCCCCTGCACCTGCGGCCGGACCCATGTCCGGATGAACAAACCCACGGGCAGAACCGATGATATGCTCATCATCCGGGGCGTCAACGTGTTCCCGTCCCAGATCGAAAGCGTGCTCATGGAAACAAGGGAAGTGGCCCCCCACTATCAGCTTGAGGTGGACCGCATCGACAACCTGGATACCCTCACCGTCAAGGTGGAAATCGACGAGACCTCCTTTAGTGACGACATCAAAGGGCTCCAGGCCATGGAGGCGAAGCTCTCCCACGACATCAAGGAACATTTGGGCGTATCCGCCAGGGTGGCGCTTGTGGAACCCAAAACCATTGAAAGAAGCCAGGGCAAAGCTGTCCGGGTCATTGATAACCGCAAATTATAATACAGGAGAATCATATGATGGCGGAACAGATATCCATATTTATCGAAAACAAGGAAGGCCGGCTGGCCGAAGTCACTGCCATTTTAAGGGATGCCCAGGTGAACATCCGGGCCCTGTCCCTGGCCGACACCACGGACTTCGGGGTACTTAGGCTCATCGTCAACGATAATGACAAAGCCACGGCCGCCCTGAAAAAGGAAGGCTTTACCGTGGGCAAGACCCAGGTACTGGCCGTTGAAGTCACCGATGAACCCGGCGGCCTGAACAAAGTCCTGGACCCCTTATGCGAACAGGACGTCAACGTGGAATACATGTATGCCTTTGCCAATCCCCAGTGCAAAAACGCTATCATGATCTTCCGGTTCGACGATATTGACAAGGCCAAGGAAATCCTGGCCCAAAAAGATATCAAGGTGATTGACGGAAAAGAACTCAGCGGTCTTTAACGGACTTATCGCCCGTTGAACACACAACCGCCCTGGAAGACGGCGTCTTTCAGGGCGGTTTTATTTTTCCCTAAGGCGTAACCTGCGCCATCAGCGTTGGTCACTCATGGGCAAACGGACCCTGAAGACCGTACCTGCGCCCTCCCTGGATTCCACTTCAATCTCTCCTTTGTGGTTTTCCGTCACAATGAAGTAGGATACGGCCAGGCCCAGCCCTGTGCCTTCCCCCACGGCCTTGGTGGTGAAAAAGGGCTCAAATATCCGTTTTCTGACATCTTCGGACATGCCGGGGCCATTGTCCCTGATCTCCACGCAAATCTTATCCTTCTCCATATACGTACGCATAAAAAAGGTGGGGGAGCTGTTCTTGTCCGAGCCGAACATGGCCTGGGCGCCGTTTGAAAGGATATTGAAAAAAACCTGCTGGATCTCACTGGCCTTGCAATAAGTTTTGGGAAGATGGGGATCATAGTCCCGTTCCACCCGGATCTGCTTAAAGTCAAATTTTTTCTTGAGATTATAGTCCGAGGCAGCGAGTTCCAGGGTCTGGTCCAGTAGCAGTGACAGGTCCTCTGGCAGAAATCCCGAAGCGGATTTCCGTGAAAAGGAAAGCATGTTGGCCACGATGGCTGCCGCCCTTTTGCCGGCATCCATTACCGAGTCGAGCATCTTGTGAATGTCCCTGCTTTCCATATAGGCGTTGAGCGAAGCAAATTCAATGTTCAGCGCTTCGGCCGCCTTCAGGTTGGCGGGGATGGGGCTTTGGATCCGGTTCCGGATGACCTGGGTATTCTGGAGTATGCCGGCCAAAGGGTTGTTGATCTCATGGGCCATACCAGCGGCAAGCCCCCCCAATGACACCATTTTTTCGGACTGGACAATCATTTCCTCCAGCCGGTTTTTATCGTCTTCCTGCTTTTTAAGGCTTAAGGCTTCCACCAGTGCGACGCAGAGCATTTGTGCGGCATCCTGGTCTTCCTTGGTAAATCCTTTTTCCTTACCGGCAAAGGCCACCATTCCCAGAACATCGGACCCCAGCACCATGGGAATGCCCATGAAGGCGTCAATGGGAATATGATTTTCCGGCAGGTTGAAAAAAATGGGATGGCCGGTGGGATCATTGATAAGCACGGCCTGCTTGTCCAGCACGATCCGCGAGCAGATGCCCTGGGTGCAGGTACTCAGGGTCTTGGCATCTTCAGTTCGGCCCGGTACCTCACAGTCCTCTCTGGCCTGATCTGAGACCGCAAGGATCCGGACCTGCTTGCGATCCTCATCGGTTTCCCCCACAAAGCAGTAACGGCTGGGAATTACCGCCTGGGCAATGGGGATGAAAAGCTCGGCGATTTCCCGGTAGGACTCGGCAAGCATGGACTTTTGAAAAAAAGTGTTCACCGAGGAGATGACCATGCTCTGATGGAGTATCTTTTTTTCTTTCAGAATTTTCTGACGGATCTCCCCTTCCAGGTTCTTGTTGGTCAGGGCCAGATCTTCGATCTTATCCTTGATGGCATCCCGCATTATGGCAAAATTTCTTGACAGGATGCCCACTTCCCCCACACCATTTTCCTCGATTTCCTTGTCCAGATTCCCGGCGGCAATCTCAGAGGCCACCTCGGCCAGGTTGGTCACAGGCTTCATCAGGGCGTTAATTAGAAATACCAAGGCAATGGCCAAAACCAGGATGACGCTGAAGGTGAACCAGAGCATTTTGGTTCTGAACCCGGCCAGCTTCTTTTCAATTAAACTGGTGGAATAGACAACGCTGATCTTTCCGAGTTTCAGGCCATTGTAGTAGATGTAGAAGTTTTTATGGATATCCATGCCACCGGGTTCAAATTCGCGCTCCAGATGGATATTGATATCGATGTCAGACTCGAGAATGGCAATGCTTTTCATATTCTCGTCGTCAAAAAAAGTCTCCATGTTGACCCTGAGGGTTTCCAGATCAACGTTGTAGAGAGGGCGGGTGTTGACCAGGCGCATGACGTATGCGGCCTTGTCGATTTTTGTCCTGAGGCTCGAAAGCTCCAGCTTGCGGACCTGTTCGGTAATATAAAAGGACAGAAACAGACTGATAATACTGCATGCAACGACCACAACCGTGATGATTCGCGACCTCAGGCCCATGTAGCTCTTTCCCGTGAAATGCAAAGATAAAAGACGTTACGCCCCATACTTGCACAGATCCAGACTTTAGACAAGGGCGGACTGATCCCCGGATACTTTTCGAACCAATTCCCGATAATCTTCAGATACATTGGATCCCGGCGCGAACTCAAAGATGGTCTTTCCGAACGAGGGGGCCTCTGACAGGCAGTCATTGTAGCGGATCGGCTGACAAAGGTATTGGGGATACAACTTTTCAAGCTGGTCGTAAAGGTTCTGGGGACCTTTTATTCTGGAATCTAAAAAGGTGGGAAGAATATACTTCAACTCAATCTCCTGACGGTATTTCTGGATTGCTCCAAGACTTTTAATAAACTCAGACAGGCCGTGCAGGGGCATGACTTCCAGTGCCACCGGAACCAGCACCTCGGTGGCATAGAAAAGGACGTTGACAATCAACTGATCCCATCCCGGGGAGGTATCGATCAATATATAATCGAACTGCCGGTCCAACGGATTCAGCGCTTCTGACAGGGTCCATTCCGCCCCAAAGCTTTTGCGGTCGATGATCCGTTTTACCCCGGCAAGGGACTTGCCCCCGCTCAGCAGGCTAAGATTTTTCCGGGCTTCAACCAGGCACTCTTCGGCAGGCAGCTCTTTGGTGAGAAGCTCGGTCAGTCCAGCGTTGGGACGCAGGCCCAGGATATAGGAGGACTGCCCCTGGGTGTCGGTATCCACCAGCAGCACCTTGTTTCCGGCAAGGGCAAGGCCTGCAGCCAGATTCACGCTGGTTGTGGTTTTCCCTACCCCGCCCTTGCTCAGGGTGATGCATATTTTCCGTGCCGGTTTTTTGATGGATGCGGTCTCGGTCTTTGGATCACCTTGGACTTCGTCAGGATTGAGAAGGGTGTCCAGAATGACGGGAAACTTGAATTTACAGGATCTGCATGTGGCCAGTACGTTTTTCTTTCCGCTTTCCGCATAGGATTTGATGGTGCCCGGATTAACCTTGTGCTTTCTGGCGCACTGGGGACAGACGATGATCACTTTGAACCCTCCTTTTCTAACTCTGCCATGATGGCATCCACTGCAATACTGGCCAAGCGTTTCATGGAAACCTTTCCGGACGCGTCAGACCCCACCTTTATCCTTATCTTGGCTCTGCCCTCCCAGATTTCAACGGAAACACTTCCCCTGGAGGCTTTCCATGAGGTTTGCCTGCCTGATGCATCAGGCGCGTCAGTCCGGTCCGGTTCAGACGTGTCCGGTTTCGATTTATCCGGGCCCGGCACCCCTGTCCGGTATATCAAGCAGTCCAGTTCCCGGGTACGGGATTCAAACTCCTTGTCATCCGCCCCGAGGATACTGCCCATCACATCTTTTTTCTTACCCATTTTCCCATCTTCCCAGAAGTCCCGTATTCCGGGACATCACTCTTGTTTCAACGCCTGGTCCTTAAGCTTTACGATGGCGTTCTCCAGAATGGTTACGTCCTGCGCGGACATCCCCTGCCACTTGATGCCGAACTGAAGAAAGCCCCCGTCATGAACCGAGCAATGAATCACTTTTCCGGTGAGTTCTTTTAGTCTTTGAGTCCCCAGCAGAAGCTCGGTGCCGGAAAGAATTTGTCCGGCGTCGAACTCAAGGCATGAGTCTGCGTGGATGGCGATTCCGGTTTTAGAGATATTGGCAACCTGATAGGTATGGCCGTCGATGATGGCCAGAATATTCTCCTTGTGGGAGACAGGCACCCGGAAGGATTTGCGTACCGGGGTCTCGTTGGAGACAGCGTCCGGTAACGGCTGGAAATCTATGGAGTCTTCGGTCATGGCGTTTCTCCCGCCAGCAATTAACTGTAATTTTGTGAGTTTTATTACACAATCACTGAATACTATCAGGTGGCAATGCACCGGGCAAGCAAAAAGTCGCCTGCCCTATAATAGAGAAGACAATAAAAAGGGGCAACCCCTAAAAAGGGATTGCCCCAAAAGAACTTTCTAATGAAAGCGGTAAGGCTTAGTGGGCGCCCAGGGCAGCCACGGCACCTTTAAGTGCGGGATGAGCATACATCAGGATCAAAGATACAACCAGTGCGTAGATACACAGAGATTCGATCATGGCCAGACCGATCAGCATGTTCACCTGGATTTTACCAGCAGCTTCAGGGTTTCTGGAGATACCGCTCATTGCGCCGGAAAGACCAAGACCCTGGCCAATGCCGCAACCGAAAGCTGCGATACCAATAGCAAGACCTGCTGCCCAAACACTACCAACTAGAAATTCCATGTTTTACTCCTTAAGTTAAATATGTATTAAAAATAAACGGGCTTCTTCCAAAAGTCCCGTAAGAACTCGTGTTCAATCGAAAACTGTGAGTTTCGAATGTTTAATGCGCTTCCTCGATCGCACCGGCGATGTACATGGTGGAAAGCAGGAAGAATACAAAGGCCTGTACCAGGGCCACGAAAGAACCCAGGGCCATAACCGGCAGAGGTGCCAGGAATGCACCGCCCAGGGTCAGCAGAATAACCACAACCAGCTCATGGCCTGCCATGTTTCCGAAAAGACGGAAGGTAAGCGACAGAACCCTTGCAGAGTGACCGATGATTTCAATGGGAAGGAACAGGGGAATCATCGCAGGTACGGGTCCCAGGAAATGCTTGATGTATTTGGCACCGTGCATCTGTACACCGATAACGTGGCTCCATACAACGGCGATGAGCGCCAGGGCCAGGGTGGTGTTAATGTTTGCCGTGGGCGGAAAGAAAGAGGGAACCAGACCCATCAGGTTTCCCAGAAGGACGAAGAGAAAAATGGTGAAAACCAGGGGGAAGGACTTGCGGCCTTCTTCACCGGTAATGGTTACCATGAACTCTTCCAGACCGGAGATCAATACCTCAAATACGTTCTGCGCAGTTTTGGGCACCAAAGAGATGCTCTTGCCGCCGAGCCAGCCAAAAAAGATGAGGATGGCCATGGCCAGCCACATGTAAACCACGTGAGGATGACTTGCAGCCCATTCTTCCAAACCGAATATACCGAACAATGAAGTAAGAACTAAATATGGATGTTCCACCTTATACCGCCTCCTTGAATAATATCCTTGTTAACTCAATCACCGTTGCTATAAACATACTTGCAACTACAACCGAAAGGCCCGCCAGTAGTCCTAACGGATGAACAATATGGTTTGATATCAGCAGGAAAATAACCGCCCCGCTTATTGCAAATCGGATGTAATACTTGACAAGGAGGTTTCCCACCAGGGAACTCCCCTTCTCCATTACACGCTCATGGCAAATATTTCTAATGACGGTCTGCTTGAGAAGATGAAAGTTAACCGCCACGATCAGCCCGCCGATGAATACCCCCAGATACACTTTTTGGGGCATCGCCGTCAGAGCAATCAAACTGGTAGCCAGAAACAGGATCCAGTTGGTTTTCGTGACAAAGTTGACTATCTTTTCAAGATCCGCCATTTAAAAATCCGTTTTCGTATCCCTTTTAATACTTTTTGCCTTTCTGCCCTGCCCGGATGATGTTGCTGAACCCGGCAGCAATGCCGAAAAACAGCCCCACAAAAAGCAGGATAGGCTCTGTATCGAATTTTTTGTCCAGCCAGATACCGATGCCCAGCCCGATGAAAATGGAGAGGGCCACCGACATGCCGAGGCTGGCAAAATACCCTATTTCCCTAAAGGCTTTGCCTTTGTCCTTTTTCATCAGTCTACCTTTACGGACGTGTCATCTTCCGGCGTCCAAAATTTCAATTATCTTGAGAGCAAATATCATATGCGTTGACCTAAGTCAACGTGAAAAAACCCTTTAGCAAATATCCAGAAAACCGTTGATATGCTCGGTTTTCACCCGCCCCACGCAACGTCCTGATATCCCTTTTTCTTCTAGCTGCTCAAGGTATAAACCGGTCTGATCCGGCGGCAAACTCACCAGCAGCCCCCCCGATGTCTGGGGATCAAACAAAAGGTCTGTCAAGCTTCTGTCAACACCACCAGCCACCCGGGTATGGGCTTCAAAAAACTGACGGTTTTTATGGGCCCCTGCCGGCACCATCCCCATGGCCGCAAAATCCTGTGCCCCGTCCAGCAGGGGCACCTGTCCTGCAAAAAGCGTTAGGTGCTTCCGCCCGCCCTTTGCCATTTCCAAAAGATGGCCCGCCAGACCGAACCCGGTGACATCTGTGCAGGCATGGATATCAATACCTGCCATGGCTTCCGCCGCATAGAGGTTGAGTGCCGCCATACTTTCAACAGCGGTTCTCACCTGCGCGTCTGTTGCAAGCCCGCCTTTTTGCGCCGTTGACATGACCCCGGTGCCCACAGGTTTTGTAAGGATAATATCATCGCCCGCCTGCACCGTTGAATTTGCCAGTATCTGGTCCGGATGGACGATACCGGTAACCGACAACCCGTATTTTATCTCGGGGTCATCCACCGAATGCCCCCCTAAAAGCACGGCACCCGCTTCGGTTATTTTTTCCATGCCGCCGGCAAGGATATCCGGCAGGATATCGGTAGCAAGGTCACATGACGGAAAGCACACGATGTTCATCACGGTCAGCGGCCTGCCACCCATGGCATAGACATCGGACAGGGAATTGGCTGCGGCAATCCTGCCGAAATCAAAAGGATCATCCGTCACCGGTGTCAGAAAGTCCAAGGTCTGCACCAGGGCGGTGTCTTCGTTGATACGGAATACCCCGGCATCATCCGGTGTCTCCAGGCCCCGGAGCAGATCCGGATGTCCCGGCACGTTCAAGCCCGACACGATAAGATCCAGTGCCCCCGGATCCAGTTTTGCCGCTCAACCGGCAGCCTTGACCTTCTGGGTCAGGTTGATTCGTGTCCTGGGTTTCATTTCGTTTTTTTTCCGGTTCACGCTCATATGTTTCTCTGAAAGCTGTGCTATTTTGTCAAAGCGATAACCGCCCCGAACCGTCCTGTGGTCTTTTCACCCCGATAGGAGAAAAAACGGTCTGTATGACACACCGTGCATAGGTCCATCTGCTGAATATTGCCCTGTTTCACGCCACATGCCGTCAACTGGTCCCGGGACATCCGCCAGAAATCAAAGTATGGCCGCCCATCCGCCTTATATTGCCATAAACCTTCGGGAATCTCTTCCTTATAATTGATAAACTCCGCGCAGCAGGGACCAAGGGAGGGGGAAATACCCGCAAGCATATCTTCAGGCCGGCAGCCGAACGCATCTGTCATGACCCACACAGATTTTCCCAGGATATCGGAAATACTTCCCCGCCATCCCGAGTGTACATTGCCCACCACACCCCGGACCGGATCATACAGCACCACTGCCTGGCAGTCCGCCACCTGGATGACCAGCCCCACATCCGGGATGTCCGTCACCACACCGTCTCCTTCCAGAGGGACCGGTGTTGTGCCGGTTTCCGGATTCCACAGGTTATCCTTAATAGTATCGCCCTGCTTTAACACCTGTATCCGGGTGCCGTGGACCTGTTTGAGAAACACGGATCTTTGCAGCCCAAGGGAAGCCAGCATCAGCCGCCGGTTCTCAGCCACAAGCGCCGGATCATCCCCGCAGCCCAGCCCCAGGTTCAACCCGGAAAAAGCCCCGTCACTCACACCACAGGTTCTGGGAAACACACCGTGAACGATACCGGGCACCGCAGCCAGGTGGTCAAACCGCAACGGCACCACCCCACGGCTTGTCATCTTTTCAGGACGCCCCATAAAACCGCCGCCCGATCCGTTCAATAATCTTTGTGGTGGAGATATTCTGCTCAAAGGCAATCCGCTCCACCCTGCCCCCGTTGGCCTTCACAAAATCTCCGCCGATGATCTGGTCTTCCGGCCAGTCCGCCCCCTTCACCAGCACCTGGGGTACCACGGCATGGATCAGGTTTTCCGGATCAGGTTCTTCAAACAGCACCACATGATCCACCATCTCCAGGGCCGACATCACGATGGCCCGCTGATCCTCACTGATCACCGGCTTTTTATCCCCTTTTATCCCCCGGACCGAGGCATCTGAATTCAGCCCCAGCACCAGCACATCACCGCACGCCTTTGCTTTGGCAAGGTACGACACATGCCCGGCATGGAGGATATCAAAACACCCGTTGGTAAACACCACGCATTTTCCCTGTGCCCGGTAGTCCGCAGCCAGGGCCCGGATTTCATCCAGGGAGGCCCGTTTATCAGCCATATATATCTTCCCTTCTGTCTTTTCTGATGGGAATGGTCCGCCTGAAAGCTGCCACCTGCCCCATATCCATATCACAACAAATCACACCCGGTGTATCCCCGGCTTCCGCCAGCACGTCCCCGGTGGGGCCCACCACGGTGGACAGCCCGGGAAACATAAGCTCCCCGTCCCCCCCCCCCGTCCGGTTACTGCAGATAAAAAAGGCCTGGTTCTCTATGGCACGTGCCCGGATCAGCGCCTGCCAATGCCCGGCACGCGGAGTGGGCCACTGTGCAGACACCACAAAAACATCGGCAGCGTCCAGAAACAGTTTCCGGGCAAGTTCAGGAAATCTCAAATCATAGCAGATCATCAGCCCGATCCGGCCGAAACTGGTATCAACGGCCACCGCCCTGTTGCCTGCCGTATAATAAAGGTGTTCACCGGTAAGTGGAAACAGATGCAGTTTCCGGTACGTCCCCCGGATTTCCCCGTCCCGGTCTATAAAATAAAGGGTGTTGAACACCCGGCCGCCGTCGGCTTCCGGCAGAGTCCCGGCCACTGCCATATCCCTGTCCCTGGCAAACCGTGTCATTCGCGCCAGCACCTCAGGCGTGTTTTGGGCATGCCGGCCAATCCGCTCATTGTCAAACCCGCAGGAAAACAACTCGGGCAGGACGGCCAGTGCGACACCTTTTAGCGCCAGTTCATCCAGCATCAGGAATGCCGTTGCAAGATTGCCGTCAACGTCACCATCGGTAACATCAAATTGTACGGCTCCCGCCTTAAATACCGGTTGCATATTCCCCCTGCCATTTACCTTATTTAATAATCAGGCTCACACAATACCGGTTCGTCCCGGTAAAATCAACCACAGCCAAGCGACGGGACCAAACGACGGAATTGGACAAAATAAAAGGAATGCCACCCAATTTGACAAATTCCTTAAATCCCAGATCCGGAATTTAAGAATTTTATTAGCTTCCCAGACAACCTGCCCCCCCCGGACACACACCCAACTACCTGAAATAATGACCTTTTACGCTCCACCCCATCTTCTGGCACATCAATTGCGAAGCCCATTGCAAACTGAAAGCTTTTGGATTCAAATTTTGCAAACAGATATCCAAATAACCCATAAAAAAACAAAGGAGAAAGACATGACACAAATTACGCGGACATCAGCGCTGACCGCCCGCCATATAGACCTGGGCGGCGACCTTCAAGAGTATATCCGTATGGGAGTGCCCCTGACTTACAACACAGACCCCAAAGAAGAACACGATGCCATCCGGGAAGCCGCCGGCATGTATGATTTCACCGCTTTTCTCAAATTCAGGGTTTCAGGGCCCGATGCGGCAAAGGCATTGGACCACGCCGTCACCTTCGATGTGAACAAAATCAAACCCGGTCAGTCCAAATACGGTCCTTACCTGAGGGAAACCGGTGTGATCTGTGATGACGGCATCGTCTTTAACCTGGGCAATGACCAATGGCTGGGCTGCCACGGTGACGGCTGCGCAAGGGCCATGGTGGAGCTTTCTGCCGAAGGTCTGGATTGCGTGGTGGAGTACGATTACTGGACCCATCTGATTTCCCTGCAGGGTCCTAAAGCTGTGGAGCTTCTGGATGCCCATTCCCCCGATGATATTGCAGCCCTTGATTATTTCACCCATCTCAACGAAACAGAACTGTTCGGCTGCAAGGTTATGATTTCCCGCACCGGTTTTTCCGGTGAGCGCGGCTATGAAATCATGTGCGGCCCGGACCAGGCCGTAACGGTCTGGGACAGCATTTTGGAATACGGCAGACCCATGGGCATGCTGCCCTGCGCCGTTGAAAGCGTCTTCCCCCTGAGAATGGAAGCAGGACTTCTGTGGAGACGCTTTGACCTCATGGAAAACACCCCCTGGGAAGTCAACATGGGGTGGTCTGTGGATCGCAATAAAGGCGACTTTCGGGGCAAAGAGGCACTCATGGCCGCTGAGGGCAAAGAGCGATATAAACTGGTGGGACTGGACGTTGATATCACAGAAGCCCTCAAGGGCGGAGAAAAGATTTTTGTAAACGGTGAGCAGGTCGGCCAGGTCCATGACAAGCCGGTCTGGACCCATCGAATGAACAAATCCCTGGCCCTGGCCCATGTAATCCCCGAACTTAAACCCGTGGGCACCAAACTTGAAATCCAGCGGGAACAAGGTATGTGCACCGCCACCGTGGTGAAATTCCCGGTTTACGACATCAAAACCCGATAGTCCCCGTTATTTTTTTGTCCCTTAACAGGCCAGCAGGCTGCCCGATAAGATAATCGGGTGGCCTGCTATTTTTTTATATTAAGAAAACAAACCCGTTCTGCTAATTTTCCCAGCAAAAAATCGCATTCGGCAAAACAATCGCAAGCCTTTTAATTTTCAGGCCTACAAAACGCCAAAAGCCCCATAAACACATGGTTTCAAAAAGCCTTGACTATTGGACGGCGGTCCATTAGGAAAGAAGCTGTTTTTTTAAGATTTACCTTTTTTATATGTATTGGGGATGCGAATGGCTTTCCGTTTTTTTTACTGGTTCCAACGATTTACCGGCTTCTTTTTTATAAAGTCTGCCCGGTAGGCATCCAGGTAAAACGCGGAAAACAAACGCAACACCCCGGAGGCCATGGGCAGACCGAAAAGGGCTCCCCATGGTTTTGTTGCGTATAGAGGACTGTGGGACATCCCGCAGCCCTTTTTTTATGATGAGAAGAAAACGTCCTGCGGCTAATTTTAATTTTTCTTTTTAATGAGGAAAAGGAGAGAATGACGATGATCATGAAGCGAATCTCAATGGCAATTGCAGTTTTGGTGATGGCCCTGTTGGCAGCGGACGGCCTGTATGCCGCATCGGTTTACAAAATCGGCGGTATTTTTTCTTCCACGGGCCGGGCATCGTTCCTGGGGGATCCCGAGCAGAAGACCATGGAGATGATGATCGAAAAGATAAATGCCGCGGGCGGTATTGACGGCGTCAAACTGGAAGCTGTGATTTACGATTCCGAAGGCGATCCCGCAAAAGCGGTATCCGCCGTGAACAAACTGTTGCACAAGGACAAGGTCCTGGCGATCATCGGGCCGTCCACCACCCCCACTACCCTGGCCATCGTGAACTTTGTGGAGCGGGCCCAGGTCCCCTTGATCTCCTGCGCCGCCGGTGTGAAGATCACCTCCCCGGTAAAACCATGGGTATTTAAAACCGCCCAGAGTGACCTTCTGGCCGTGGCTGCCGTTTATCAGCATATGAAGGCCCGGGGTATTAAAAAGATCGGTGTCCTCACCGTCTCCAACTCCTTCGGGGAAAGCGGTAAGCACCAGTTGCTGAACCAGGCCAAAGATTTCGGTCTTGAAGTGGTTCAGGCGGACAGTTTCGGCGCCAAAGACACTGACATGACAGCCCAGCTGACCAAGATCAAGGCGGCGGGTCCCGATGCCATCGTATGCTGGGGCACCAACCCCGGACCTGCGGTTGTGGCCAAAAACGTAAAGCAGCTTAAAATTGATCTGCCCCTGTACCAGAGCCACGGGGTTGCCTCGCCCAAGTTCATTGAGCTGGCCGGGGATGCAGCCAACGGTATTATCCTTCCCACGGGCAAGATCCTTGTGACCGGTCTGCTTGACGGCAGTGATCCCCAGAGGGCCATCCTGGAAGACTACCAGAAGGATTATAATGCCATGTACAACGCCAATGTATCCGGCTTCGGCGGCTATGCCTACGATGCCGTGAACCTGCTTGCCGGTGCCTTGAAGGGCAGCGGCGGTGATAAGAACAAGATCCGTGATGCACTGGAATCCACCCAGGGCCACATGGGCACCACAGGCGAGTTTAACTTCTCCGCCCAAGACCACAACGGGCTTTCTCCGAAAGCCTTCGTCATGGTGGAGATCCAGAACGGCACCTGGAAACTTATTAAATAGGGAAGTGAATGCAGGAAATCATCCAATACCTCTTTTCAGGAATAACCACCGGTGCCATTTATGCGGTGATTGCCGTGGGGCTGTCCATGCTGTACAGCTCCACGGAACTCATCAACTTTGCCCACGGTGAGTTTGTCATGGTGGGGGCCATGGCCATGGTGACCTTCTGGGTACATCTGGCCTGGCCCCTGCCCCTGGCCATACTGGCCGCCATGGCGCTGGGCTGCACCCTGGGACTGCTGTTCGAGCGGTTCGCTATACGCACGGCAAAAGCGTCAAACCCCATCGTGCTGGTGATCATTACCGTCGGGGCCTCGATCTTTTTGCGGGGCACCGGCATGCTCGCCTGGGGCAAGGACCCGTTCAGCGTCCCCTCCTTCTCCAGTCACGAGTCCATCGAGATTCTCGGGGCGGCACTGCTGCCACAGAGCATCTGGATTGTACTGGGAGCCATCGGTCTTGCCGGGGGAATTCATTTTTTTCTGAAAAAAACGTTGACCGGGAAAGCCATGGTGGCCTGCGCCGTCAACCAGAAGGCGGCCTGGCTATCCGGCATTCCCTCCGAACGGATGGCCGTGCTGGCCTTTGCCATCAGCACGGGATGCGGGGCCATCGCCGGGATCTTCATTGCCCCCATCACCATGAGTTCCTACGATATGGGCACCATTCTGGGCCTCAAGGGCTTCTGCGCCGCCATGATCGGGGGGCTGGGCAGCCTGTGGGGGGCCTTTGCCGGCGGTATCCTGCTGGGGGTGTTGGAATCTTTGGGCGCCGGCCTGATCTCTTCGGGTCTGAAAGATGCCATTGCCTTTATTCTCCTTCTCCTGATCCTCTACATCCGCCCTGGCGGACTCTTCGCAGCCAAAGAGGCAAAGCGGTTTTAGCATGAGTGACAAATTAAGCGCACGTTCCAGAGCACGTATCGAAAACAGCATATTCCTTGCGGCCGTCATCCTTCTGGGTTTGGTCACGGAAAACACCTATTATCTCCAAATAATGACCTTTATCGGCATCAACACCCTGCTGGCCCTGGGACTGAACATGCTGATGGGATATGCCGGCCAGGTATCCCTGGGACATGCCGCCTTTTACGGTATCGGAGCCTATGCCACGGCGATTTTATCCGGCACCTATGCCCTTTCCCCATGGCTGGCCCTGATCTGCGCCGTTGGGGGTGCCGTTCTGGTGGCCTTTATCGTGGGGCTGCCCACGCTCCGCCTCTCCGGGTATTACCTGGGTATGGGTACCCTGGGGTTCGGTATGATCGTCAATATCCTGTTCCGGGAGTGGAGCAGTGTGACAGGCGGTGCATCAGGATTTGTGGGCATCCCGGTGCTTGAGGCAGGCCCCATGGTATTCATGTCCGGAAAATCCTACTTCTTTCTGGTGTGGGCCGTGGTACTTGCGGCCATCCTCATTTGCCGCAGAATCCTTAGGTCACGGATGGGACGGGCGCTGCGTGCCATACACGACGGGGAAAACGCCGCCCTGGCCGTGGGGGTGAACACCCATTACCTCAAGTTGAAAGTCTTCATGTTTGCGGCGGCACTGGGGGCCGTTGCCGGTTTTCTGTACGCCCACTTTGTCCTGTTTATCAGTCCAGAGTCCTTCGGATTCATGGTCTCCGTAAAGATGGTCACCATGGTAGTGATCGGTGGTATGGCAAGCATCTGGGGGGCCCTGCTGGGCGCAGGCCTTTTAACATTGCTGCCCGAGGTCCTGCACGGATTTGCCGAATATGAAATGATCGTCTTCGGCCTGGTTCTGATGCTGGTGATGATCTTTATGCCCCAGGGACTCACCCGCGGATTTCTGGATATCTACCATGCCTCAAGGAAAAAGAGACAATGACAAATCAGGATCTTCGACAGGCCCAGTCACAGCAGCCGATACTGGACGTCCAGGGGCTGACCAAACTCTTCGGCGGGGTAAAGGCACAGGACAACATTTCCTTTTCCATCGAACCCGGTATTGTCTGCGGCCTCATCGGTCCCAACGGTGCCGGGAAGACCACCTTGTTCAACATGATCACGGGCATCTATGCCCCGGACAACGGACAGGTGATTTTCAACGGGCGGAACACCCGGAAAATGGCGGTTCACCAGCTGGTAAAGGCCGGCATTGCCAGGACCTTCCAGCATGTAGAACTGTTCGGTTCCATGACACTGCTTGAAAACGTGCTTGTGGGTATGCATGTACGCACCCGCTGCGGATTCTGGGGCGCCGTCACCCGCTTTCCCTGGGTAAACCGGGAGGAAAAGGCCGCCGTGGAAAAGGCCGAATCCCTGCTTGAGTTCACCGGGCTCATTGACGACGCCCATAAACCTGCGGGGGACCTGCCCGTGGGACGGCAGAAGACCGCGGAAATCGCCAGGGCCCTGGCATCAGATCCGCTCTTGCTCCTTCTGGACGAACCTGCCGCCGGACTGAATGCCGTTGAAACGGAAAACCTGGGGCAACTGATCCGGGCCGTTAAGGACAGGGGGGTGACGATGATGCTGGTGGAACATGACATGAGCCTGGCCATGGGCATATCGGATAAAGTCATCGTGCTGGACCAGGGCAGAAAGCTTGCCCAGGGCACCCCGAGGGAGATACAGAACGATGAAGCGGTCATGGCGGCCTACCTGGGGGGATAAAAGATGCTGAGAATCAAAAACCTGGAGCACAGTTACCGCAGCCTATTTCAAAGGACCAACGATGCTGAGAATTAAGAACCTGAAGTGCAGTTACGGCAGCATCACGGCGGTCCACGGGGTCAGCCTCTCCGTTAAGAAAGGAGAACTGATCTCCATTATCGGGGCCAATGGTGCGGGCAAAAGCTCGTTGCTGCTGGCCGTCTGCGGCCTGATGAAAACCTGGTCCGGGGAAATCTCGTTTGAGGATAATTCCCTGCGGGGCATGTCCCCGCCGTCCATTGTACGTGCCGGTATCAGCATGGTGCCGGAGGGAAGGCAGATATTTTCTCCCTTGAGCGTCATGGACAACCTAAAGATGGGCGCTTACACCATGTACCGCAAACGGATGAAGGCCGAGGTGGAAAAAGATTTTAAGATGGTCCTTTCAATGTTCCCGATTCTCAGGGAGCGTGCCGACCAGCTTGCCGGCACCCTGTCCGGCGGGGAACAGCAGATGCTGGCCATTGCCCGGGCCCTTATGGCAAGGCCCCGCTTACTGGTTCTAGACGAACCCTCCATGGGACTGGCACCCAAAATCGTGGATATGATATTTGAGACCATTGAAACGTTGAGGAACCAGGGGGTAACCATCCTTCTTGTGGAGCAAAATGCCAGGGCGGCCCTGAAGATCGCTGACCGCGGATATGTGCTGGAAACAGGGAAAATGGTGCTCCAGGGCAGTGCGGACGAGCTGCTGGTGGACGATGACGTCAAACGGGCTTATCTGGGGCAGGATTACGGAGATTTTTACGACGGGAGGGGAAACTGATGCCGAACGGAACCAACCCAATGGATACGGCGGACAAAGAACAACTGAAACTGGAAAGGCTCCAGAGCACATTGAACCGGGCCTACAAAAACGTGCCCTTCCACCGGAAACGGTTTGAATCACACAACCTTACCCCCCAGGCAATAGGCGCCCTTGAAGACATTGAAAAACTGCCGTTCATGAAACGGGCTGATTTAGGGCTGCACTATCCCTACGGTCTGTTTGCCGTTCCTTTGAGGGATATCGTCCGGATTCACACGGCCCCCGGCACGGGGGACCGCCCCTCCATCAGCGGCTACACCCAGGCAGATCTGCTGATATGGAAAAAACTTGTGGCCCGAAGCCTTAACGCCTGCGGGGTAACGGATATGGACATCCTCCAGATTCACCTGCCCGCGGGCCTGGCCAACTGGGGCAGGGATTATAAGGACGGCGGGGAACTTCTGGGGGCAAGCGTTATTCCAAACAGCATGCTGTCCCTTTCCAAAACCCTGATGGTGCTGCGGGACTACAAGACCACCACTCTGGTGACCACCCTGGCCTTTGCCGAACAGCTTACAGATCATATGTTCGAACGGGAGCGCCATCCCAATGAACTGAACCTGAAACGGATCATCCTGGTGGGAGAACCCGTAACAAAAGACATTGTAAAGGACCTTGAGGCACGCCTCCATGCGGATATCTGGCAGCACTACGGGCTCAGTGAAATTCCCGGTCCGGCCATTGCCCACGAATGCGGCGACCACTGCGGGCTGCATATCTGTGACGACCACATCCTGCCTGAAATCATCGATCCGGCTACGGGCCAGACCCTGCCGGCAGGCACCGCAGGGGAACTGGTGCTGACGACCTTGTCCGCACGGGCCCTCCCTCTGGTGCGGTTTCGCACCGGCGACATGGCCAGGCTCATCACCGAGCCCTGCGGTTGCGGCTCCCCATTCATACGCATGGAATGGCTGACGGAACGGGCGGATGATTATATGATTATTTCAGGAATTAAAGTCTCCCAGGAGCAGACCGCTGTGTATCTCAAGCAGGCACTGGGGATTTCTGACCCGGACTGCGATATGGAAAGAATCCGGCTGAACGGCACAGAGGCACTGGGAATTTCACTGGTTCTGGATGACGCCCTGTTCTCCGATGAGATTAAAAACCTGGAGCAGCTGATGTTTACAACGGAACGGTCCCTGACGGAAAACTTAGGGGTTCCCGTCACAATACGGCTGATGCAAAAAAGAAACTGAATTATTGAATGAGGGCTTGAGTTAGGCTTTGTCCCCGGATCAGGCCCGCTCGTACTCCGTTTCCAGATCCAGTTTCAGCATCTTTTTATTCTTGATGTTATCAATGATGAAAGAAGACTGGATGCTCTGGATGCCTTCGATCTGGGTCAGTTTCCGGTTCATGAATTCCCCGTAGGCCTTGATGTCCTTTGCAAAGACCTTAAGGATAAAGTCGTTGGCCCCTGCAATCTGGTAGCATTCAATCACCTCTTCCAATTTCGCAAACCGCTCCTTGATTTTGTCCAGGGATGAAAGCTTGCTCAGGCTCAGAGAGATGGAGACGATGGCCATGATGGAAAAACCGATTCTTTCAGGATCCACCACCGCAGTAAAATGGGAAATCACACCGGATTGCTCCAACCGCTTTACCCGCTCCAGGGTGGCCGGGGCGGAAATACCCACAATTTGAGATAATTTGGAATTCGTAATTTTCCCGTTTTCCTGAAGGGTATTCAAAATTTTCTTGTCAATCCTGTCCAGCCCCATGGTCCGCCTCCGGTCGGTTGTCTTATTTTTGTTCGGACAAAATACCAGATTTTCTAAATATACAAAACGATTTTCCCGTTTTGATTTATAATATATTCTGCATCATGGGTTCCGCCTTATTATACGCAACTGCATTTCCGGGAAAGCATACGGTATTCCTGCCATTCGTGCCATTCGCGCCTTTGTATTTTTTTTGTAAAAGCCGTTCGCTCCGTTTGGAAAAACGCCCAATTGCAGGATATATTTATTTGTTTATTTTTGCCATTTGCACGGGGGAGTTAAGACCTTGAATTTGAAACCCAGCCTTTTAAGTAACCCGATACTAAAACCTGTATTTTATATGATTGCCAGAATCGGACTATTTCTTCTGGGGTGGAAGACCAAAGGGGAAATGCCGGACCTGAAAAAATTTGTCCTGGTGGCAGCCCCCCATACCACCAACTGGGACTTTGTAATTTTTCTTCTGATCATCTTCAAATTCCAGATCCCCGTGCACTGGATGGGCAAACACACCATGTTCATCCCGCCGTTCAAGGGGATGCTCAAACGCCTGGGGGGGATCCCCATTGACCGTACCCGCAAGGGAAATACTGTGCAAATCATGGCAGATACATTCCGTTCCGCCGACCAGATGATCGTCACCATCGCCCCGTCAGGCACCCGGAGCAAGACAAAAACCTGGAAATCCGGATTTTACAGAATTGCGGACCAGGCCAAAGTCCCTCTGGTGTTGGGCTTTGTGGACTATCGTAACAAAATCGGAGGGGTGGGCCCGGTTTTTCATCCCACCGGGGACCTTGAAGCGGATCTTGACAGCATGAAGGCATTTTACGCGGACAAATGCGGCAAATATTAGTATCGAAAGGGATCTATTCTCCCCTTTCGGCCTCCAAACGATAAAAAACACCTATCCACATCGTTCACTGCGTTTGCCTGAGAGCAGCAAAGGCGTTCTGGCCAGGCTTTTCTTGTTTTTTCACACAAAATAACGTAAGAAATAGAAAACCCGAGCCCCGGTGCCCCAACACCGCCGAATTTCCGTGAGATGAAGGAGACGTTTAATGAGAGCTACGCCTGTCCGGATAACCGCATGCATCATCTGCATGATTTCTCTTTTGACCTCAGGATGTTCAACCAGTGGCCAGTCCCGGCAGGCGCCGCAGGCCCCCCAGCAAACAGCCCCCGCTGCCCAGCCGGTTCAATCCCAGCATAACCCGGCCCAGTATAATCAGGCCCAAGCCAACCCGGCCCAGGCAGTGGCAGAACAGGACCCTGTTTCCCGGACCGCCGCCCGGTTCGCCACCTCTTATAATCAGGCAGTCATGGACAAAGAGGCTTTAAGCGTTGCCGCCATGAACAACGACCATCAGCGCTCCCAGGAATTGATCCGCTCATACAGCAACAACCTTGAGGTCTCCAAGGACAGCTACCAGGCCCTGCGCCGGATCGCTGAAGACCAGGGTACCGGAGATATCACCATCTTTTTCCCCCATAATTCAGCGCAGATCCAGGAAAACTCCCTGCAGCACAACCGACTGATCCGCTACCTGGACTCCTTGGAACGCAATAACCGGGAACGGGAACTGGTGTTTGTCATCATCGGAAGTGCCTCTGCCACGGGCGAAGCAAACCACAACCAGATTTTGTCCAGGCAGCGGGCCAATGCACCGGTTCCCATCATTGACCAGTACCTGGTTAATGTCCCCCATTCCTACCACAAGGTATACGGCACCGGAGAAGCATACAGCCCCAAAGACGCTGCTGAAGATATCAATAAACGGTACCGGTTTGTCAGAATCATGGCCCTTTTCGGCGAATCCCGGAACCGGACTGCATCAATGCCGCCCATGATGGATCTGGGTCCCTCCATTCCAATGGACCAAAACAAGTTGGACAACCGCGGCATGGCCATGGGGAGCGCCTATGCCCCCCCCAGGCAGCCCAATGAATATGTGAATTCCTTTGGAATGAAATTCATCCGGGTGCCGGCCGGCACCTTCATGATGGGGAGCCCTGAAACGGAGATCGGACGGGATTCCAACGAAATCCTCCATGAGGTAACACTGACCCAGGACTATTATCTTCAAACCACGGAAGTCACGCAGCAACAATGGCTGGACGTCATGGGAACCCAGCCGTCCTACTTCAAAAACTGCGGCCCGGACTGCCCAGTGGAAAATATCCGCCACACCGACGCCCTAAGATTCATAGATACGCTCAA
>CAJWHT010000030.1 GCA_913041495.1 uncultured Desulfobacteraceae bacterium | reverse complement strand
CGGCAGCTGGGGGTCCACCACGATCATATGGTCTGTACCAAGTGCGGGGCCATTCTTGAGTTCCGGGACGAGGCCATGGAGGAAATCCAGAAGAAGGTGGCCAGGGCCTACGGCTTTTATATGCTCCAGCATAAGATGGAAATTTACGGGCTTTGCGCCGCATGCATGGCGGGCAGGGATTCCCTTGTGCCGTTGAACAAGGCCAAACCCGGTGAAAAGCTGGTGGTCAAGGCGGTTGATGCGGGCCGGAATATGCAGCTGCGTATTTCATCCATGGGGCTTCGGATCGGAGACACCATTGAGATGGTGACCAACGGTATCGGTGGCCAGGTGGTGATTGCCGCAGGCGATAACAGGTTGGTCATCGGAACCGGCATGGCTGAAAAAATCAGGGTTCAGTCCCTTGGGCATGAAAAGCTTGACAGCGGATCTCCTGCGCCTGTTTTGCGGCCAGAAATTCCCGAGGGGATGCTCAAACTCAGCCAGATGAAAGCCGGACAGGAAGGCACCATTGCGCGGGTGTCCGGAGAAAGTGTGCTTAGGCGCCGCCTGCTGGAGATGGGAATTAACCGGGGAACCCGTATTTACGTTGAAAAATATGCCCCCTTGAGAGATCCGCTGGAACTTGTGGTGAAAGGATATCATATTTCCCTGCGTGTGGAAGAGGCGGCGAATATCCTTGTGGAAAACGTAAGGTCTAAAAAAAGATAAGTATGAAATCTATAACCGTTGCCCTGGCCGGCAATCCCAACTGTGGTAAGACGACCATTTTCAACAACCTCACCGGAGCAAGACAAAAGGTGGGCAACTGGCCCGGTGTCACCGTTGAAAAAAAAGAAGGCCGCCTGACATACAAGGATCTACAGGTGAATGTGGTGGATCTGCCCGGAACCTACAGCCTCACCCCATTCTCCATTGAAGAAGTTACGGCCAGAGATTATATCCTGAACGAATCCCCGGATATCGTTATAAATATTATTGACGCGTCGAACCTTGAAAGAAGCCTGTTTCTGGCCCTGCAGATCCTTGAATTGGGCCGTCCGGCCCTCTTTGTCCTTAATATGGCGGATATGGCAGAGGCAAAGGGAATGAAGATCCATGCGGACAAACTCTCTGAGCTTCTGGATTTGCCCGTGGTGTTCACTGTGGGCAATAAAAACAGGGGCACTTTCGACATCCTGGCCGCCGCACTCAAGGAGATTGAGGCCTTTGAGACGGGGAAAACCCCGAGGCCTGTGAAGTACGGGCGGGAGATTGAGGCCTGTATTGAAACTGTGAGTGATGCGCTTGCGGGCGCCGTGGGAGAGACGGATCCCTTAAAGGCCCGCTGGCAGGCGATAAAACTGCTTGAAGACGATAAACTGATCAAAGAAGATATTGTGGAATTTCCCGGCGGTGGAGACGTACTGGCTGCTGCTGTGGCTTGCAGGACCCGGATTCGCGACCTGTTTCAGGATGAATTTGAAATCGTTCTTACAGACGACCGCTATGGGGTGATCGAGGGGTTACTGAAGGTGGCCGTGACATTGACCACCAGAAAGCGGGTGGACATGTCCCGCCAGATAGACCTGGTCCTGACGGACCGATTTTTCGGAATCCCCGTGTTCATCTTTTTTATCTGGGCCATGTTCCAACTGACCTTTACGCTGGGGGCCTACCCCATGGAATGGATTGAAGCCGGTGTCTCCGTGATCTCCGGTGCGGTGGATAAGACAATGGCGCCTTCTTTGCTGAAGTCGCTTGTTCTGGACGGCATCATTGCCGGGATCGGATCGGTAATCATATTTCTTCCCAACATATTGATCCTCTTTTTCTGCATCGCCCTGTTTGAAGATACCGGGTACATGGCAAGGGCCGCTTTTCTTATGGACCGCGTCATGCATACATCCGGGCTCCACGGCAAATCTTTTATCCCGATGCTGATGGGGTTTGGCTGCAACGTACCTGCGATCATGGCCACCCGTGCCCTGGAAAACAGGAAGGACAGGATCTTGACCATTCTGATGACGCCCTTTATGTCCTGTTCCGCGCGATTACCCGTGTACATCGTTCTGGCCGGCACCTTTTTCGCCCACAGGGCGGGGACGGTGATCTTTTGTCTTTACGCGGCAGGCATCGTCATCGCTATTCTTTCGGGAAGAATTTTAAGAAAGTTGTTATTCAGGGGGGAGGAAGCGCCCTTTGTCATGGAGCTGCCCCCGTACCGTATTCCCATGCTCAAGAGCCTGATGATTCATATGTGGGACCGGAGCAAGATGTTCCTGAAAAAAATGGGCGGTGTTATTCTGGTGGGGTCCGTTATTATCTGGGTATTGTCCACCTTTCCGCGGCAGGTGACCTATACGATGGATTACGAGGCCGGGGTATCCGATGTTCAGGCCCAATATGAAACTGCAATTAAAGAACTTGGTACTGATGCGCCGGATCAAGTCAGCGTCCTTGAAACCGAACGGGATCTTAAGGTCGCCGCGCTGTTGAGCAAAAAGGAGCAGGAGCGGGTGGCAGGATCCTACATCGGTATGATCGGCAGGGCGTTGGAGCCGGTATTTAAGCCCATCGGCATCGGTTGGCAGGCCAGCGTGGCGCTGGTCACCGGATTTGTGGCCAAGGAGGTGGTGGTCAGTACCATGGGGGTGCTTTACGGTGTGGGCCATGATCAGGCAGACGAGGGGGATGCGCTTGCCAAAGCGCTCAAAGCCTCTGGAATGACACCCCAGTCGGCCTTGTCCATGATGGTGTTCGTGTTGTTGTACGTGCCCTGTTTCGCGACGGTGGTAACCATTTACAGGGAGGCCTCGCCCAAGTGGGCATGGTTTAACGTGGGCTATACCACCATGGTTGCATGGGGGATGGCTTTTCTGGTATACCATGCGGGAATGATGCTCGAATGATCCTGGGCGAAACGCGGAAAAGATGAATGGAGTCAGGTATGAATTTTAAATTAAAAGGACTAATGAAAATACTCGTCATCTCGCTCATTTATGCGGGGATGATCGGCAGTACCGCATCCGCAGCAGAGCGGATGGCGGTGAAAGCGTCCATCGCTAATCTTCGAAATGGTGCAGGCACCCAGAACAAGGTGCTTTGGCAGGTGGAGAAATATCATCCGTTTCTGGTGATTTCCAAGAAAAAGGGATGGTATGAAGTCAAGGATTTTGAAGGGGATACGGCCTGGATACATAAGTCTTTGCTGGATAATATCAATGCGGTGATCACGGTCAAAACCAAGTGCAATGTCAGGGGCGAACCCACCACAAAATCAAACGTGGTACTCAGGGTTGAGCGAGGAGTGCCTTTTAAGGTCTTAAAGAAAAAGGGCAATTGGCTGCAGATTGAACATGCGGACGGGGAAGTGGGCTGGATTCATAACTCTCTGGTCTGGTAACAGGTAATTTTTAACTTAAATATAAGGTAATTTAGGACATGGCAGATCAAGGCGTATCAAACGAACGGAAACGGGAACTGGAACAGATGGATCCTTTTCAGGAAGCGCTTGTGAGGGGATTGGACTTTGCCGCTTCCCACAAGAAACAACTGGGGCTGATTTTCGGTGCCGTGGTTGTGGTTTGCGTAATTTTTTCAGCCGTTATCTATAACTTCAAACGGTCTGAGGTCCAGGCGTCTCAATTGGTGGCCAAGGCCACCACGGCCTATGGCGAATCTCTTCAAAAGGATCAGGACCCCCAAAAAGCGTATGAGGCTGTAAAAGCGCAGTTTGATACCGTTCTCGACGAATATGCCAACACCAGTGCCGGGCGGATGGCGTTGATGACCTATGCAAAAATATGCTTTGACGCCAAGGATTACGATAAGGCCTATGAGATTTACGGCAAAGCTTTAGAGACACTTGACGATACCGCCGGGATGGAAAATTTCATCCTGTCTGCCCTGGGAAATCTGGCGTTGATCAAAGATGATGTGCAAAAGGCGAAGTTCTATTATCTTCGCATTGAAAAGGGGCACTCTTCCCTGCTCAAGGATGAAGCCAGATTCGCCCTGGCATCCATTTATGCTGCTGAAAATGATATGGCATCCAGCCTGAAGATGTATGAAAAGATCGTAACGGAAAACCAGTCTTCTATGTACAAGGCGATTGCAGAAGCCAGGGTGGCTGGAGAATAATATCCCCCAATATCCTAAACTAAAAAAGGCTGCCGTTTGGCAGCCTTTTTTAGAAAAGGAAAAAAAGATGAAAAAACTAACGCTTGGTTAGTGAAGATACTAATCTGCAATTCCCTTGCCAATAGTATCTAAAAACCTTCCTTTTTATTTTAACTATCCGAAACAACACATTGATTTTTCTTGGCGCGATTGCGGTCTTTCTTTTTACATCTCAGTTGCCGCTTCAAATACGGGGATAAAGTTCAAAATTTTGAACTCTTGATGCCGGCTGAAAAGGTGGGGTTGGGGTAACACGCTGTAAGTATGTGATTTTTAGCTTGGTTCAAAATAATGAACCGTTCCCGGATTCAGTTCATAGGACTTGATTTTTCCTATTTTTTGAGATTGAGTTCTTTATCCAGGTTGAATTTTTTGAGTTTCTGGTTCAGTCCGCTTTTACCGATACCCAGAATCTGGGCGGCTTTGGTCTGGACATTTCCCGACATTGCCATGGCGCGCTGGATCATGCGTTTTTCCACTGCGGCGAGGGTCTCAGATAACCCCACTCCTTCAGGGATACCGTCGAGACGCAGGGTGTTGGTATTGGTCTGGCGCATGTGAGACGGCAGATCAGAAGCGGTGATCCGGCCGGTGCTGGAGAGGATAACCGATCGTTCTATGACGTTTTCAAGTTCCCGGACATTACCTTTCCACTCATAGTCGCACAACAGTTGAATCGCCTCTTTGTCGATGCTTTTAATGGTACCGCCGGACTCGGGGCCGGTGGTGTATTTTTTTATGAAATGGTCAATGAGCAGGGGGATATCCTCTTGCCGGTCGCGCAGGGGAGGCATCACCGCTTTCACCACATTGAGGCGGTAGTAGAGGTCTTCCCTGAAATTGCCATTGCGCACTTCGTCTTCAAGGGTTTTATTGGTGGCGGCAATGAGTCTGAAGTCCACGGGGATCGACGAGGTGCCGCCCACCCGCTCAACGGTTTTTTCCTGAAGAACCCGGAGCAGTTTTACCTGGAGGGGCATGGGCAGTTCACCGATTTCATCCAGAAACAAGGTCCCCTTGTGGGCCAGCTCGAACCTGCCTTTTTTCATATTCACGGCCCCGGTGAAAGCCCCTTTCTCGTGGCCGAACAGTTCACTTTCCAGGAGCGATTCGGCAAAAGCGGAGCAGTTCACGGCAACCAGGGACTGGTCTTTTCTCAGGCTGTTGTAGTGAATGGCCCTTGATACCAGCTCTTTGCCGGTGCCGCTTTCCCCCTCCACAAGCACCGTGGCCTGGGTGGGGGCGACCTTTTGTATCACACCGTAGAGTTCCTGCATGGGCTGGCTTTTACCGATAATATTGTCAAACTGGTACCGGGAACGCATGGCGTCTTTGAGCAGTATATTTTCCTGAACGATTCTGTACATGGACAGGGCTTTGGCAATGTGAGCGATCAGGGCATCATTTTCAAAGGGTTTGAGGATAAAGGTATAGGCACCTTTGTGCATGGCTTCAACGGCCTTTTCCACACTGCCGAATGCAGTCATGATGATGACGGGTAGATCCGGTTTGATTTCCTTGATCCGTTCCAGCAGGTCAATACCGGACATCCCCGGCATTTTGACATCGCTGAGAACCAGGTCAATCAACTGGGTATCCAGGATATCCAGGGCTTCCATGCCGCTGGATGCGGTAAATGTATGGTATCCTTCTTCTGCCAGCACTTCTCCGATGATCATGGGGTAGTGCTTTTCATCGTCTACAATTAATATGTTTTCCAAGGGTGTTTGCTCCTTTGACGCTTAATCCGCGGCCGGCAGGGCCACTTCCACAACAGTTCCCCCCGAGGGACTGTTGGATATGGAAATCCGTCCGTCATGGGCTTCGATGATATTTTTAATGATGCCAAGTCCCAGGCCGGTTCCGGTATCTTTCGTGGTGAAAAACGGGGTCCATATTTTTTTAAGGATTTCGGGATCAACCCCGGCACCTGTGTCTGTGAAACTGATGAGAATCTCGCCTTGATCATATCGGGTGGCGATGGTGATCTGCCCTGTTTCGTCCATGGCCTGGAAGGAATTGAGAAAGATATTTAAAAAGGCCTGGTAAAGCATGGCCGGGTCAGCCAGGACTTCAGGCAGGTTGTTTTTAAAATCTTTGATGATCCTGACCTGTTCCTCCTCTATCTGGGGGGCTAAGAATACCAGGTTCTTTTCAATGATCTCCTCAATGGCGCAGGGCCGCAGATCCGCGATCTTGGGTTTTGCAAAATCAAGAAAATCCTTAATGATACGGTCCAGGCGGCTGGACTCTTCAACAATGATATCCGGGATGTTCGAGGAAGGGTCCAGCCGGGCCATCTTCTTTTTCATTAACTGTGCGGAACTTTTGATGATGCCAAGGGGGTTTCGAATTTCATGGGAAACCCCTGCGGTCATTTCTCCGATAGCCGACAGGTGCTCTGTTTGCCGCAGTTTTTCTTCAAGCCTCAGCCGTTCCTCAGCCCGCTGTTCAATAATCCGTTCCCCGTACTTGACCACAAACCTGAGCACCAGAAATAAAATGGCCATAATCGTGGCACAACTGGCCACAATCAATCCCTGGAGCTTGAAGACCTGTTGATAATCGTCAGATACATCCCGGACAATTTCAATGACGCCGATAACATTGCTGCCTTTGGCCCGGGACAGTTGAACTTCCTGCACAAGCGGAGCAAAGGTGACGATTTTCGTTTCTTTGGGAAACCAGAACATCAACTCCAGAAAACTTCCCTTCTGGATGAGTTTAGACGTGGTCTCGTTCTTCATGGCCTTTTCATAATGAACACCGCCGGCATTTTCAAGGCCGATCCGGCTCTTGTTAAAGCTGTATCCGATGATGTTGTCCGTGCCGTAAATGTTGACCATTTCAACATGAAAACTGTGGATGGTGGATTTTATCACAGCATCAAGCAGCTGATGCTGGCTTTTTTCCCTGAGCTTAATCTCGCCATGTTTAAAGACCACCGGGGCCACGAATCTCAAAAATATCTGATGGTTCAGGTTTTCCACCAGAAGCCTGTTGTACTCTTTGCTCTTTTCAAGAAGTATATTTCTGACCCAGGTGGCGTTCAGGGCGGCGATAACCAGGGTTGCCGTCAGCATGACGATCAGGCTTGAAATAGTAAATGCCTTGACCAGAACAAAGGGCCGGGTGCCTGTCGACGGATTGGTTTTGTGGGGTATTTTTTTCACATTAAGAGTGTTTTTGGGAAGTAAAATTCATAATTAAGGTTTTTTTGGATTGACAACTCTTGTTTTCATTTGGTATTCAGTCCTTTAAAAGAACGATTATACTTGACTTTGCGCACATATCGTATCAAATTATAGTAATAAAAATACGAGTTAGCAATACCAAATGTGCGAGCAGGTACTCGTTCATATCCCCTTTTGTCAGCCTGGTTAAGGAAATTAGCAGTATGGTTTTTGGAAGAAAAAATCACCTTGTGGGTCTAGATATCGGGTCAACCTTTGTTAAGGTGGCAGAACTCAAGTTCGCTAAAAAGGGAAACTCGCTGCTGAAGTTCGGTATGGCCCCTGTGGAACCCGGTGCCATTTCGGAAGGCCGGATCATGGATATGGAAGGGCTTGCCGAAATCATTCGCAACCTGTTTAAATCCCAGAAAATTAAAGAAAAAAAGGTGGCTATTTCCACGGGGGGGCATTCCGTGGTCATTAAAACCATCAATACGGCGAAGGTGCCGGAAAAAGAACTTCACAAGACCATCCGATCCGAGGCTGAACAATATATCCCCTATGATATCGACGATGTGAATATTGATTATCAAGTTCTTGGGGACAGCGAATTTTCGCCTGACCAGATGAACGTACTGCTGGTGGCGGTGAAACAGGATCTGGTTGCCGAATACATTGAGTTGATACAGATGGCCGGGTTGAAAGCAAGTATCATCGACGTGGATACATTTGCCTTGCAAAATATTTATGAAAGCCTGCCGGACAATGATCCCGAGCAGGTGACGCTGCTACTTGATGTCGGGGCGTCCAAAACCTCTTTGAATATACTCAAAGACAACAATTCAATTATGATGCGGGATATGATGATCGGGGGCAGCCAGATCACGGACGGGTTGGCTGAACGCTACGGTATGGATCTAACAACCTGCAACAACGTTCTGCGCGGGCTGGCTGATCCGCCTGACGGAATGGCTGACCTGCTTCAAAGCATATCCAATGCCTGGTGTGCTGAGATTTGCGAAGTTGTTCACACCTTTGAAGCCAACACCAATGACGAGAGGGTCCAGAAGGTAATTATAAGCGGCGGGGGAGGGTATGTGAAAAATTTATACCAGGCACTTGAATCTGAGTTGGGTATCCCGGTTGCGGGGATTGATCCTTTTGCAAGCCTGTCCGTACAAGACAAACAATATTCTGATGAAGAGCTCATGCGGGTCAGGCTTCAAGCGCCAATTGCCCTGGGTCTGGCCATGAGGCGGGTTGACGATAAATGATACGAATTAATCTTCTGCCATTCAGGCTGGCCCGTAGGAAGGAAAATATCCGGCGGCAGGTGTCTATTTTCCTGCTTTCCGTAATTTTGGTCAGCTTTGCGATGGTTTGGTATATTCTGGAAGTTGACCGCAAAATTAAGATCACAAATAGCAGGATCGCGTCGGTAAACAATCAGATTGCCTCGTATAAAGAAAAGGCGGATCGGGTGACACAGATAAAAAAGAAACTCAAGGTGTTGACTGAAAAACTTGATATTGTCGCCTCCCTTGCCACTCGAAAAGACGAGCAGCAAATCCTGTTAGAAGAGCTGGCTGACCAAATGGTACCGGAACGCATGTGGCTGGAAAAACTGACGGTGAATGCAGCGCAGGTGTC
Organism: uncultured Desulfobacteraceae bacterium; assembly: GCA_913041495.1. Lineage (GTDB taxonomy): Bacteria > Desulfobacterota > Desulfobacteria > Desulfobacterales > Desulfobacteraceae > Desulfobacter. The sequence continues at coordinate 30,938 of CAJWHT010000030.1, read as the reverse complement.
ATTAAGAGGTATTGCCTTTGATAATCCAACCATTGCTGACTTCATGCGAAATCTTGAAACTTCTGCCCTGTTTGCAAGTGTGGACCTAAAGCGTTCAAAAACCAAATCCTTTGACGATGTCTACCTGAAGGAATTTGAACTGGTTTGTGAAAAAAAGAAGCCTTCGAATAAACCTGACGCTTCAGAGGAAAAAAAGTAATGGCTGATGAAAAGAAAAACATCCGTATTAAGGTGGATCAGACGATATCTGCTGCATTTGTCAGAATCGGAAAATTTACTAAAATACAGCGTCTGCTCATTTGCCTTGTGACGTTTGCGTTGATGGGCGGCGGATATTACTATTTTTTTCTTGCCCCAAAACAAGAGACGTTGAATGCGGCCAGCGCTGAACTCAAAACCCGGGAAGCGACACTGCAGAAGTTCAAAATAAAAGCCAGATCTCTGGCTAAGTATGAAAAAGAGATGGCCGAGGCCCAGGAGAATTTTAATATTGCCATGAAGGCGTTGCCCGATAAAAAAGAGTTGCCGTCTTTGCTGACGGGGGTATCCACGGCCGGACAACGTGCGGGGTTGACCTTCAGCCTGTTCCAACCCGATCCCGTTGTGAACAAAGAATTCTATAAAGAAATTCCCCTGGCCATGGTTGTGAGCGGAAGATATCAGCAGATGGCCGACTTTTTTTACCGGGTTGCTCGGATGAACCGGATTGTCAATATTCAGAATGTGGAGATTAGTACGGACCCTAAAACGCCGGGATTTATAACAATGAAGTGCGCTGCTGTCACCTATATGTTTTCTGATGAGCCCCCGGATAAGGATAAAAATGGTAAGAAGGGCAAAAAGAAACGGAAAAAATGATGCCGGAGACAATGTATAAGGGTAACAGGGTTGTTTTAACAGGTTTGGCAATCCTCTTCTTTAGTCTTTTGGGGTGTGATGAGCCTTTGCCTTCCGCACCTGAAAAGATGCCGCCGAAGATTGTTTCAAAGAAGATTTTAAAATCCACTGCTCCCCAGGAATCTATTGCTAAGGCAAAAAACAGTGATGGAGGGAAGATGGCTGAAGATATTTCCTCCGGTGTGCCGGATCGTTCCGAATTACAATCATCCGGCACGCCCCAGGCGGGTTCCACAATTGGGGACAAAACCGAAATTGCGCCACAAAAGGTGCCAGCGGGGGAAACAGCACCTGTTGATGAGAATCTTGTAAAACGGGAAAAGCAGCTTGCCGAATCTATGCAGCCTGTTTCAGCTGAGGATATGCCACTTGATGACAGCATCGCTAAAATAGAACCTTATGACTTTAAAGGCAGGATAGATCCGTTTATACCTCTTTTGTCGGAACCGGATGAAACGTCCAAAGAAAAAGAGGAAAAACCTGCACGTCTGCTTACCCCTCTTGAGAAAATGGAACTCAGCCAGATCAAACTGGTGGCCGTCATCCAGATGCAGGGCCGATCCATTGCCATGGTAGAGGAAGCCAGCGGTAAGGGATATGAGGTGCGATTGGGTACCTATATGGGCAGAAACGGCGGACAGGTAACGGCCATTAATGCCAACAGCATAATTGTCAAAGAGTATGTCAAGGATTTCAAGGGAAAGTCCAGGGAACAATTCCAAGAAATAAAATTTAATAACGATGAAGGTGGGGAGTAGTATGGGAGGATATCTGTCTGCGTTGAAAAGTCAAGTGACAGTGGGGGTCGGCATTCTGCTGTTAGTGGCGGTGCTCTCGGGATGTACTGCACGTCACTTGGAAGATGCTTCGCCTGAAGGTGGTGCTGCCGTCCAGTCCGAAGCGGTGGGCGAGGCCATGCCCGCGATGAAGCATATTCAAAAGATCCGGCTTGTCCCTCAGAAGGAACAGCTTGCGGTCTGGATTGAAGGCTCATCTCCCTTAGAGTATACTTCCATTAAGCAACCGTTTCCCTTTGGCGTTTCCGTGTATTTGCCAAACACCCGTTTTGTGCCCGAATTTGTACCTGAAACTGCTTCCGATACGCGTGTGTCTGCCATAAAGACAAGCTATGCAGACAAAGAGGAAACCACGGTCAAGGTAGAAATTTTGTTGACCCAGGACCTTCCGTATAAAGTTCAGGAAGATGGCGAACGTATTGGCATTATTCTGATGGGTACCCCTCAGGCAACAGCAACCCCTGAGGTTGAAACCTTAACGGATAAAGGACGCATTGATTCTGGTGCTCCGGAAGAGATGGGTGCCGTCGTTCAAGAAACGGACATTTCAAATGAGACCGCGGAGGTCACCGGCATCGAGTTTGATACCAAACCTTCGGGGCATTCGGAAATCCGGGTCATGACAAACCATCCGATCCGTTACGAAACCCGGCAGGTGGACCAGGAACAACTGGCTTTGGTTCTGTTTAATACAAATATTGCCGAGCATCACCAGCGTCCGCTGCTGACCCGATACTTTAATTCTGCTGTGGAAAAGGTGGTTCCCGATACGATTTCCGGAAACGAAAAGGATGCCAGGATTATTATCCGAACCAGGGATCAGGTGCCGTTTCGTGTGGTCCAGACCAACGCCGGGATTCATATGCGCTTTGATCCTTCAACCGTATCCCCCCCTGAATTTGAAAAGAATAAATTGGATGTGGTGTCAGGAGAAGATACCTATATGGCTGAGACTAAGCCGGTAAACCTTAGTTCCAGGAGTCTGGCAGCGGTTCCGGAACAAGGGGCTGTCGCCGTAAGTCAGGTCGCGTCAAATCCAGTCAAAGCTCCCTCTCTGCCGGGGATGGAAGCTCCCGTGTATACCGGTGAGAAGATCAAGCTGGATTTCTACGATACGGACATTAAAAATGTATTTCGGATCTTGAGAAGTGTCAGCGGCAAGAACTTTGCCGTGGACAGCGATGTGCAGGGCAAAGTTACCCTCAGCCTGGAAGAACCTGTACCCTGGGATCAGGTGTTGGATCTCGTTTTAAAGATGAACGGGTTGGGCAAAAAGGTGGAAGGCAATGTTATCCGGATTGCCACAACAGATTCTCTGACACGTGAAGAACAGACCCGGCAGGAGGTGCTGGCCGCGGCCAAGAAAGCTGCTGAGCAGCAAGTTGCCCTGGAGCCGTTGCAGACTGAATATATTCCCATTAATTATTCTGACGCAACAGCGGATATTTTGCCCCAGGTTTCATTGATTATTACTCCTGACAGAGGGCGTGTGTCCGTGGACAGCAGGACAAATACCATCATTATTACAGATACCCAGAAGAAAATCGACCAGGCCCATGATTTGATTTTCCGACTGGACCAAGTGACACCTCAGATTATGATTGAGGCAAGAGTCGTGGAGGTGACAAAGGAGTTTTCCAGAAGCTTCGGGCTGGACTGGAATTTGTCCAACGCCTCCGGCAATACGTCCGGGTATATAGATGATTTCAATGTTTCAATAAATGAAGCCACTACGGGTATCGCAGGGGATTTTACCTTTTTCAGGCTGTTTGGCTCCTCCATGACCGCATTGAATGCTCAGTTGGAGGCTTCCGAAGAATTAGGAGATGTAAGAATCGTATCTTCTCCCAGGATATTGACACTGGATAACAAGAAAGCCGTGATCAAGCAGGGCCAGGAATATGCCTATCTGGAGCGTGATGACACCGGCGGTTCCTCTGTTTCATACAAAGAGATTGAACTGGTTTTGGAAGTGACCCCCCATGTCACCCCGGACAAACGCATATCCATGACCGTTAACCTGAAAAAGGACGATGTGGCAAGTTTCATACAGCTGCAAGGTGATCAGGTTCCTGTACTCTCGACCAATGAGGCTGAGACGGAACTTTTGATCAACAATAATGAAACCGTGGTGATCGGTGGGGTGGTCAAAACCTCCCAAAGTAACGATGATGACGGAATCCCGCTGTTGAGAGGCATCCCTCTGCTTGGCTATCTGTTTTCCACCAAAGCAGAGACGGACGACCGTAATGAATTGTTGATCTTCATTACACCTTCAATCGTTCAGCTTGAGCAAAAACGAAATACTGTCAGCAAATAGGCGTAGCAATCTCCGATTTTAATTCAGTGCCCTCAGTCTTTTCTGGGCTGTTCTGAACAGGGATGTGTGCTGTGGGGACAGCCTGACCACTACCATCCAGGCACTGACTGCCTTGCGGGTTTCTCCTTCGTCTTCATAGGCTTCGGCTATATCTGCGTGGAGAATTGCGGCATTGGGAAACCTTTGGATTTTATTTTGAAGATATTCAATGGCTCTTCTCGTCTGGCCGGTACGTATATATACCTGGGCAAGGCCGTGGTGGCCTTTTATGAATACGGGAGATTCCTCCAGCGCTTTTATAAAGTAAGTTTGTGCCTTTGAATAGTTTCCCTTTTCCAGATAGGCCCAGCCGATGTTGGCCAGCGGATAATGGGGGGTGGGGTAGGTAAGGTCTTTGAGTACCTCATTAAACTGTGTGATGGCTGTTTCCCACTTTTCTTGCATCAGGTACGCTGCACCAATATTGTTTCTGGCTTCTGTAAAATCCGGTTTCAAAGATAGCGCTCTGGCAAAGGCTTCTTCTGCAAGCGTATATTCATTTTTTCGCATATATGCGATACCCAGGCTATTTTGCAGATATGGATCATCAGGGGTTAGTTTTTCTGCATCAATGAATTTGGCCAGGGCGGCGGTATTGTTCCCCTGAAACAAATACGCCTCTCCCTCTTTTTTGATGGCCTGGGCGATTTTTTCTTTGTTCTGGTGCTGTACTGCCGGAATGCAGGAGGCGGCGAGTGATAGGAGTAAGATGAGTGTGAACAGGCGCTTCATTGCGACTCCTCTAAAATAAGGATGTGGATGTTCTCCTGGGTTAGGAAGGCTTTGGCACGGTCAGAGGGTTCGTTTCTGACGATGAAAATTTTTAAAGTCTCTTTTGAGGCCAAAATACCGTATATGGTTTCGACATGGTTGTCGGTGTTGAATGCCGGGTTCTTCCATGTGGCGAATCCCAGTTTTTTAAATAACTGCAGACAGATATCGGCGGTTGTCATTGATGGTTCCAGGTTCAGGATACCATAGCCCTGTGTCTCAATGGCTTCGAGGGCTTTTCCGTATACGCTGCCGCTGTTGACGAGAAGGTCGGGTTCATTGGGATGGATGATCCTTCCCATGGTCACCGTGACGTTGATATTGTTCAGGACAATTGGAATTTTCTGGTCAGGTTTGTAAGTGTAGGCCGTCGGGGAAAGCAGTTTTTCAAAAAGAGGTGTGCCCGAAAGGTGGATGTCCTCCAATGATAATTTGGGGTGTCCGGTTAATTCGGATATCGCCTTGTCCAGTTCCCTGAGTCTCAGATCTCTCCAATAGGCTTTCATGGCCGCAAGAAGGTCCTGGTCAAATTCGGACGGGGGGGTGTCCGGCGGCAAAATCAAATTCTTACTTCCGTCTTTTTCCTCAAGAACAGGGGTTTTTGTCAGGTCAAGAATCTGGGAGTCTGCGCCGTTCTGTCCCGGAAAGTGCATTTTCCCCTGATGCATCAGGGTGCCTTGGATAAGCTGGGCATACCGTTTGAGACGGGTCAGATCCCTTCGTGAAAGGACGGGTTGCGTCTTTTCTTGGAACGCATTACCCCCGGAAGCGGTATTGGGAGGCTGGATACTGCCTGGTACCCCCTGGGATAAAAAGGTGTCGAACCAGGGCTGGGAGAGGATTGCGGGATCTGGGATCAGCACCTGGACACCCGGATAGATCCGGTTGATGTCTTTTACATCCGGGTTCAGGAGGGTAAATGTCTTTTTTCCTGTTTCGGATACAGCACCGCCTTTTCTCAGAAAGTCCCTGCCTAAAAGGTTTGACACCGTATCTCCGGCTTGAATGGTATGCTTTCGCACAAAATTTTCCAGATTGTTTTTTTTAAATTTGTGGGAAAATTCCAATACCTGGACCTCCACTGTTCCGGTGTCCTGCTCCTGGTAGGTCCGTTTATCCACGCGTTTCAAGGGAATCAGGATTTGATGCCCTGGGGCAATGGCGTCAATATTGTTTAATTTGGGATTGATTTTACGAAAAATATTTAAAAACCGGGGGAAATCAGATGCGGATATTTCGCCTTTTTTACGAAATATCTTGTAAAGCCAGTCGTTTTTTTTCACCAGATAGGGTTCACACAGGTAATCCTCATTGTCAAAGGTGAAAATTGAATACTGCTTATAATAGGTTTTAACGCCTTCGGCTGCACCGGACAGAGGCTGGCTTATGAGAATTAATCCCCAAACCAGCCCGTATCCTATGTGTCGCCGGAGCCAAGTCATGGTGACCTTTTATAACTCCAGTTTTTTTGCGATTTTTCCGGAGATCTCATCCACAAAACGGCCAAACTCGGCTGCCCCCAACCGTTTTTCCTGAGAAGGAATCAGCTCCGAGTCATCGGGTATGATGAGTTCCGGCAGGTTGATGAATGCCTCATCCGGCGCAATGCCATAGGCATCGGGAATTTCTTTTTTAAAGTACATATCCTGGAAGCCTGAAAACTTGATGGCATGGGCCGTGGCATCCAGGATCGCACATTCATCCGGGGTGACAATACCCTGGGCTTTGGCCGTTACCAGTCCGGCAAGGCACTCCCCGCCCTGTGTGCAGGTAATATGGCCGTTCTGGTTGGCGGTGAGCTGCCAGTCCATAATGTCCTGCTCTTTGACCTGTACGACGAATACATTCTTTTTACCGCTCAGTGCGTTGTATTCTTTGGCGATGGATACCACCCGGGGCATGGATACCGGGTTCCCGATCATGGCGGCCTGGGCCACGGAGGGCCGTGTGTCCACTGGGACAAACTTGCGCTTGTCCTCATCCGGCTCCAGGTAGTAGCGGTAAACGGGGTCCGCATGCTCGGACTGCACACCGATGACTTTGGGAAGGGTGTTGATAATACCGGTCCTGTAAAATTTTAAAAATCCGTTCATGACAGCGGAGATATTGCCGGCATTGCCGATGGGAACCAGCACCACTTTATTCGTCATATCCCAGTCAAAGTCCTGTGCGATTTCATAGGAGTAGGACTCCTGTCCCAAAATCCGCCAGGCGTTTTTGGAATTCAGAAGGACCACCGGGTACTTGCCGGACAGATGCTCCACGACTTTCATACAGTCGTCAAACACTCCGGGGATTTCAAATACATTGGCACCGCTGCCCAAAGGCTGGGCCAACTGTGCTGAGGTTACCTTTTTGTGGGGCAGCAGCACTGCCGATTTGATCAGGGGCCCAAGATAAGAGGCATACAGGGCTGCGGCCGCTGAAGTATCGCCGGTGGATGCACATACGGCAATGACATCAGACACCAGGTTTTGATCAATGAGATATTTAATGCTGGACAGTGCGGACGCCATTCCCCGGTCCTTGAATGAAGCACTGGGGTTCTGACCGTCATTTTTATAGTAAAATTGTGCACCCACCCGTTCCTGAAGCAGGGCACTGGCCTCCACCACCGGGGTGTGTCCTTCCCCAAGATAAATGATGGATGACAGGGGCAAACTGGGGCCGATAAATTCGTGGTACCGGTAGATCCCTTTCAGCGCAGGGATTTTCAGCATCTTCCGGTAGTCAAAAATCTTCTGCCAGGTGGTGCCGGGGATTTTTTTCAGGCGGTCTTGTTCCCGGTCATGAATCAGCAGCACCTGATTACAGGCCGGGCAGACATAGAGCAGCTTTTCAATACCGTATTCCGCATCGCATCCCAGGCATTTGTAATAGAGTTCACCGCCGGGTTCCGGGATGAGGTGAGGTCTTATTTCTTCGGGGAACATATCATCTTTCATTTTCGATAACCGTCCGGCCTCCCATATACGGTACCAGTGCATCGGGAACCGTTACGGTACCGTCCGCCTGCTGGTAGTTCTCAAGAATAGCTGCAAAAGTCCGGCCAACGGCAAGTCCGGAACCGTTGAGAGTATGGCAGAACTCCGGTTTTTTGGCGCCTTTGCGTTTGAACTTGATACTGGCCCGTCTGGCCTGGAAGTCAAGGCAGTTGGAGCAGGAAGATATCTCCCTGTATTTGTCCTGTCCCGGCATCCACACCTCAATATCATAGGTTTTGGTGGCGGAAAATCCCAGGTCGCCGGTACACAGGGTGACGACCCGGTAGGGCAGTTCCAGACGCTGGAGTATGGTCTCCGCATTGGCCAGCAGGGATTCCAGTTCGTCGAAAGAGGTATCCGGAGAGGTTACCTTTACCATCTCCACCTTGTTGAACTGATGCTGGCGGATCAGGCCCTTTGTATCGCGGCCGTAGGAACCGGCTTCGGATCTGAAGCAGGGGGTGTATGCGGTGAATTTCAGAGGCAGGACCGCTTCATCCAGGATCTCTTTGGCGTAAATATTGGTAATGGGCACTTCGGAAGTGGGGATCAGGTAGTAGTCCCATCCGTCCAGCTTAAAGAGGTCTTCCTCAAATTTGGGAAGCTGCCCCGTTCCGGTCATGGTGGTTCTGTTCACGATGAAGGGCGGCAGCGCCTCTTTGTAGCCGTGCTCCGTGGTGTGGATATCCAGCATGAAGTTGATCAATGCCCGCTCAAGTCTGGCACCTGCACCCATATACAAAGGGAACCTGGCACCGGCCAGCTTGGTGGCGCGTCCCAGATCCAAAATGCCTAAATCTTCCCCGATATCCGCATGGTCTTTGATCTTGAAATCAAACTGACGGGGATCGCCCCAGGTTTTTTCCAGGCGGTTCTCGGTATCATCCTTGCCTTTGGGCACATCGTCCGCCGGCAGGTTGGGCAGGGAAATGAGAAAATCATTGATTTGGGCTTCCACTTCCCCTAAGTCTTTGTCCAGTTCTTTGATCCGCTCGGATACGGACCGCATCTTTTCAATGCTGGGCTGGGCATCTTCCCCGGCTTTTTTCATCCTGGCGATTTCATCAGAGGTCGTATTCCGCTGATGTCTTAATTCTTCTATTTCAAGTAGGAATTTCTTCCTATCTTCTTCAATCTTTAAAAATGAAGAAAAATCAATCTGGGCTCCCCGTTTTTCCATTCCTTTTTGAACAAGGTCCAAATCATTTTTAATTCGTTTGATATCCAGCATTTTGGTCTGTATCCTGCATGGTTATTGGGTTGAAATGTCTTTGGGTAAAGAAGTTCTCACAATTGTACTCAGATAGCATGGGCCTTGTAAACAGTCAATGATTATTGCCGGTTGACAAGTGGACCCTTGTGTATAATATTTTACAAAAATTTTTGTCTAACCCAGAGGAAATAGAACTATGGATGACATGAAAAACGGAAAAAGCAGTGTACTTGCCCAGGTTGCCGGCCGTCTGGATGCGCTTTCCCCGGAAACCCTGGAAGAAAAATATCAGACCATTGAGAATAAGCTATTTGAGTTTGCCAATTTTCTTGAATCGCAACAGGTGTTCATGTACACCCCCACCAGCACGGAAATTCCAATGGAAACCATTATCCGGCGGAGCCTTGATATTGAAAAAGGCGTTATCTTGCCGGTATTTACCGATGCAAAGAATGCCTTTCACCTGTATAAAATATCTGACTACGATAAAGATCTTGTGATGAATGCCAACGATATTCTGGAGCCCAACCCGGAACGGTGTAAGAAAATCGCCTTGGATGATGTGGACATTGCCATCATACCGGGACTGGCCTTTGATGATAAAGGCGGACGGGTGGGCTTCGGCAACAATTACTACGCCAAACTCATTACGAAACTTCCGGAAACCTGCCGCAAGGTATCCCTGGCTTATGAAGACCAGATTGTTGATCAGATCCAGATGGAATCCAGAAAGTTTACCGTGGATATTATCATTACCGATGAGCGGGTGATCTATAAGATATAAAATGAGGTAAGATTCAAGAGCGTACAAATACAGATGGGAACAAACCGGATGCACTGCCCTGAGCGATATTCAGGCGGTGATCCGGTTTTTTATTTGGCAAGGGCGCTGCGGAACCGGCCCAGGTCCTCGGTTTTTCCCATGACGATTAATGTGGCCCCGGATTGAATCTTTGTTTCAAAGTGGGGGGCAAAATCCATGGCATCTCCGGTATTCTTAATGGCGATGATAATCAGGTTGAAGTCCTGGCGTATGCCCGAGTCTTTAAGGGTTTTACCTATATATCCGGAACCTTCCGGTGCAAAGGCTTCTTCAATTTGGATGGCGTCGCTCTGTCTGGACAGGGCTGCATCCAGGAAGTTGGACACGTTGGGGCGCAGCAGCTTGAGCCCCATGGATACGGCGCCGGTGTCATAGGGGGATTCCACCCGGTTGGCCCCGGCAACAATCAGTTTTTTGCGGACCTGGGGGCTTGAGGCCCTTGCCATGATATAGATATCCGGGTTCAACTGCCGCACCGTAAGCACCAGGAACACGTTGGCCGTATCGGTTGCCAATGCCGCCACAAGGGCTTTGGCTTTTCCTATTCCTGCCTTTTCCAGGAGTTCTTCGTCAGAGGCATCGCCGATTAGGTAGTGAATATTGTCCCGTTCAAGGGTGGGCGTCATCTCTTCGTCTTTTTCGATGACAAGGATATCCGAGGTATCTTCCCGGATGAAATTGCAGAGTACCCGGCCGATACGGCCGTAGCCGCAGACAATATAATGGTCCTTGAGTTTTTTGATCTTATTGTCCAAACGTTGTCTCCTCAGCAATGTTTTCATTTCGCCTTCCACCACAGAGCCGATGACAACACCGGCAAGGTATAGAAAATATCCCACGCCGATAAATATCAGGAAAATGGTGAAGACCCTTCCGGCGGCGGTGGGTTCGTGAACCTCTAAGAATCCCACCGTGCTCAGGGTGATGGCGGTCATATAGGCGGCATCTAAAAAACTCCACTCCTCCAGCGCCATATAGCCGAAGGTGCCCCCCAGATAAATCACCGCCGCGATGGCCAGGGCCATTTCCAATTTTAGAATTTGATTCATGACAGGTATAAATACTGGTGAATAGCGTAAATTGCAAGCCCGGGGGGCTATATTTTATCTGTTGTGAACCCGGCGTTTCGATTATTGGATTATGCCGGCGGCAATAGTAATCAAAGCCAATATAGAAGTCGGCTGCTCTTTGCTTGACGGTGTCGTGGGTTGCTGGTATTAAGAGTCTCATGAACGATGAACCCACGAAATATGCCCGGTGGCGGCGTGATATGGTCGAAAATCAGATCGTCGCCAGAGGAATTCAGGATCCCCTGGTCATCCAGGCCATGACCCAGGTTCCCCGCCACCTTTTTGTCAGTGAAGCCCTGGTGGACAGTGCCTATGGCGATTTTCCCCTGCCCATCGGGGAAGGACAGACCATTTCCCAGCCCTTTATTATTGCTGAAATGACCCAGAGCCTGTGCCTGAACGGGTCGGAAAGGGTGCTGGAAATCGGTACCGGCTCGGGGTATCAGGCTGCGGTGCTCTCACGCATTGTGTACAAAGTCTATACCATTGAGCGCAATCACACCCTCTATCTTCAGACCCGACGGCTTTTCGACCGGATGAAATATCACAATATCGTCACCCGGTATTCGGACGGTACCCAGGGATGGAAGGCGGAAGGGCCCTATGATGCCATCATGGTCACTGCGGGCGGTAATCAGATACCGGCCCCTTTAGTGGACCAGCTTGATATGGGCGGACGCCTGGTGATGCCGGTTGGCGGCCATCACTCCCAGGAGCTCATCCGTCTGGAAAAAACAAAAACCGGGATCAAAACCACAAATCTTGGGGGATGCAGGTTTGTCAAGCTTATCGGGGAACACGGCTGGCGTGAATAACAGCAACGACGAGACACCACATGATCTGTCATCCCCGTTCAGCCTGATGAAAGAACTTTTCATGGGCTTCTGCCTCGGGGTGGCTAACATCATCCCGGGGGTTTCCGGCGGAACCTTTCTTCTGGTTTTCGGCATATATGAGCGGGTCTTTGCCATTGTCAATCAGATCAACGTCAGATTCTTAGGCCGGCTGGCAGGGATGAGTCTCTCCGTCTTCAGGCATCTGGGCGGCAAGGGCACGGTGCAAAAATTTATAGTAACCCTTAGAGCCACAGGCCTCCTCTTTCTAATGAAACTTGCATTGGGTGCCGGCGTTGCAATTGTCGGCCTGTCAAGCCTGATGAAATTTTTGCTTTTAAACCACTTCAGCGTGACCTATGCCCTGTTTTTCGGATTGATTCTTGTGTCTGTGGTTATTCCCATAAAGATGATGAGGCGGTTTTCCTGGGGCCATTTTGTTTTTCTCCTCCTGGGAGTCGTGCTGACGGTGATGGTGGCCTGGATGGTCAATCCCTACGACAAGATTAAGATGAAATCCGATGCCCTTGAACGGCAGTCGCTGGCCGGCGTGACCGCTTCCGCCGATACCGTGGATAAGGAGGCGGGGGGGGAACGCTTTCTGTCCTTTACCGGCAGGTACAGTGCAGACGAATATATTTTCATCGGCTGTGCCGGTGCCCTGGCCATATCCGCCACCGTGCTGCCGGGTATCAGCGGCTCTTTGGTGCTTATCCTTCTGGGGGTTTACTTTGATGTCATTGCTGCCATATCCGCAATGAGAACACCGACCCTGGATACCCTGTCATACCTGGGAGTTCTGGGTCTTGGCGTTGTCGCGGGGGGGATATTGTTTGCCCGGCTGGTCAGCTATGTGCTGGCGCGCTTCTATAATGCCACCATGGCGTTCCTGACCGGGTTGATGATCGGTTCCCTGTATGCCCTGTGGCCCTTTAAGGAGGTTGTTGTCATGGCCAGGCAGTTTATCCGGGAGGACGGACAGATCCGGATACTGGAAAATGTGCATGTGCAAACCAACATCAACGTGCTTCCCGGAAGCGAAGATCCCCTGGCTGCCGTCCTGGTCTTTTTTGGTATCGGGTGTGTGGTGATGGCGGGGTTTATAAAGGCCGAATCCGGAAAAGAGAAGGCCTGATTTTTTTCCCTATGATTGGCAGCTCAGCCCGTCAAGAATCAATCCCACGGCAAACCGGGTATCCTCCTCAATGGATTTAAACACGTCATCATCCATTGCCAGATCCGTTTTCCGGATACCCATGTGTTCGTTTTTAAGGCTGTTTGCCACCGATAATATGACCCGTGCGGTCTTCAATGTATCCGTTTCCCTGATTTGCCCTAAATCAAGGGCCTGATTCAAAATATCCCGGATCAGCGATACTTCTCTTTGTGCAAAACGATCCGCCAGTTCCCGGAACATGGGCTGGAACTGGAGCTGATCTGCCGTTTTTACCGACAGCTTGTGCAGGTTGGCGGCCTGCTGGAAATACCGCTGGCGTTCAAGGAGATAGGCCTGGATTTTCTGGTCCCACCCGTCACGGGTTCGGATCTTCTCTTTCAAGCCTGCGAGGAATGCCTCCCCTTCGGCTTCAATAATCTCACAGAAAATCGCTTCTTTATTTTTATAATAATAGTAAAGTGAGGCCTTGTTCAGCCCCACCTGCCTGCCGATGTCGTCCATGGTGGTTTTAGAAAAACCGAAATGGGCAAAGCTCTGGCTGGCAACGCGTCTGATTTCTTCTCTTTTATCTGAATCCGGCATGGTATCGTATCATTCCTAAGGTTCGCCCCACCATATTTTCTGCCGGAAGTCCTGTCAAGGGAGATTTTTGAGACTGTACAAAATAAAAACCCCGGCCTGCATAACGCGAAACCTGCAGGCCGGGGCAAATGAAAACGTGGTTTAGAATCTGTATTGGATGCCGATACCGCCGCTGTAAAGTTCTTTGTCATAGGTCACAACGGTGCTGCTGTTTTCGTAATCCGTATCCGCCTGGTAAAAATACCCGGTTCCGGAAAGGGTCAGCAGCAGTCGCCGAGTCATCCTGTACTTCACGCCCATGGCAAAGGCGTGGCAATCCAAAGGAGGGCTCATCTTTTCGATAATACCGTAGTCTTCCGGGTGGATACCGATGCCGATATACATATACCCGGTGGTGAGGGACCATTTTTCGTTGAGATCGTATTGCAGTCCCACCGCCAGATCGTATGAATTTTCATCCGTATTGTGGTTCTGATTGCCCCAGTCCGCATCCTTTTCAAAATAGTACGTGTAAGAGGGGGTAACGGTCAGCTTGGGCAGCGCCCGCCATTCAAGACCGATGGCAAGAACTGCCGGCAGGTCCCGGGCGTAGCTTTCGCCGTTTACTCTGTTATTCATCCAGAGGATGTTTTCCCCCACAGTGCCTTTGCTCTCATCACCCACCGTATTGTCCCAATCCAGCTTGACCTTTGTCTCATACCGGATGCCGATGTTCACCGTATCGGAAGGGCGGATATTCAGGCCGAACACCCCACCAAAACCGTGTGCTTCCTGGTCATACTTGCCCACAACATAGGTGTCTGTTCCTCCCTGGGAGTAGGTGCCGTGGATGTCCACTTTTTTATCCGTCAATATATACCGTGCCCCTGCTGCCACCGAGACGATATTGTTGATTTTATAGGCAACGCCTGTGGTAAAGGTATAATCAAAACTTTTTGCATAGGCATATTCATCGGACAATGACCCCCCTGGGGCCAGCTGGCTGTTATTGGGCCGGGTGGTACCGGTGGCTGCCTCATACTGGCTGTACCCGGCATTGGTAAATGCGCCTTTAGCCGCGTTGCTCCCTATATCCTGGGTGATGATATTGCCGTCATCATATTCGGTTTCGCCGCCGCCGCCGTTGATGGTAAACGCCCCGAACAGCGCCCATTTGTTCGTCTTGTAGATACCGAACACCGTCGGTGTGACCAGAACGGAAGTGGCTGTTTGGGTATCGTTGTTAAAGGTGTGGTCATAGTCAAAGGTGAACGGTTGGGCATTGATGTCTAAGTAAACGCCGTTTTGAAGGTACATAAGGCCTGCCGGGTTGTACGCTGCGGCATCGGCACCGTCTGTGGCGGCGTTTCGGCTCAGGCTGCCGGCATAGGCCGCTGAAAAGTTTTGTTTGTTGTCCACGCCGCCTGCAAACACCGGGGTTGACAGCCCTGCGACAATGATCAGCACACACCAGAGTTTTAGCCAGTTTTTCATCAATGTTCCCTCCTTACGATCGTTTGTCTTTCATTGACAGTTTAAGGGCTGGGCCCTTTTACCTACGCTATATTTTCCCGGTGGCCGAAGACATGCCGGGAGGCATTGCAAAGACGGTTTGGAAACGGCGTTTCAAATTATCAAACAGAATTATGTTTTGTTTGAATGGTTGTCAAGTAAAAAATTACAATTAGCTAATGTATTTCTCTTCAATTGGGGGAATCGTGTGTCAATTGTGTGGGATTGGAGCGGGGCCGAACGATACGCCCCGACTTAACGAACGGATTATTGAGCGGATTCATGGGCGAACGAATGGGCGGATAAATTGGGGGGGATCAGAGGGCTTCAGGGGGAAATGCCACCACCGTGTCTATGGACAAGGTGTCGCAAAAGAGCATGACCAGGCGGTCCATGCCCAGGGCAATGCCGGCCGCATCCGGCATCCGTTTTAAATCCGTCAAAAATTTTTCAGGCAGGGGCAGGCGGGACTGCCCCCGTTGTGACCGCAACCGGTTTTCTTTTTCAAACCGTTCTTTTTGGATACCTGCGTCCGTCAGCTCGGTAAAGCCGTTGGCCAGTTCCAGTCCGGCCACATAAAGCTCGAACCGTTGGGCAACCCTGCCGTTTTCAGGATGAAGCTTCGCCAATGAGGCCAGAGGCGCAGGGTAATCATAGAGTATGCATGGACGATCGGTCCCCAGATAGGGTTCTATTTCGAAGCTGAGGATTTCATCAAACCGGTCTTTCGAAAGGGCTTTTTCAGCCGTGGTGTCCGTATACCGGTCAAAGGCCTCAGCCACGGTGAGCCGGTCGAAGGGGGTTTCCAAAGAGATATTCTTTCCCTGAAAACGTAAGGCCTCTCCCATACCAAGACCTTCGGCGATGTGCCGGAACAAACCTTCGCACTGCACCATGAGATCCAAATACGTATGGCCCTTGCCGTACCACTCCAGGAGAGTGAGTTCCGGCAGGTGGCGGTCGCCCCGCTCTTCTTTTCTAAAGCATTTACAGATCTGGAAGATTTTGTCCGCCCCCATGGCCAGCAGCCGTTTCATGCACAATTCCGGGGAGGCCTGCAGAAACTGCCCCTCGGCAGCCACGGGATCAATATGGGCCTCCGGGATAATCGCGGGGCAGCGCAACGGGGTCTCCACCTCCAGATAGCCGTTGCCAATGAAAAAATCCCTTGTCAACTGAATCACAAGGGATCGGGTGGTAAGATTGTTCAAAAGGGCGCTGCCGGTCATGGCAGCGCTCCCGGAAACTTCGGCAACCGGCTATTCTTTGATTTCATAGCTGTCCTTGGGGCGGTCCTGGAGATAGACCCGGTGATACTTGTCCGTGTCTGCCCGGTCGTAGAATTCGTAACCTTTTTCCTTGCAGGCGTCGCAGGCGTTGATGGGAATGTGGACCCCCAGCACATGCCGGCCCGGCGTGGCCTTGGAATCCAGCTGGAAGCTGCCGCCGCAGTCCCGGCAGACGCGGATTTTTTCTTTCTGGCGCTCAAAGATGTTATCGGTGTCGTAGAAGATTTCCCGGTGCCGGACCAGGATATCACCCGGGGTACCGGCTTTTTCCCGCATTTGCTCCCGCTGGGACCAATAGGCGTTCACCTGGTCTACGGTTTTCTTGATCTTGTCGGTGATGCTCACGGACTGCTTCAGGCGGTCCGGGTCATAATCCGGCTCCACAACGCCTGTGTAATCCAGTCCGGCCATGGCCAGGATGATCCCCAGGTTGACGTAGGGCAGCGCCCCTTCAATGGCATATCCGCCTTCCAGAACGGCAATGTCCGGTTTGAGCAGGGTGGTCAGTTGGGCATATCCCTGGGCGGAGAAGTTCATGTTGGTCAGTGGGTCGGTATAGTGGTTGTCCTGTCCTGCGGAGTTCACCACGATGTCGGGTTTAAAGGCATCGAGCACCGGCAGTACGCAGTTTCTGATGACGTAAAGATACCCTTCGGTGGAGGTGCCCGGGGGCAGCGGGATATTCAGGTTGGAGCCTTTGGCATTGGGTCCGCCCAATTCTCCGGTAAACCCTGTGCCCGGGTACATGGTTCTGCCGTCCTGGTGAAGGGAAATGAAAAGCACGTCCG
The DNA here is from genome assembly GCA_913041495.1 of uncultured Desulfobacteraceae bacterium. Taxonomy (GTDB): domain Bacteria; phylum Desulfobacterota; class Desulfobacteria; order Desulfobacterales; family Desulfobacteraceae; genus Desulfobacter. The sequence continues at coordinate 13,864 of CAJWHT010000030.1, read as the reverse complement.
GGTCATGCCAGAAGATATCATCCGTACCGTCGCCGTGGTGGCAGTCCGTATCCACAATTGCGATGCGCTTCACCCCGTACCGGGACCGGATATATTCCACCATCACAGCTTCGATGTTGATGTGACAAAATCCTCTGCCGCCGTGGGAGACCCGCATGGAGTGATGGCCCGGGGGGCGGACCAGGGCAAATCCGTTTTTCACCTCTTTTTGCATGACGGCATCGGCGATGGCCTTGGCACCGCCTCCTGAAATCAGGTGGGACTCCGTGGTAACGGATTGTTCGTCGGGAACGCAGAAATGGGTTCTTCGGATATCTTCGTTTGAGATCAGTTCCGGCTTGTATTCCACGATGCCCTGGATATCAAACACCCCTTCCTCTGTGACCTGGTCCTGGGTATAGAGCAGGCGCTCCTCCCGTTCCGGATGGGTGGGGTCGATGGCCCAGTCAAATGCAGGGAAAAATACCAGCCCTGTTTTATGAGATGCTTTTAACATGATGCCCTTTCCTTTATGCCTCGTTAAGATACAGTGTTCAGAACCGATTCATACCCTTTGATCAGCCCGGGTTTTAACTGCATCTTTGCCCGGAATATTTTACCTCTGGGGGAGAAGTTCCGGACGATGTTGAACTCCTGGAATTCCACCACTTCCACCTCGTCCAGGTCGTCCGTATCCGCCCCGGCATTTTCCGCTTTTTCCGTGAGCAGGGTATAGGCGGTTTCGATGAGGTTGTCTTCGGAAAAAGATTTGGAAATGGGTTCGGCAAAATCCTCTTCATGGGCGGTGACGATACCTTGTTCCGTGTCCGCGTTCAGGGTCACCTCGCAGGTGGTCCTGGCCAGGGCGGCGCCGATGGCGTTGGCCACGGAGGATTCGGGAACCGCAATGGTTTTGATTTGATACATGTCTTGGATCTTGTCTGCAAAGAAGCGAGCCGGTCCTCCCAGCATGAGGATCTTCCGGGGAGAGAGTTTGTACCCTTCTAGAAAATCGTGGACCGTATACACGGGCTGGGAGTTGATCTGGTCGATCATTTCGAAGGTCTTTTTGAGGATGACGGAACAGCAGGTCCTGAAGATATGGTCGGCCGCCGCTTCATCAGCCATGCCCAACGCTTTTGCAATGCTGTGGATTCCCTCTTTGGCTTTTTGGGTATCCCCTTCATTCATCAAGCCGAGCACCACAAGGGCGTCGGTGGGGGTGGGGCAGGGGCCGCCAAAGGCCATGGCCGGTCCTTCCCGGTCCGGGCCGATGGTCAGTTTGCCGTCCTTGATCCGCAGGGCGGAATCCCCGCCGATGCCTTTGGAATCGGTACGAAGTGACCGGATGAGGCTCTTATACTGTCCCCGGCGGATACCCACAGGTTCCAGCAGGGGGGTTTTGTCCACCAGGAAGGCGATATCCGTCGTGGTGCCGCCGATATCCAGAACAATGGCGTCCTGGCCTTCCGGGGCATAGGGGATGGCGCCCATGATACTGGCGGCGGGACCCGAGAGCACTGTTTGTGCCGGAAAATGCATGGATGCGGCAAGGCTCATGGTGCCGCCGTCTGCCTTGAGAATCTGGATGGGAACGGTAATGCCCTTTTCCTCCAGGGATTTTTCCACCGCCTCGAAAAAATTTTTGTGCAGGGAGAAAACCGCTGCGTTCAAATGGGTGGTGGCGATGCGCCGGGGAAAATTCAGGTTGCCCGAAACATGGTGGCCTAAGAATACCTTTTTCACATGTTTGTTGAGAATCCGCCGGATCAGGATTTCATGGGAGGGGTTTCTCACACAGAATTTGCTGACAACCCCCACGTATTCAATGCCCGCTTTTTTGATTTCCTTGGCGATATCCTGGATCTGCATTTCGTTCACCGGCGCTTTTTCCCTGCCCCGGTGGTTGATGGAACCGGATACGGCATAGTAGTGTTCACCGGTTCTGTAGAATTCCGGATTAATGCCCGGGCCTGCAGACACGACCATGGCCACCGGCGCCATTTTCTGCTCTATGATGGCATTGGTGGTCAGGGTGGTGGAAATCACCACTCGCTCCACCTGTTTGGGATCCCTTCCTTCAAGGAGTTTGGAGAACCCGGAAAGCACGCTGTTGAAAAGGTTTTCTGGTTCCGTGGGAACTTTAACGGCAGCTTCGATACCGTTGGTGCTCAGGAGAACCGCGTCAGTATGGGTGCCGCCGACATCTAATCCTAAAATCATGGCGTCTTCCTTGGTATAGTGATAACTTCGGTTGACATCATTTTCCGACATCATCTAATGATAGCGTAGCGATACATTAGGACAGCCGAACCTAATGTATCCGTAATAATAGCGGAGCTTGTCAGAAAACGTGAGGGTTGTCAATATGGGGTGGCGAAATATACAGGCCCCAAGCCTTGAAAAAAGGTGAGATTTCATTTATCGTTCGATAACGCTGTTAATTATAGAGATTGATATTTATCAATAAGGAGTCCATATGGCAGTCATCACATGGAGAAAGCAGGATAGAGTCGCGGTGGTGGAAATGTGCAACGGTCCCAACCGGATGAACGAAACCTTTGCCGCGGATATGAACCTCTGCCTGGACCAGGTGCAGGAAGATACCGATGTCCAGGCGGTCATACTGACGTCCACCGACGAGAAGAACTTCTCCCAGGGCATTGATGTGGAATGGATCGGCGGGAAACTGGCATCGGGTGAGAATCAGGCCGTCATTGATTTCATGTACGGGATGAACAATATCTTCAAGCGCCTGCTGCTCTTTCCCGTGCCGGTCATCGCGGCCATCAACGGCCATGCCTTCGGCAACGGCGCCATCCTCTCCTGCGCCTGCGACTTTCGGTTTATGAAAAAAGACCGGGGGTTTTTCTGCTTTCCCGAGGTGGATGTGAGCATCCCCTTTTTGCCCGGTATGATCGGATTTGTGCGCAAGGCGATCCCCGAGTACCGGTTCAACCGGATGCTGCTTTCCGGCGAACGTCTGACCGCGGATGCCCTGGAAGCCTCAGATGTCATTGTAAAGGCCAGCGACAACCAGGAGACGCTGATGGAAGACGCCCTGGCCTTTGCCGCATCATTTGACAAGAAACGCGGGATATTCTCCGAGTTGAAAAAGCGGCTTTACAAAGAACAGATCCGCATCATTGATGAAGAGGATCCCGAATTTATTGATGCGCTGAATCTTTTTGTCGCCGAATAAGAATTAAGATCGTGTAAAAAGCCGGGGGGCTGTTCACGTGTCAACACAACAGCCCCCGGCTTTGGATTTCTTGTTTAATCTGCAGCCTGTTCCCTGGCGAACTCAATGAACTTGTTGCAAATGGGGGACTGGCTGCGTTTTTTTGCCAGTGTCAGGTAGAAGTACCGCGTGAGATCCAGCCCTTCCACGGACAGGGCATACAGCCGTTTTGTCCGCAGTTCTTCTGATACCGCCATAACCGACAGAATCGAGATTCCCACACCGCTTAAAATGCCTTGGATTACGGAAACCGAGTTGCCCATGGTGACACCGGTGGACAGTCTGGCCGAATCGAACCCTGCGTCGTCAATGCTTGCGAGGATGGACTGCCAGGTGCCGGAGCCCCGTTCTCTTGCAATAAAGGGCTGGCTGAACAAGGCGTCACAGGTGACGGCCTGTTTGCCCACCCATTCATGGCCGGCGGGGATGATCAGTTTCATCTCATCTTGCACCAAAGGTTCCTGGACAATGGCCGGGTCATTGGATTTCGCCCCCACCACCCCCAGTTCCAGTGTGCCGTTTCTTACCGCCCGGGTGATCTGGCTGGTGTCTCCGGCGTTCAGGGTGATGGACACCTCCGGATAGGCGGTCTTAAAGGCCCCGATCAGTTTGGGGAAGATATAGCCGGCCGGAATGGTGCTGCCGCCGACGACCAGGCTGCCTTTGGTCTGCCCTAAAAAATCAAGCATGGCCGTCTGGGCTTCATCCCTCAGGGCCAGTATTTTTTTGGCATAGTCGTAGAGAATCAGGCCTGCCCGGGTGGGTTCGGTGACCTTTCCCAGCCGGTCCAGAAGCCGGCACTGGAAATGTTCTTCCAGTTCTTTTATATGGGTGGATACCGTGGGCTGGGATAGATTGATGGTTTCAGAGGCTTTGGAAAAGCTCTTTTTCTCCACCACGGATGCGAAAATATGTAGCTGCCACAGGTCCATAGTCTCTCCGATCAGCAGTTCAGCAGGGGAAATTTTTCCATGAGTTTAATTTTTACAGGCTCCGGAACCATGTCGGAGATATCTCCGCCGAACTGGGCCGCTTCTTTTATAATAGAGGATGAGGTGAAGATCCACCGCAGACCTGTCATCAGGAATACGGACTGGACATCTTTGTTCAGCTTCCGGTTCATCAGGGCCATCTGGAATTCACTTTCAAAATCCGAGATGGCGCGCATGCCCCGGATAACGGCCACGGCTTTCTTGATCCTGGCATACTCCACCAGCAGGCCGTCAAAGGTGTCCACCTCAATTTGCGGATTACCGTTCAGGCTGTCCTCGATCATGCTTACCCGCTCATTCACGGTGAATAATCCGGTTTTAGACGGGTTGTGAAGCACGGCCACAACCACCTTGTCAAAGATGTCCTGGGCACGTTTAATTACGTCAAGATGGCCGTTTGTCAGGGGATCGAAGGAGCCGGGATAGATCGCGATTCTCTCTTTGGTGTCAGTCATTATCATCCTCTAATTCACCATTAGCAGGTATCGGCAGCCTTTCTAGCCCTGTGACCTTCAGGCGAACCGCAAAAAGGAAACAAATGTCTTTGAGTATTTTTTTTGACGGTAAATGTCAAGGCTGTTCGGGGGGCTGACCAGTGTTTCTCTGGCGGACTGCTCCACAATAATGATGGTATCCCGGGTCATCAGGTCCGTAAACCCGGGCTTTTCAAGGACAAGCCCCACATATCCCCGGGCATAGGGCGGGTCCATGAATATCAGGTCAAATTGCCCCAAGCCCTCCGGCAGGGGGCTATTCACCAGGTCATGGACCACAAGATGCGACTTATCCGTCATCCGGCACATCTCAATATTTTTTTGAATCACGTCACAGGACTGCTTGGCCATTTCCACAAATACCGTTTCGCAGGCCCCCCGACTCAACGCCTCCAATCCAAAGGCGCCGGTACCGGCAAAGAGGTCGAGCACCCGCTGGCCGCGGATGGCAGGGCCGATGATATTGAACAGGGCTTCTCTGACCCGGTCTGAAGTGGGACGGATATCTTGTCCCTGGATCGGGTTGAGTTTTCTGCCCCGGCATTCGCCACTGATTATTCGCATGGGATAAGATGCTGCCTTTAGGAGATTCTTTTTTTGATGTATTTCACCGTGGTGCCGCAGGTTTTGGCCACTGATTTGATGTCGCCGCCGGCCTCATCCACCTTGCGGCGGAGAAATTCCTCTTCAAACACGGTCCTTGCATCTTCAAGGCTGTCCATCGTAAAGAGCCAGCGGCGTTCCCGTTTGGAAACTCCGGCATGGTCCGGATTGTACGGCTGGGGAATATCAGAGGTTTCGATGGTCTGTCCTTTCACCATGATGGAGAGCCGTTCGACCAGGTTTTTAAGTTCCCGGACATTGCCGTTCCACGGATATTGCTGCAACAGCTCCAATGCGTCACCGGACATGGTTTTCCGGGGTTCCGAGGATTGCTTGGACAGGGCTTCTAAAAAGACGTCCACCAGCATGGGGATATCCGCCTTTCGTTCTCTTAACGGCGGTACCTGGATGGGGACAACGTTGATCCGGTAAAAAAGGTCTTCCCGGAAATTGCCGTTTTTGATTTCTGTTTCCAGGTTTTTGTTGGAGGAGGTGATCAGCCGGACATCCATTTCCAGGGTTCTGGAGCTGCCGATACGCTGGAAGGTCTTTGATTCCAGGGCGCGCAGCATCTTTGCCTGGGTGTTGATGTTCATGTCCCCGATTTCATCCAGGAACAGGGTGCCGCCGGATGCCAGTTCGAATTTGCCTTTGTTCTTGGATGTGGCCTGGTCAAAGGCGCCTTTTTCATGGCCGAACAGCTCGGATTCCAGGTGTTCTTCGGGAATGGCCGCGCAGTTGATAATGATAAAGGGGCCTTCGGGCCGGGAACTGAACTGGTGGATGGTCCGGGCCACCATCTCTTTGCCGGTGCCGTTCTCTCCCATGATCAGGATGGAGGCATCCGTGGGGGCGGCGGCCATAACTTCACCGTAAAGTTTCTGGACGGCCGGACTGGTGCCGGTGATGGAATTTTTTTCAATGGCCTTTTTGCGCAGATAGGTGTTTTCCTCTTCCAGCTTTCTAAAGTTCAACGCATTGTTGATGGTCACCATCACCTTGTCGATGGACAGGGGTTTTTCCAGGAAATCAAAAGCCCCGGACTTGGTGGCGTCCACGGCAGATTCAATGGAACCGTGGCCTGTAATCATCACCACCGGGAGGCTGGGGTTGGTTTTCTTGATTTCCTTTAACGTATCAATCCCGTCCATCCCGGGCATCCAGATGTCCAGCAGCACGATGTCGGGGGAATGGGTCTCGATTTTCTTTAAGGCTTCGTATCCGTTGTAGGCATGGAAGACCTCGAATCCGTCATCGGAAAGTATGCCCTCCAGGGAGTCAATGATGGTGGATTCGTCGTCAACAATTAATACAGCCGGGTACATAGGCGTCTATCCTTTCAAGTAATTCAAGTAATTCAAGTAATATCATATTTATTGGTCCGGTGTTTTGGGGGCAGGGCTTTCAACGCCGGTGCGAGCGTCCTGTCAGGCCGGCAGTTCAATGATGAATTTGGCCCCCCGGGGCTGGTTGTCCTGGACACGGATGACGCCGTTGTGGTCCGATATAATGGAGTTCACAATGGCAAGTCCCAGCCCCATGCCGGATTTTTTGGTTGAAAAATAGGGTTCAAACAGTCTGGTTTTTTCCTTGTCCGAAATCCCCTTGCCCGTATCTGCGATTTCGATCCGGACAATTTTAAGAATCGAATCATAGGACAGGTCAATGACAATGGTCCCCGCCTTGTTGATGGCATAGACCGCATTGTCGATCAGGTTGATGAAGGCCTGTTTCATGTGCTGGTGGTCCAGTTTCAAGGTGGGGATATTCTCACCGAAGTTGGTTTGGATATCCACCTGGGGAAGGCCTTCCCGGTACAGGGCGATTGTCTCCAGGATAATATTGTCGATCCGGGCGGTGGCAAAGTTCGTGTCAGGAAATTTGGCAAAGGCGGAAAACTGGTTCACCAGGTTCCGGATCAGGTCCACATGCTCCACAATGGTGTCGGCGCATCCGGTGAAAATCTCATCATCTATCTCCTTGCCGTATTTTCTTTTCAGCCGCTGGGCGGACAGCTTGATGGGGGTCAACGGATTTTTAACCTCATGGGCGATCCTTCGTGCCACCTCACGCCAGGCCACCATACGCTGTGCTTTTTCAAGTTCGGTGACGTCGTCAAATACCAGCACCGCACCCAGATTCCGGTTGGTGTCGTCCTTGAGGGTGGAGTAGTGCAGGGAAAAATGCTTGGGTGCCCCTGCGATGGAGGCGGAAACTGGCACCTCAATGTGCTGGGCGCCACCTGCGGCCTGGGCATAAATCTTTTCTGCGATCTGGAGATAGTCACCATCGAGGATTTGCCGGAAGTTTTTGTTCAGAATTTTTGCGCTGTTCACATCCAGCATGGATTCCGCAGCTTTGTTGATGGTGGTGATATTGCCGGTATTGTCAATGGATACCACGCCGGCCGAAATGTTTTTGAGGACAATTTCGATATACTGCCGGCTTTTTTCAAGCTCGATATTCTGTTTTTTGAGCATCTCGCCGGACAGGGCGATCTGCTCCCTGCCCGCCGCCAGCTGTTTGGTCATGGAGTTAAAGGATTTGATCAGGGTCCCCAGTTCATCATCGGTCTGAAAATCAATCTGGTAGTTCAGATCGCCATCGGTGATCCGCTGGGTGCCTTCGGCAAATTTCATAATGGGGATGGTGATGGACTTGGCCATCTGGAATCCGAACCAGATGGCGCAGAACACCACCAGCAGAGCCACAATGGTCAGTGCGATATAGTAGGAAATCTGTGCCGGTTTTTTGGTGAGTTTCAACTGGTGGTACTCTTCCACCCCTTTGAGAATGGCTTTCAGGTTTTCGGACAAATCCGGTGAAACCAGGGTGGTGATCACAATATAGCCGTGGGCTTTATCCTGCAAACTGCCGAAAGGGATGGTGGATATGGTGCGTAAAAATTCTCCGGCCTCTATGGTCTGGTACACCGTATGGCTGGTTTCTCCCGGGATGATACGGGTCAGTTCCGTGGTGGTGAGCAGGCCGAAATACAGAGATTCCAGCTCACTTGCCAGGGACAGGCTCACCCGTTTGGCATCCGGGGTGTACACCTCCACGGCATGACGGTTAAATGCCCGTTGGATCACCTGGGTGTACCGGGTCAGTTTTTCCTGGTTTTCCTGCTTTAACAATTCTCTGGAATCAATCTGGAAAGCCCCTCTTTTGGCAAAAAAGGCATTCTTATCCTCGATGTAGTCGTACAGCTTCTGCCCCACGGCCAGGGAGGCGTCCAGGGTTTTTTCCACCGGGGCATTGAACCAGAAGGCAATGGAGGTGGAGATAAACTGGATGGAAAAGAAAAAGAGCACGATTGTGGGTAAGAGGGCCAGGATGACAAAGGCGACGGTCAGCCGGGTTTTAATCTTTGATCCGAGAATATTGTTCTTTTTTTCGTAATACAGTTTGGCCAGATTCCGGAATACCAGGAGAAGCAGGCTCAGCAGCAACAGCAGGTTGATGTTGATCAGGATGAACATGAGCACCGTGGATGACAGGGGGAAATCGGTGCCGAAAGGGGTGATCCGTGTCTCAACGATGGTCAGCCCCCCCACGATCAGCAGGATGACCAGAATGAGTATCCCTTCCTTTTTGCGCCGGGATCTTTCCTGATTTTTATCGGGGCTTTTTTCCCGTTTTAAGGGTGCGGTGTCTTCAGTCATCGTAAAGGGCGTACAAAAAAAGTTTAAGGATTAATAGGTAAAATTAATCACGTACCAATCGGTCCCAAAGTCCCATAAGGAAACGAAAAAGAAGACGTGGTGCAATGAGAGGGGCAGGGTCACCTTTTCTAGCTCCGCTTTGATCCGGATCTGGTACTTGTCCCCCTTCACCAACCGGTCCAGGGGAATGACCTTGAGGTTGTCCACCTCTGTCATCCAGGCCTTGGCCTCTTCAAAGGATGCGGTGGTCGCAGGTTTTTCATCCTTCCAGGGCCGTGTGACGGCAAATTCCTTGGTCAGAGAATTGTATTTCACAGAGGACGATATCTGGATGTCGGCAATTTTTTTGTCAAAGAGGTTGCTGGTGGTTTTATACAGGGATACATAATAGGTAAACGAGGTGAGGATCCCGGTCTGCATGGCGGTTTCCAGCTTCGGCGTAAAGGCGTTTTCCACCGTAAAATAGGTCAGCAGGTCATCTCTTGTGTTGGCCAGCTTGATGTTGACCAGCACCGGGGCGTTGTCTGCAAAAATCCGGCCGGGCAGCATCAGGTTGAAACAGATGACAAAGACGATCAGAATGTAATGTGTGTGTAACGCACCCTTTGGTTTCATTGTCTGCCGTTCAGCTTATATTTTTGCCGGTCCGGTTTCCCAGGCATCCTTATTATCCAGAAACGTCTTTATGAACTGGTGATTCAGGGTGTGCCCGGATTTATGGGTGATGATATGACCCTGGATGGGCATGCCCAGCAGGGAGAAATCCCCCAGAGAGTCCAGAAGTTTGTGTCTGACAAACTCGTCCGGATAGCGAAGCCCTCCCTCGTTCAGGATTTTATCATTATCGATAACAATGGCATTGTCAAGGCTTCCGCCTTTGCCCAGGCTGAATTTTTTGAGCAGCTCAAGATCCCTGATAAATCCGAAGGTTCTGGCCCTGCTGATTTCCATTGCAAAGTCGTTTTCCGCCCGGTCAAAGATGAGGGTCTGTTTTCCGATCAGGGGATGGTCGAAATCTATGGTGCAGGTGATCCTGAAACAATCTTCAGGCTCAATCCGGACAAATTTATCCCCGTCCATTACCTCAATGGGGGTATTGACGATCATGAAATGCTTGGGCAGAGTCTGCTCCACCACCCCGGCTGCCGTCAGCGCCCGGGTGAATTCCTGGGCGGAGCCGTCCATGATGGGCATCTCATAATCATCCATCTCCACCAGGGCATTGTCAATGCCAAGACCGGCAAAGCTGGCCATCAGGTGCTCAATGGTGGAGACAATGGCGCCGTTGGTACCCAATACGGTGGCCAGGCTGGTATCCACCACCATTTTAAACAATGCCTGGATGTCCTGGGTGCCGGGCAGGTCCACCCGGCGGAATTTAATGCCGTGGTTTTCCTGTGCCGGCCGGATGGTCAAATTGGTTTTTTTACCCGAATGGACGCCTACGCCGGAAAGGGCAACGTTCTGTGCAATGGTCTGTTGTTTTAAGTAATCCGTCATATATGTAAAAAATATGTATAAGCGCTGTGCCGCGCGTGTGGGCTTATTTAAGCCGTATCAAAAAGTGTGGTATATATATCTGATTTTTATATGCAAAGCAAAACAATTGAGAAAAATCTTTGGATACCACAGGTTTTCTGGTAGAAAAAAACAGGCGGTGTCAGGCAGCCGGCCTGCCCGTCGTTGAGCGTTAATACGCTTTGTCGTGATTTTCAGTCCCGTTCCGTCACTCATTTAAAGGGGGACGCCATGCTTTCAAAAATGTATTCCTGTGCCGTTCAGGGGCTTTCGGCCATCGTTCTAGATGTGGAGGTGGATATCTCCCTGGGGCTTCCCGTGTTCAACGTCGTGGGGCTGCCCGAAGCCGCCGTTCGAGAGAGCAGGGAACGGGTGAGGTCCGCGATCCAGAATGCCGGGTATACCTTTCCCATGGACCGGGTGGTGGTGAACCTGGCCCCCGCCGACATCAAAAAGGAAGGCACCGGCCTTGATCTGCCCGTGGCCCTGGGGATTCTCTGCGCATCAGGGTTGTTTCCCCAGGAAACGGCCGGCCGCTGGCTTACGGCCGGGGAATTGTCGCTGGACGGACGCCTCAAACCGGTGAAAGCGGCGCTGCCCTTTGCCCTTGCCGCACGGGATGCCGGGTTCAAAGGAATTATCCTTCCCAGGGAGAACGGTCCCGAAGCCGTTCTGGTAAAGGATATCGAAGTGATGGCCGTCGCGTATCTGTCCGAGGTGGTGGAATTTTTTTCAGGCCGTTTGGAACCGTCCCTTTTCTCTTCCGGTGATGTCCCGGTGGAACCTGAGACGTTGGATATCAATTGTCCGGATTTTTCCCAGGTCCGGGGACAGGCCCATGTCAAGCGGGCCCTGGAAATAGCCGCCGCCGGCAGCCATCATGTCCTGCTCAGCGGCCCGCCGGGCAGCGGCAAGAGTATGATGGCAAAACGGCTCCCGGGAATCCTTCCTCCCCCCTCCTTTGAAGAATCCATGGATATTGCCCGGGTTTATTCTATCACCGGCATGACCACGGACGGCGGGTATACCCTGGGCACCCGGCCCTTCCGAGCCCCGCACCACTCCATTTCCGATGCCGGCCTTGTGGGCGGGGGGCCGCGTCCCATGCCCGGGGAAATCAGCCTGGCCCACCACGGCGTCCTGTTCTTAGACGAGGTCCCGGAATTCCGGCGCAACGTCCTGGAAGTCCTGCGCCAGCCCCTGGAGGAAGGACGCATCTGCCTGGCCCGGGCAGGCGCCAAAGCCACCTACCCATGCCGGTTTATGCTGGTGGCTGCCATGAACCCCTGTCCCTGCGGCAACCTGGGCAACCCGGCCAGGGAATGTGACTGCACCCTGGCCAGAATCCGCCAATACCGCTCAAAGATCTCCGGCCCCCTCATGGACCGGATGGACATCCAGGTGGAGGTCCCCCAGGTGGATTATGAGGATCTGGCATCATCCGGTGAGGAAGAATCCTCTGCGGCTATCCGGGAGCGGGTATCGGAAGCCCGGAATATCCAGGCAGAACGGTTCAACGGGACAAGATGTATCACCAATGCAGATATGTCTTCGGATCTAGTGAGAAAGCACTGTCTTCTTGGCTCCAATGCCGGCAGCACCCTTGAACGGGCCATGAAAACCCTGAATCTGTCCGCCCGGGCCTACACCAGCATTCTCAAGGTGGCCCGGACCATCGCCGACCTGGAAAGAGATGATAAGATCTCAAAGTCCCATATTCTGGAGGCAGTCAACTATAAGGCTCTGGACCGCCCGGTGGATGCGATGTAAATACCCGCCCGGGGCGGACCTGGTTTAGGCAGACCTGGCTTAGGCGGACCGGGCCGTCTCCAGCACCAGGTCCGGGCTTCCGGACAGGGTGGCCCGAATGGTCCGGCCGAGAAACAAGGTGGACTGGTTACCCAAGGTGACGACCCGGTCGCTGATTTCCATTTCCACGGTCCGGCGGCTGGTGCCGGCAAAGCGTCCCATGGCCCTGACCCTGTCTTTCAACGCGTCCACGGCCCAGTTCTCGGCTGCATCAATGGTGTTAAACCGCTGGCTGCCCTCCATTCCTTCCACCCGGAATCCGCCGGTATCTCCGGGCTGGATGGTGACTTCCTGTTTGATCATGACGTGGCTTGACACCGCCCCCAGGGCGTTGGCCACATCTGCATCCTTCGGGATAATCACATTCCCGTTCAGCCGTTTGCCGGCTTGGGGAAGGAAAAAATGGGCCGGGGCACCGATCCCGATGACGGGGTGTTCAAGGGTGGCACTGATGCCGTAGCCGTTCTGTTTGCCGGATAGGATGCAGTCGATAAGGTGTTGGCTCAGTTCGGTTTCTGTGCTGTCGTTCACCCGGACATCCTTGGCCAGTTGTTTTTTCAAAAGTTCCCGGGCCAGTTCTTTTTCAAATACCCGTATCATGTGCCGGATGAAAGCCTCCGGTGTCATGCCTGAAAGGCCTGCTAAGATTGCCACCATGCGTTCTGCGGCGCTGGTCGGCCATTTTTCAAATTGTCCCGTGACATGAAGAAGATCGGTGGGGGTCAGGCCGCAACGCTGCACCAGTCCCCAGCCTTCGAGCCTTTCCGTCCTGAGTGACCGGGCGGACAGCAATTTTAGTTTTCCGGCCAGTTCATCCAGGGCATAGGGGCGTGTTTGCAGGGTGGCGTAAATCCGAGTTTCCTCTGCCGTAGGTTCGAAGGGAAATTCCCCTTCCATTGCCGTGATAATGGTCTGGTCGGTATGGAGCAGGGGCGATTGGCTGATCCGCTGCACAAGGTAAGCTACGGCTTCTTCCACGCCCCCCGGGAACCTGGCATCTGCCCAGACCACCGGAGCCACACGCCGGGGACCGATCTTAAGCTGCTCTTTCTCCCAGCGGATATGGCTGTCACCGCCCAATCCCACCGTACGCATATCCAACGCCTTGACGTGGGTGGTGATGCCGCCCACGCGGGCACCGCTGTCACAAACGGCCACAAGGCCGCCGGACAATTCCGCCGTATCTGTGGTGGTCCCCCCGATGTCCACCACCATGGCATCGTCCAGGCCGGTCATCAGTTTTGCCCCGGCCACACTGGCCGCAGGACCCGACAGGATGGTCTCAACCGGGCGTTCTATGGCCATGGCCGAAGACATGAGGGTGCCGTCGCCTTTTACCACCATAACCGGTGCTTTGATGCCCCTGCGTTTCAACACCGTATCCAGTTCTTTAAAGAACTTCACCATTCTCTGGATGATCCGGGCATTGAGAACGGCGGTCTGGGCCCTGACCACGAAGTTGAGCATGCTTGAAAGTTCGTGTCCGCAGGTGACGATCATCCCGGTCTCTTCCTGGATGATCTGCTTTGCAGCAAGCTCGTGGGCAGGGTTGGCAGCCCCGCC
>CAJWHT010000029.1 GCA_913041495.1 uncultured Desulfobacteraceae bacterium | reverse complement strand
GGGTTTTTCATTCCAGTACTGCTTATACCATTCATTGGCAATGATCATGGACATCAGCAATTATCGTACATGCGGATAATCTGGCCGGTATTGTGGCCCAGGATACTTTTCACATATCCGTTGACCACCTTGGCCATGGGGATAGGATTGTGGCCGGGGAAATAATCCCGGTATTTATCCACGGCATCTTCCACCAGCCCGGAGGCCACCACGTTGATACGCAGGGGGCAGAGCTCCAGGGCGGCTGCCTTGACAAAGCTGTGGATGGCGCCGTTGACCATGGCGGCGCTGGTGGTCAGGCGCACCGGATGGTCGGCCAGGATACCTGTGGTCAGCGTGAAGGAGCCGGAGGGATTCAGATAGTCTTTGCCGATTCTCACCAGGTTGACCTGGCCCATGAGTTTGCTTTTAATGCCGATGTAAAAATCCTCTTCGGTCATGGTGCTGAATTCCGCCCATTTGGCGTCGCCTGCGATGCAGGCCACGGCATCCACCTTGCCCGCATCCTTGAACAGGGCGGTGATGGATGCGCTGTCCGAGATATCCACGGTGACATCGCCTGTGTGCCTGCCGGCGATGATGACCTCGTGCTGGGTTGAAAAATGGGTGCTGACCCGCTTGCCGATGGTGCCGTTTCCGCCGATGATGAGTATTTTCATGTGGTTTCCTCGTCTGCTTTGTGTGGGGTTACGTAGAGCTTTCGCCATGAAAACCCCGGAGTAATCGTTTTGTTATCCCTGGCCGGCCTGGGCCTTTCGGATCAGTGCCGCATTCTTCTTTTTTATTTCGGGATGTTCCGCCGCAAGGCTGTCGGACTTTTTTGCCAGTGACACGGCTTGCCGGTAGCGGCCCTGGGCCAGGCGCGCCTTTGCCATAAGGTGCCAGGTCAAAGGATCACGGCCGTCCATGGACAGGGCTTGTTCCAGGGTGTTAAAGGCTGCGTCGGGCTGGTTTTGGTCCAGTTGGCGTTCCGCCTTTCGAAGCATCCGTGACAGGGCTTTGGACCGTTTTTTCGAGGCCGGCCGGACCTCTTCTGGCGAGGGCGAAACGGAAGAAGGCCGGGAGGCCACCCGGGTGTCGGCAGGGGCCGGGCCGCCGATTTGGGGAACATTATCCGGGGGAATATGGGTGCCGGGGGCGGTGACCACCCTGCGGTCCGCGCAGGCGGACAGGGCGAAAACCGTAAGAACGATCATCATAATACCAAAGCGGTTCGGGTTCATTTAAAAACATCCTTTAGCCAGTCGATGAGGTATCGCGGCTTCTTTGTTTCGCCCCGGTGGGATTCCGGTTCCGGGGCGGTTGGTTGCGGGCCGGTTTGCTGCCGTGTCCGGGCGCAGGGGGTGAGGTGATCCGGGGCAGACCCCTTGATAAAAGGAACGGCCAGGGCACCGGGGCAGTCCCTGCCCGTTCGCTGGCCTGTAACAGGATCGACGACGGCCCATTCAATATCATCCGGAGGGCCCGGGTCCAGCGGGGTGTTGGGCAGCTTTGCCATGATCCGGCCGAAGACCTGAAGGGCACCTGTGGCACCGGTGAGGCCGGTGGGAAGGTTATCGTCCCTGCCCACCCATACCACGGCCAGGCGGTTTCCGGAATACCCGGCGAACCAGGTGTCCCGAAGGTCATTGGTGGTGCCGGTTTTGCCGGCAATGCCAAGATTCGGGGACAGCCATCTGGCAAGGGATTTGCCTGTACCTTCGCTGACAACGGCCTGGAGGGCTTTGTTGACCAGGAATACCGGGCCGGGAGCCAGCCGTTGTTCAATGGTCAGGGCATAGTGCTGGAGGGTGTCGCCATCCGGGGTATAAACGGCTTTGATGGCCCGGGCCGGGGTGTAGAATCCTTCTGACGCCAGGGTGTGATACACCTGGGCCACCTGAACCGGCGACATGTCAAGGCTGCCCAGCAGCATGGCGGGTACCAGGGGGGGGGACGGTGTGTGCCCCAGATGACCCAAGGTGTCTGCCACGGCATCAAGGCCCAGGGTCATGCCGAGTCTTACGGTGGAGGTATTGTAGGAATGGACCAGCGCTTTATACAGGGGAACGTCCCCGTGGTTTTTCCGGTCAAAATTCCGGGGCTGCCACAGGGTGCCGTCCGGGGCTTCCAGGGAGACCGGGGCGTCGCTGACCCGGCTCACCAGGGTATAGGTTCCGGGCTCGGACAATGCGGTGAGATAAACCGCGGGTTTGACCAGGGAACCGATGGGGCGCAGGGCATCCAGGGCCCGGTTGAATCCGCTGAATCTTGCCCGTTTACCTCCCACCAGGGCCTGGATTTCGTTGGAGGCGCTGTCGGTGACCACCACGGCGGCTTCCAGGTCCCGGTGCTGGTCCCGGGTTTTCATAAATTCCGCCACCCCTTTTTCCGCAGCCAGCTGCACCAGGGGATCCAGGGGGGTGAAGATGCGAAGTCCCATGGTTTTGAGGTCTTCTTCCCGGTATTCCTCCAGCAGCCGGCGCTTGACCAGGTCCAGGTAAAAGGGAAAGGGGGAATGCGTGGGAACCGGTATGACGCTCACGGGCCCGGCAAGGGCTTTCTTTAACTGCGTAGAAGAGATCAGCTCCTGATCCGCCATGAGGTGCAGGACGGTGTGACTGCGTTCCAGGGCCCGGTCGGGATGGGTTCTGGGATTATAGGCGGACGGCCCTTTGAGCATGCCCACCAGCAGGGCGATTTCCTTGACGGACAAAAGGGCGGTGGGTTTACCGAAATAAAATTCGGATGCCAGGCCGAAGCCGTGGATGGCCCGGGTGCCGTCCTGGCCCAGATAGACTTCGTTGATGTAAGCTTCCAGGATGTCATCCTTGGTGAAGTGCCGCTCAATGGCAGCGGCCACAAACGCCTCGCTGATCTTTCGCCGGATGGTTTTTGCCGGTGTCAAAAAGAAATTTTTGGCCAGTTGCTGGGTCAGGGTGCTGGCCCCTTGGGTAAACCGGCCCTCCTTTATATTTACCGCCACGGCCCGGAGTATGGATTTGAAATCAATGCCGTAGTGGCTGTAGAAATTTTTGTCTTCCACGGCAACGATGGCGGATTTGAGCAGTCCGGGGATATCGCTCGAATCCAGTACGATGCGGTCTTCCATGGAAGATGGATAGAACTGCCCCACAAGGACCGGATCCAGCCGTTCCAGATTGGTGTCCTGGCCGGTATACCGGGTAAGCGTTGCAAGCCGGGTGATCCGGTTTCCGGATATGGTGATTTGGGTGCGGCGCAGGGGCCTTCGTTCGTCTCCGAAGTCAAAGGGGCGGCAGATCAGGGTGAACTGGCCCTGATGCCGGGTGTAGCTGCCCGGGGCCGTTTGGCCGGACAGGGCGGCCACCTTACGGTATCCTAGAAGGGTAAGCTCTCTTTCAAGAGCGCCTGGTGCAAGTTCTCGTCCCTGGTAAAGGGACAGGGGGCGGGCATACACCTTTGCCGGCAGATCCCAGAGCCGTTCCTTGAACCGTTCCTCTACCTTGAGGTTGACATGGTAGGCATAGCCGAAAAAAGCGGCCCCCCCGCAGATCAGCAGGAGGATGGTGAGTCGTTTCAGCATTTTCATCATGGCGGGCGCTTTATTCTTCTTCCGGGGGAATCTGCCGGTTGATCACCACATCATAGGCCTGGCGAAGCAGGGAAAGCTCCACACCCCGCTGCTCGCCGCAGGCCAGGGCGGCCTCCATATCGGTGAGCACCTGGATTTTTTTCGTGCCCTTCTGCCACCTGGCCTTAAGCTTGTTCAGCCGGCTGTCCGGCTTCTTTCCTTTTTTGGCCGCTTCCCCCAGTTTTTCCCCCATCTCCTTGAGGGGGCCTTCTGCGGCCAGGGCCACAAAGGAGGCGGTCCAGGGGATGCTTCCGGCGGTGAAGGTGTCGGGGGAGGCGCCCATGGCCAGGGTCAGGGACCTGGCCTCATCCGAGGCCTGTGCATACAGCCGGCCCAGGATCACACCGGGTTTGCCTTCTGTACAGGCCGCCATGATATTGACGCTCAGGGCGTACACCCTGGCAAGGATATCCGCGGACTGGACACCGATGGGATCGGTGGAAAGGAAGGGGTTGTCTTCGGGTTTGATAAAAAGATCCGCCACCTCTCTTAAGAATTGCGGCGGGCCCGCCAGAATCCCCGACACCTTGCCGGTTTCCACCAGGTCGTCGGTTTCAAGGGGGCCGGCCAGGGTCAGGACATCAATGTCGGTCCGCCGGTATTCCAGCAGCAGGTTTTGCACCAGGTGGAAAGGAAGCAGGGTGGTGCCCGGAATAAAGCCCCGGGTGGCGATGATGAGCTTCATCTGCTGTTCCGAGGTGTCGATAATCTCCCGGACCTGGGCCTCAAACCGTTCCGGTTTGGAGGCGATGATGACTTCGCTGGCCTTTCTGAAAGCCGATGCCGTGTCATGGGTGACAAAGACGTTTTTCTTCAGGCGCATGTCCTTGAAGCGCCCCGGTCCCAGCCGTTCTTTACCCATGTGACGCACCAGTTTTTTCCTGGGGTCATAGATGGTGATACTGGCATTGTCGTAGGTTTTGTCTTCCAGGAGCCGTTGGGCAACGAGGTTGGACAGGGCAAATCCCCAGTTGCCGGCACCCACCACCACGATGTTCTGGTCTGCGGTGGGAGAGTAGAGCCGCCTGTCCCCGTGGGTGGCGTAATAGCTCAGGCCGATTTCGTCCTGGACGGCGGGCAGCTTAAGGCTGTCCTTGCTCCACCGGTTAAGGATGCCCCGTTTGGTCAGGGTGGTGATCCCGTCGTTGACGATGGCCGTTGTGTCGTTGTTCAGGATAAAATCCTCAAAATCCGGTGGCTGCCTGAAATGCTGGGCATGATAGGCCTTGATGGTTGCCATCTCCTCTTCCGCCGCTTTGTCCAGATCTGCCTGGTGGTTCCGTTTGGCATTGGTCAGGGCCCTTGCCGTAAGCTGGCTGGCCATGATTTTTTTGGTCCGGGCAATCTGGGTGATGGCGTTGAGGGCCACGAATTCGTCAAATTCCGTGCCCCGTTTGTCCTGCTGCCACTGGCCTTTCAGGGTGCTCAGCAGCATGGGCTCGGGAAAAGAGACCCGGCACCGGGAGTAGAGGTTTTCCGAGGCCCGCCACAGGCAGGTCCGGGGGTGGAGGGGGAAATTGAGCAGGGTTTTCATCAGGCTGACGCCGTTGAACCAGGTTTTGCCGCTTTTCCGGGCACACATCATCAGGTCTTCGGGCACCACGGAATAGGAGAGGGCCACCGGCTGGATCACCAGGTCCCTGTCGGTGTCGATGGCGCCGCGCACCGCCACCAGGCGTTTGGGATAGCGCAGGCTGCCGTCGCGGGTTCTGGCCCCGCCGCGCCAGGCTTCCAGAAAGATGCCCTGCTGGGCGCCCAAGCGGCTCAGGGCGCTGCAGTAGTTGTACAGGGCGGCAAGCTGGTGCCGGGAGGCCGATTTCCTCAATACCACGTAGGAGCCGATCATCAGCACCTTGGCGACGCTTTCAATGGCCATCATGTTCTGGCCTGCGGCAAACACGGGCAGACCCAGGCCCAGGTCCTGCATGAGGCTGTTGAAGATGAACTCATCCAGATGGGAGTTATGGTTGATCAGGTAGAGTACGCCAAGGCCGTCGTTGCGGTAATTTTTAAGGGTTTCGATGTGGTGGAGGTCACGGCCGTCCGGAGAGGTGAAGGGCAGGTCTGGATTGGCGGAATGGTCAAAGAGATGGTCGAACACCACACGGACGGCGGCCGCCGCTTTCAGGTGCAGTTCCCTGTCATACCGGATCTGGATATTGCTGATCAGGTCCTCGATTTCTGCCCTTTCCACCTGCGTGGTGTCCGGGGCGTGTTCTGCTTCAAGCTGTGCCATGGTCAGGTCCACGGCCAGGGTGCTGATGTCGTCCGCGTTTTCCCAGTCAAGGGGAAGGGCGGCGTAGCGTTCCAGATGGGGGCGTCCCTGGCTGCTGTTGGCAATCCGTTCGATTACCCGGGTGAAATCCACCCGGTTCGCCGTTTTGGCCATCATTTTGCTCATGTATCTTTTTGCCGATTTGATCATTATTTTCCTCCGGCGGATTTGTCGTCTCTTGTGGACACCAATAATGGTTTTGTTGTGAATAAGCAACCCAAAGGTTAGAGATAACCTTTAACGGATCAATGCAAAGTCAACCCGTTGTCCCGTAAAAACAGTTCGGGCAAGGAGTAAACCGCGATGCCCCGGCCCATCCCTGCGGATTACTAAAAATATGTAAAAAAGACGGATTCCTTGACATTATACGCAGTCCGGTGATTTAACTGTTGTAAGTTTGACAGAACCGTGTAAAGTAACCCTAACCATAGGCCGGATCTGGCCGAAAGCTTTGACAATAATACAGGGTACGACACAACAGGGGTCTGATTTGGGAGAACCGTATCAGATGGACCAAGGGAAAAAAGACGCATCTGTGCTTATCGTTGATGATTCACCGGAGAATATTAAAATCCTGGTGGAGATTCTCAAGGACGATTTCAAGATACTTGCCGCCACATCCGGTGAAAAAGGATGTGATCTGGCATTTTCCGCCCTGCATAAACCGGATATCATTCTCCTGGATATCATGATGCCGGACATTGACGGTTACGAGGTGTGCAAACGCCTGAAAGCCGATCCCACCACCCGGAACATTCCTATTATATTCGTGACCGCGGTTTCCGAAGTCATGGACGCCACCAAGGGATTCAGCCTCGGGGCTGTGGACTATATTCCCAAACCCTTTTACCCCCCTGTGGTAAAGGCAAGGGTCCGGACCCACATCACCCTGGTCCGGCAGCGGCGGGAACTGGAAAAGGCCAACGCCACCAAGGACAAGTTTTTTTCCACCATTGCCCACGACATGAGAAACAAGTTTTCCGCCCTGCTCAGCAGCGTGGAGCTGATGTCCGACTACTTTGATACCATGGACCGGGAGGAGCAAAAGGAAGTTGTCCTGAGCATTTCCCATTCCACCACCCATATTTACACCCTGTTTGAAAATCTGTTCAACTGGGCCAAGACCCAGACCAACCGCATGGATATCAGTCCTTCCCGGGTTAATCTGGCAATGGCGGTAAAACGGGTGAGCACCCTTTACCAGGAGGATACACGGGGAAAACAGATCCGGCTGACCACCGATATCCGGCCGGATAGCACCGTGGTCTGTGACGAAAATATGCTGATGTTCATCATCCGCAATCTGGTTCATAACGCCATCAAATACTGTTCCGGCGGCCAGGAAATCCACATCTCGGATACAAAGGAAGACGGGTTCTGCCGCCTTGTGATCAAAGACACGGGCTGCGGCATGACCCCGGAAGTCTGCGCCCGCCTCTTTGATATCCGCAAATCCGCCTCAAGACCAGGCACCGGTGACGAGTCCGGCAGCGGCCTGGGATTGATCCTGGTAAAAGAATTTGTGGAATTGAACCGGGGCAGCGTGGCTGTTACCTCCCGGGAGAATGAGGGCACACAGGTGGTGGTAAGCCTCCCCTGCCATGACCGCGATACCTTCCTTTAATTCATTATCCAAGTAAAAGCTTTTGTCGCGCAGGCTGTCTTAGCCCGGTCCCTGTTACCGGGTCCGGGCCGGAACAATTGAGGGGACGGATCAGAACATCCAGGTCACCCCGATGCCTGCAAAGGCAGCGGATGAATCGTAAAATTTGATATTGGACTCATCCCGGTTCATCCCGGTGTACAGGTTGAACATTACGCTTTTCCACCCGAAGGGGGCGGCGTAGGCGGCGCCGGCAATGGCACCGTAGGTCCAGTCTTCCCTGGTTTTATCAAAGACGGGGTTGGAGGCATCGTAGGCCGCACGGCTGACGGAAATGGTGGTAAAGCAGTGCCAGGGGCCTAAAGGGGTGGTCAAGGAGACGTGGCCCCCGATCCGGTCATAACTGCTGGCATCCCCGTCAAGACTGGCCTTTGTGTACACGATGCCTGGCTGCAGAAGGGTTTGGGCGCCCAAGGGGATGGCATATGTGGCCTGGACCTGATG
Organism: uncultured Desulfobacteraceae bacterium; assembly: GCA_913041495.1. Taxonomy (GTDB): domain Bacteria; phylum Desulfobacterota; class Desulfobacteria; order Desulfobacterales; family Desulfobacteraceae; genus Desulfobacter. The sequence goes on along the minus strand of CAJWHT010000029.1, from coordinate 32,287 downwards.
GAAGTCGCCGGCGCGTTTTAAGGTCTCTTGTTCTAAGCGTGTGATAAGCCCCTGCTGAAAGTGGTACAATCCTGCATCATCCTTATCGATATCCTGGGTACCGAATCCGTACTGCAGTGTCAGCGGGGTGCCGAGAATCGATTCTGCGGCCACCCGGACGGCCTGGGATTCCCTGTCGGTTTCCGACCGGTCTGATCCCAGCTTGTAAGGATCGGCCCAGACGTCTTCGTCTGCTACGCCCGGAATATAGGCCGCACTCAATACGGTGCCGTCCCCCAGTTTCTGCTGGATTCCCAGTTCCAGAAAAAAGTCTCCTTCAATGATGTTTTCTTCCGGGGCGCCGGCAAAAAAGCGGGTGGATTCATTTTTCAGGGTGTAGCCCATGCCCCAGAGGAGCATGGGGGAAAATTGGGTTTCGGATTCTGCGTCCTGGTCCAGGGAGGTAATGCGTTTGTTGTCATCGCTGACACTGGACAAGGACTTTGAGTAGACGATGCCGGCCATGGGCTGGATGTAACCGCTGAAACCCGGGGTGAACGGATCGTCCGGATCATGGGGGCCTTCAGCCATGGCGGTTGCGGCGGCAATGCACAAAAGGATGAGGGTGTAAAGCTGCACCAGCAAAAGGGGGCGGTGTTTTATTCGGGTCATTTTTTTCTCCTGATTTCAGATTAGGCTGTGCATCAAGTTAAAACCTTCCATTTCAGACCGCATGAGTCCCAAAACGCATCTATTTCAATGGAAGATGTGCCTTAAATGGATGTCATTCATGTCTGAAAAGGCATATACCCCGCCACCCATGTAAAAACTACGGTGAAATCGTAGGCGTTTGTAACGAAGTGTTACAGGCCGGAAGATGGGGCTTGCCCGGATTATTTTTTTTGTCTGGAAAACCCCAGGATAATGATCCCGCCCAGCAGTGCGGTGATGGGGGCCACCATGACAAGGCCGACGCTGCCGATGAGGGTGCGCATGATCTCGGCGGATACGATTTTCAGGTTGATCATCCGCATGAAGCTGGGGTCCTTTACCCTGAATATCATGAGCAGGGTCAGGTAACCGCCGGAGTATGCCAAAAGCAGGGTGGTGGTCATGGTGCCGATGACCTGCCGTCCCACAGTGACGCCGGAACGGATGAGTTCCGGCACCGTGATGTCCGGTTTCTTGAGCCGGATTTCGTCCATGGAGGCGGCAATATCCATGGCAATGTCCATGGCGGCCCCCGATGCCCCGAGGATGATGGCGGAGTAAAAGATCTGCCGGATATCAAGATCGTAGTAACCGGAAAAGATCAGGGCGTTGACATAGGGCTGGGTCATGCCGAACAGTCCTGCTCTGCTGCCGAAGTACAGGGTCACCAGCAGGGTGATGACAAGACCGCTGATGGTGCCTAAAAATGCGGTGAGGCCTTTGCGGTTCAATCCCGCCACCATGAATATGATGACAGCGGACAACAGGATCAGGGTGAAGGTGGTGGTCAGCAGCGGCGGCTGACCGGCCAGAATCTGGGTGACCAGGAACTCCCAGATGATGAAAATCGTCACCACAAAGGAGATCAGGGCCTTGACCCCGATAACCCCGGCATAGATCAGCAGGGCTGCCACAAACAGCCCGAAAAGTATAAGCAGGTTATCCTGGCGGTAAAGATCCACGGCTTTGACATGGTGGATACCCTTGGTTTCGTCCAGGATAAGAGCTGCAATAATCCGGTCGCCGGGCCTGAAAAGGTTTTCCAGGTCCACCTGCCCGTTAAGGCTGTTGAGGGCTTCTACGACCTGATTTTCAAATGGCGGGTCCAGGATTTGAACGGTGAGGGTTTGAAAGCCGATGTGGGAGAGCCCGGAGGATCTGACTTCGGAATCGTCTGCGGTGATCACCTTGGCCCGCACTTCCATGGTGCCGGGATGCAGGGAGGGTGTCCGGGAATTGACATACATGGCCATGGCGGCCAGTAAGGCAACCAGTGCGCCGAATGCCAAAAGTGTCTGGGGTTTTAATCTTCCGGTCATAGAAAAAAATATAGACGCGGCCCGTGCAAAAAGCAACAGGCCGCGCAAGGGATCGCTTATTGTGTGATAAAGGGTTACAGGGTGACACCGATCATGGTGGCCATCATCCGGGCGATTTCCGTATTGTCCTTGTAACCGCCGAACTTGGCAGCTCCCACGCCCGTGGCGGACATGGGGATCATGGTGGCGGTGTGAATGGTGGTGGTCCAGTTGATATTGGCCCGTTCGGAGAGCAGGCGGGCGGCGGTGAGGGCCGCCGGATTCACCTTGTAATACCCCATGGTTTTCCCGGCATCAGCGGCAGCCATGGCTTTTTCCAGACGGGCGGCTTCGGTTTCGGTCAGGTTGACAAGGCCGAATTCCTTGGCCAGGTAATTGGTGTAAGCGGCTCTGTCGCCTTTGTACTGGCCGGCACCATATGCCAGGGTATCTTCAACAGATACCTTTGTGGTCAGAAGGGATTTCATGTCCAGTTTGTACCCCATACTGTCCATGCCAAGGCCCATGCCACCGGTTTCATGGTCGCCCACAACAACGATGAGGGTCTCGTTTTTATGTGTTTTGTAGAAGTCGAAGGCCACCTGGACGGCGTTGTCAAAGGCCAGGGTGTCGTAGATGACGCCGGTGGGATCATTGGCATGGGCCGCATGGTCGATTCTGCCGCCCTCAATCATCATGAAAAAGCCTTTTTTGCCTTTAGACAGAACATCAATACCGGCCTTGGTCATGGCAGCCAGGGAGGGAACCTCAGGGTACTTGTTGCGCCGTTCCACTTCATAGGGAATATGGGTGTAGGTAAAGGCGGCAAACACTTTATTCTTTTTTTTGAAATCCTCATTTTTAAAGGCTTTTGCACCTTTCATCCCGATGTAGGTAGTGTAGCCTTTTTTCTGGAATTCCTTGACCAGGTTTTTGTCATCTTTTCTTTTGGATTTGATGGTTTTACCGATGGCATCCCCCTTTTCAACCTTCATTTTCTGGGGGATGAAGTGACGGATACCGCCGCCGGCAAAGAAATCCACATTGCTTTTCACGAAATCTTGGGCAATTTCGTTTTCATTGTTGCGGGAAACGTTGTGGGAGGCAAATGCCGCCGGCGTGGCATGGGTCAGGCGGGTGGTGGTGATCAGGCCGGTTTTCATGCCTTTGTCCCGGGCCGCTTCTGTCAGGGTTTTTACATTGTTGCCGGCGGCATCCTTGCCGACCACGCCTTTGTTGGTCTTCACGCCGGAGGCCAGTGCCGTACCTGCTGCGGCAGAGTCTGTGATCAGGGTGTTGGCGCAGTAGGTGGTGTTGATCCCTGCCACGTCAAAGGTGTTGATCAGCAGTTCTTTTGTGTTATCCTTTGTTTTTTCCCTTAGAAAAAACTCAGAGAACTGTCTCTGGGAGGCGCCAAGACCGTCACCGATGAAATAAAATACGTACTTGGGCTGGACTGCGGCCAGAGCCGGTGCGGTGAACATCAGCACCAGAAGCGCAATCCCCAATAGTCGATTGATCTGTCTTACGGGAATCATTTTGTCTCCTAATAGAATTCTCATGAAAATTAGTGATTACTTACCTTCAAGCGGAGCGTACCCCGGCTTCATTAGAACCGCACGTGCTTTTTGTTCGAGAACGGTTAGAAAGCCTGGTTGGGAAGCCGCGTGAGCACAGTTTCCCTGAACGCCAACTGCCGGGAGATCTGCGCATGAGCCTTTTCTTTGAGACGGGTGCCGTACTTGTCTGCCAGTACCGGGCCGGATGACAGTGTCGTTGGCCTTGTGGAAGATACCATTTTTACACGGCAGAAGTCCAGGCCCTTTCGTGGTGGTGCCTTCGGGAAATACTACCCCGTGATATCCTGCTGTCCACCATGGTATCTGAGGGGGAGTATAGTGTTCGTGGGCAGCGTCTCAGCGAGAATAATGTGCCACAACATCTTTGGCTAATTTCACAACCCTGATCCGCAGCTCTTCAGGGGCAATGATATCCACTGATGCACCCATTCCCAACACATATGCTTGGGCCTCTTCAACCCTTTCAAAGGTATAATCTATTATTCGCCAACCTTCCGAGTCGGGCTGGGATTGTTCAACAAGTGCTACAGCATTATTTCCTAATATATAGTGCAAGACTGGAACTAAATCCGGACCAATTCGCAGGGTCACTGGATATTTTGGCAAGCTGGTCTTGTAACGGGTCACCCAACCTACCCAGAATTCGGCTAAATCAAAGTCCTGGGGCCGGGTAAAACGCATTTGGGTCATTTGCACCGCTTTAATTCGAGATACCCGATACACACGCATCCCCTGTTCAGTTGCAGCAACCAGATACCAAATACTTGCTTTAGCCACCAATCCATAAGGAGAAATGGTACGTTCGCTCATCGCGCTGTTGCTACGGCGATAAGATAGTATCAATTGGCAATCTTGCCAAACGGCCTTTTGTACGGTTTTCAGGTGAGGTTCCGGTTCATCTGTTTGGAACCAGCTTGCCGCATCCAAGTGCAAGCGTTGACGCAGGTAGTTGGCGTGTTCATGGTGCTCGTCGGCAAATGAACTGGTCAATTTCAGAACAGCGGTTTTAAGCTGCCGGCTTACCCCCAAATCGGATATTGGGCCGGGGATGGTTAGCATAAATAGTGCTTGAATTTCATTTTCATTTAATCCGGTCAGGGTCGTACGATAGCTGTCCAGCAATGCATATCCGCCGCCTGGCCCCCCATTGGCATAGACCGGCACGCCGGCAATACTTAACGCGTTAATATCACGATAGATCGTTCGTTTCGACACCTCCAATTCAGTGGCCAACTCTTCTGCCGTCATTTGTCTTCGGTTTTGAAGCAACATCATGAGTGAAAGAAGTCGGTCCGCGCGCATTTCTCCCCCAATCTCAAAGGCTATCATTGTATCAGCTATGACTGACAATAGATGTCAGTCTATAGCTGATACAATGATAGCCATCAACCTATAAATTTGAATTGAAACAAACAAAGGAGCGAACATGATGTCGAAGGATAAATCTAATATCTATATTGATGACGGTGGGAATGGGTCATTACCGCTGATCTTTGTCCACTCAATGCCTGGAACCTCTCAACATTGGTCCGCGCAACTCAGTCACATTCGAACAACACGGCGGGGTATTGCGTTTGATCTTCGGGGGAACGGTCGGTCATCATCACCGGAGAATGGTGATTACGCGATTGCGTCAATGGTTCAAGATGTTCAGATGGTTGCCGATCAGTTGAATATTGAAAGATTCATTCTGGTTGGTCATAGTATGGGGGGCAGTGTTGCCGGCGCTTATGCGGGGGGGTATCCTGAACGAGTTGCTGGACTACTTTTGGTCGATCCGTCCGGTAACTCCACCCAAATGCCGATTGAAGAGAGACAAGAGTATCTTGGTGCGTTGGAATCCGAAGCCTGTTTAAATGTTATTGAAGCTTACTTGCGTCATATTTTGACCGGTTCGACAGAAACAACACGGGCGAAAGTTCTGCGGGATCTGCGTGATACGCCCAAAGCAACGGTTGTCGGTGCTTTCAAGGAACTTCTCAAGTACAATCCCGTACCGGCGTTGGAACGTTACGATGGGCCAACGTTATCGGTCATTACATCGATTACCGAAACGCCTTTCAGCGTACACAAACTTGTGCCCAACCTTCCATACAAAATGATAACTGGGACAGGTCATTGGCTGCAACTGGATAAACCAGAGGAATTCAATCGGATAATGGATGATTTTCTTTCATCCGTAGAAATTCAAAAATAAGGAGAAAATTATGTATACAGGTTATTACACGGATGTTTTTTGAGCTGTTCGTTCCCCGCTCTGCTTTTTGTTCGGCGTTGTCTAAATACCCCCCAAACGGGTGATGTGTTTCCAAAAATCTGCTTTATGATCGTAGTGAAACTGACCAAAACAAAGAGCACTTAAATCATAGAGGATTAAAGATATGAGAAAATGTACAGGAAATAACACACAAGAATGGGGAGCCGGTGCCATTTTCGATGTCAAATGTAAGCATTGCGGAAAAATGGTCGAATTTTTTAAAGATGACATCACACGAAACTGTTCCCATTGTCAGAGAACCGTATACAATAATCGAAAAGAGTATGGGTGTGGACAATGGTGTTCCTCCTCATCTTCACATAGGAGAAACTTGTGCCCGAAGTTTAAACAATCGAAAAATCGATTTTACGGTGCTGTAATGCCCACGGTACTGTATTGATAAAACCCGTCTAAGTTAAAAGGATTCATACCTCTAATGGAAATTGTCGGATACACCCACACTCACAGAGCAGCTTGCCTGAAACTCTTTGATTTGAACTGTCCTGAATATTTTGCCCCCAATGAACGCACTTTTTATGAATCGTTTTTAGCTTCCGGATCTGCGTTCCCGGCAGGCATATTGCTTAACATAGCACCGACTCTATTTTAGGGAGGGGCTATGATACAGAACAGCCGGACCCGTGGCCGGGGAAAGCAATCATGATGATGAGAAAAATGACGGCAGGCCTGGCCAGGTCTCCGGGGCGGATTTCAATTCTAAGCTATGCCGTTCTTATCCTGGGCGGTGCCGGCCTGCTGATGCTGCCGGCCAGCCTGAACAGCGGGAGCTTAAGCTTTATCGACGCCCTGTTTACTTCGGCGTCGGCCGTTTGTGTGACAGGCCTTACCGTTGTGGACACGGCAGGCACGTTTTCTGAACTGGGCCGCTGGGTCCTGCTGGGGCTGATCCAGACCGGCGGCATCGGTATCATGGTGCTGTCAACCGTGTTTATCCTGTCCCTCGGCAGGCGGGTCAGCATGACGGGCCGCACCCTGATACGGGATACCTACAGCGTCTCTGACGGCAGCGGGACCCTCTCCCTTGTGTGGAATGTCCTGAAATTCACAGGTGTCATCGAGGGGATCGGCGCCGTGATCCTCTTTTTCAGGTTTTACCCGTCACAGTCCTTCAGGGACGCTGCGCAAAGTGCTGTTTTCCATGCTGTCAGCGCTTTTTGCAATGCCGGATTTTCCCTGTTTCCCGACTCTTTTACCCGCTTTGGAGACGACTGGATCATTAACCTGGATATCTGTATTCTGATCGTTCTGGGCGGTATCGGATTTGTGGTGCTGACCGAGATCCGGGAGAAATTTTCATTCAAACGAAGGGGCTGGTCCTTTTTCAGCCTGCATACAAAACTGGTTCTGTCCACCACCGCCCTGCTGCTGATTGTCAGTACCGGCATCGTTCTGGCCCTGGAATGGGGCAACACCCTGAAGGGAATGACAATTTCCCATCGGTTTATAGCGGCGCTTTTCCAGGCGGTGAATGCCCGGACCGCGGGGTTCAATACGGTTGATATCGGCAGCATGACCAACGAAACCCTGCTGGTGATCATCATTTTAATGTTTATCGGGGCGGCACCGGGCTCCTGCGGGGGCGGGGTCAAAGTTACCACATTCTCAACCCTGATGCTTCTGGGCGGGCAGCGGTTTTTCGGCAAGCCCCATCCCCAGATCTTCCACCGGCGGATTTCCGATGAAAGCGTGGGAAGAGCCGTCAGCCTGATTCTGATCAGTCTTCTTGTGGTGCTTGCGGGGGTGGTTTTGATCCAGCAGTTCGAGATCGGTGAGGTCTCCCATAGGTTCAGCCGGGGGATGTTTCTGGAACTGATGTTTGAAATGGTCAGTGCCTTTGGTACGGTGGGGCTCTCCACAGGGGTGACCCCGGGGCTTAGTCTTGCCGGCAAGGCGCTGATTATCTGCATGATGTTTATCGGACGGCTGGGTCCCCTGGCTGTGGCGGTTGCTGTTAGCAGACAGGCCCAGCCCCGTCATTTCACCTATGCCAATGAAAGTATAATGATCGGATAAGACACAAAAGCATAAATAAATCTTCCATTGAAATAAATGCGTTTTGCCAGCCAGGAGGGGTATTAAAGCCAGCTCGGTTTGAAATGGAAGGTTTTAATCTGAACTTGAGCCTAAAGGAACGAATTATGAAGCAGTTTCTGGTGGTCGGCCTCGGTAATTTCGGATACTACCTGGCAACCCATCTTTATGAAAAGGGGCATGAGGTGATGGCCATTGACAAGGATTCCGCCCTGGTCCAGAACATCATGAACCAGGTAACCCGGGCGGTGGTGGCGGATGCCACGGATGCCAGGGCCATTGAGGAGCTTGGGGTGACGGACGTGGATGTGGCCGTGGTCAGCATCGGATCGGTGCTGGGGGATTCCATCCTGACCGTGCTGAACCTCCAGGAGGCCGGAGTCGGCCATATCATCGCCAAGGCCATCAACGATCCCCACCGCAGAATCCTTGAAAAACTCGGGGTCAGGGAGATTGTTTTTCCCGAAAGGGATATTGCCGTGTCCATGGCCGCCCATCTGGACAATCCCCATCTTATCGATTACCTGCCGTTTATGGAAGGATACGGCATCATTGAGCTTTGTGTGCCTGAGCGGTTCATCGGGAAAACCCTCAAAGAAATCAACCTGACAAATAAATACGGTGTCCAGGTGGTGGCTGTCCGGGAGCTGGTGCCGGAAAAAATGAGATTCATTCCAACGGCGGACTTTGTGTTAAAGGACAGTGATATTCTGATTCTTTTGGGGTCGGACCGGGGACTTGAAAAATTGCGGCATATCTGATGCCTGTTGCAAATGACAACATGGGGATTCATTGTGCAATGATACTGTAAGTCTTCGATATTATATCTAAAATTGGAACTTGTAGCGCCGTGCGTTTCATTGTGAAATAAAACCGGCCGTTTCGCCGGTCTGCCGGCGGGTTAAATTGCCGCCGGCCACATCCCGAAATCAGGGGGTATTGCTCTTTCAGATAGTTTTCTGACCTGCCTGGTATGCAAAATGCTAATTCAATTCAGCATCTTGTTAATACCCAGCCAGATAGGAGCATCAAAATGAAAACACAATGGTTCAAAACGATTGAAGATCTGATGGTGGCCGTCACATTTGCCGAGCAAAACCAGCATGGCACAGCGATCCGGATGATGGGGCGCAAGCCGGAGCGCAACAGGTCCTTTGATTCAAAAGGCAGAAGTGTCCATCAGGAACACCAGAGACCCCAGATGCGGCTTTAATCAAGTCAGGAGGCGTTTAACGGTGAAGCAGATTCTTCTTGCCATCAATACCCGGGCGCCCTCGGAGCAGGCGTTCCGATATGCTGTGGATCTGAGCCGGCGGATTCGTGCCGGACTGAGCATCTTAAGGTTCATGGACAAGGGAACGCTTTGGGAACATTTCTCTGTGTCCAGGGAAAAGGCAGCCGGCCTCGGCCGTTTCCTGGAGGATGCCTTTGCCCAGGTGGCCTTTGCCGAAGAAGGGGTCCGGCCGGAGGTGTCACGTGACGCCGACCCCCTCCGCAGGATATTGTCCGGTGACACGCCGGCACCGGCACCGGATATCTCCGAAGGACACGGTGATCCGGATGCGGATCTAAGGCAGTTTGTGGATGACCATCACGACGTGGTGGTGACCATCCTGGATGAAGGTGTGTTAGAGGAAACCGCTGATGGCGGTTCTCCGGGCCGGAACCGGGCCAGAATAGAGAAACTGAAGAAAAAGCTGGGGGTGCCCCTGGTGGTGGTGAAACCTTGCCACCCTTCAAAGTAGAATCATATGATCTTCAACATGGTCCTGGTGGATTTGCCGGCAGCGGCGAACCCACAGGCCCACAGGCAGGACCCGTCAGGTGGCGGCCAGCACCTGGTCGTGAATATCGCTCAACTCCCCTGCAAACAAAATTCTGATGTTTTTCTTGATACTCTCGTCGATTTCATCGATGTCCGCCTGGTTCTTTGCCGGAAATATGGCGGTTTTGATACCGGCGGCTTTTGCCGCCAGCAGTTTTTCCTTGATGCCGCCCACAGGAAGTATCCGGCCGCTCAGGGTCATCTCTCCTGTCATGGCCGTATCCCTGCGGCAGGGGGCCTTTTTGAGCAGGGACAAAAGGGCCATGGCAATGGTGAGTCCGGCTGAGGGGCCGTCCTTTGGAATGGCACCGGCCGGCACGTGGATATGGATGTCCTGGCCGTTGAAAAAATCCGGAGCGATACCGAACAATTCGGTATGGCTTCGGATATAGCTTAAGGCCGCCTGGGCAGACTCCTTCATGACATCCCCCAGGGACCCTGTGAGGATCAGCCGGTTGGTTCCCAGCATCCGGGTGGTTTCAATAAAGATGATCTCCCCGCCGGTCTCTGTCCAGGCAAGGCCTGTGGAACATCCGATCCTGTCTTTGGCCCCTGCAATTTCAATATGGTAACGGCCCGGCCCCAGAAGGGCCTCCACTGTTTCTTGCGTCATCTCCAAAGGGGTCTGCGGGGGAAAGGGCTGTTTGAGGTGTTTTCTCGTCAGTTTCCGGCACACCGAAGATATCTGCCGTTCCAGTTCCCTGAGTCCTGCTTCCCGGGTGTGCTCCCGGATGATTTTTCGTAAGGCGCCTTCGGTAAATGTGAGGGTGAAGGCGTCCAGGCCGGCGTCCTTTCTGGCCCTTGGGATCAGGTGTCTTAGGGCAATATTGACTTTTTCTCCCACGGTGTAACCGGACATGTGGATGACCTCAAACCGGTCCAAAAGCGGCCTTGGAATCCTGCCCACGGTGTTGGCCGTGGCAATGAACATCACCCGGGACAGGTCATAGGGTACATCCAGATAGTTGTCCATGAACTGGGAATTCTGGTGGGGATCCAGCACCTCCAGAAGGGCTGAGGCCGGATCTCCCTTGAAATCCTGGCCGATCTTGTCGATCTCGTCCAGCATGAAAACCGGATTGCAGGTTTCAGCCCTCCGGATCTCCTGGATGAGCCGTCCGGGCAGGGCCCCCACATAGCTGCGGCGGTGCCCCCGGATATCCGCCTCGTCCCGCATCCCGGCCAGGGATATCCGGACGAATTTGCGCTTCAGGCTCCTGGCAATGGATTTGCCCAGGGAGGTCTTGCCGATGCCCGGGGGGCCTGTAAAACAGAGTACCGGGCTTTTGATGTCCACGGTACCGGCACCTTTGTCCAGGGCTTTTTTAACCGTGCTGCGGACCTCATCGAGTTTCAAAGGTTTGGCAATAAAGTGGAAAGAGCCGCGCTTGATGGCATCCACCGCCGTCAGCACGGTGGCGTATCCTGTGATGATGATCACTTCGGTGGACGGGGTGACCGCCTTGATCCTGTCCAGAAGGGTCATCCCGTCCACCTTGTCCATTTTCAGGTCGGTGATGACCAGGTCAAAACGTCGGGTTTCAAGTATTTCCAGGGCCCTTGCCCCCCCTTCGGCGCAGCTCACCTCGTAGCCCTCCCGGGTGAGGACGTGCTGCAGGTTTTCCCGGGTCAGCCGTTCGTCATCCACCACCAGGATAGTGTTTTTTGCAGACAGTTTCATCAGGCGGACGGCCAGGTGTTCCAGTATTCGTTCCTTGATCTTGTCCAGGCCGCAGTGGTCCTGGTTCAAGATCTTTTCCGCCCGGTCCATGTCCAGGTTGTCATCGGTGCAGGTGCCCCAGGGCAGGGTGGTCAGATAGTCAATATAGTTGATGCCGATGGTATACTCCGCAGATGCCGGACTGATTTTGGACAGCTTGTCCACTTCCTTAAGCAGGATTTTTTCCACCGGTTCGGGCATCTGCCGGTCCATGACAGCCCTTCTAATTTCCTCTATTTCAGACGGAATTTCATCCGGGTCAGTCTCTTTTCTGCCGAATATTCCCTTCATCTTGGACGATCCTTTCTTTCCAGCGGGTTGAAACACGGAACTGGCCTACCTGTCTGCACTTTCGTACCAATTGGGGATAATCAGCAATTAGTGTGCCTGGAAAACGGGCCTGGATAGCTCATGGCCGGACCGGGCTGAAACCCCGCAAACCTGTTGCCGCGCCTTGGTGACAGGATTCGGGCCCAAGCGAAAATGCGTTGCCAAACCCTCCGGCTATGACCTGGGATGTTTCAACTTGCAACAGCGTATTGTGAACTGCAATAACTGCGCAACCCTCCCGGTTTAAAGGGCGGTACGGTATTTCGGGGATTCATGTTTCAATCTGCAACGATTTTTTATTTCCCGGTGTGAGATAAAAACCGTAAAACCCTTCAGGGTAAAGGCCTTAGGGGCTTTTTGCGTCCATGGTATGCATATTGCTCAACTTTAGACGAATCTATGAGGACTTTGAACGGAACCCTAAAAAGGTAAGGAGAGGACCATGGCTTTTTTAAAGACAATAAAAGAAAAGCTGCTCAAACTGAATAATAAGGTGGATGACTACCAGGAAGCCATCACCTTTTCCCAGGCGAATGTCAGCACCGACGACAGCCCAAAAGAGGCAATGACCTGTGTTGAAAACGCCGGCCGCAACCTGGTGGTGGCAAGCCAGGAAAGCAGCTTCCCCGATGACATGGTTGACTACGCCCTGGATATGGCCCAGCGCATGAACTACGACATCATTGCAGTGAATGCGGCCAATATCACCCATGACGTGACCGAGTTTTTTTCCAGCACCCATGAAGACCTGTACCGGGACTTTAAGGCCGCAGCCCAGGAGAACGCCGTGGCGTTCAGGGAAAAAGTTGAAGCACTGGGGTTGAAATTCGCCCATAGCACCAATTATTCAGGTATCGATCATGCCATTGACGAGGTTACCAAAGAATGCGGGCAAGTGGAATTCGTCATCACTGAAAACCGTGAGGCACCCCGGGTGCAGGACAGGGCTGAAAACAGCCAGCGGATTGCCCAGCGTCTTTTTGTTTATTCGGTCAACTAAGGAGGCAGGTATGGATGCACATTTTTTTTTCGGCCTCGCACTGATCCTGACAGTGGCGGTGCTGTGTTTTATTTACAGAAACGAAGGTGAAGATTAACCAAAAGCTGTAGCGATAAGGCTATCCCAAGCGGCATGTCGATGCGGGACCGTCTGCGATTGAATGGAGAGTTTGAATGACACCTGAAATGATAATGACAATGATCGTTCTTGTCTTTGTAATTTGTCTGTTTGTTTTTGAATGGGTACGGGTGGATGTGGTGGGCATCATGATGATGGTGCTTTTGCCCCTCATCGGCCTGATCAGCCCGAAAGAAGCGTTTGTGGGCCTGAGCAGTAATGCGGTTTGTTCCATTATTGCCGTCATCATCATCGGTGCCGGCCTGGACAAGACCGGGGTCATGAACAAGGTGGCCAAGCCCATACTGGCCCTGGCCGGTAAAAGCGAGAAAAAAATCATGGTGCTGGTGGCGGGCACCGTGGGCATTATTTCCAGTATGATGCAGAATATCGGGGCTGCGGCCCTGTTTCTGCCGGCCACCCAGAGAATTTCCAAGCGTATCGGCATCCCCACCTCCCGGATTCTGATGCCCATGGGGTTTTGCGCCATTATCGGCGGCACCCTCACCCTGGTGGGGGCCAGCCCCACCATCCTGCTCAACGACCTCATGGTGCTGGGCGGGGAGAAACTGGCCCCCTTCGGCCTGTTTACCCAGACCCCCATCGGCGTCTGCCTGCTTTTGACCGCCCTGGCCTATTTCGTTGTTTTCGGCCGCTTTCTCCTGCCGGCCAGCAGCGGCAGCCAGAGTAAAGGTGCCACGGAAACCCTGATCAAGGAATACCAGGGGGTGAATAATATTATTGAGATGCATGTTCCCAAAGAAGGCGGGAAAACAGGACTTCTTGATGATCTTAACATCCGTCCCCGGTTCCTGGTGACGGTGATCGCCATTTCATCCCCGGACAACCGCAGCACCACCCACGTGCCCCACAGTTACGAGGAAATCAGTGCGGGGGACGATATTGCCGTGGTGGGCAAACGGGAAAACATTGAACAGCTTGCCCGGGAGTTCGGCTGGCAGATCAAGACAGGTCTTGACACCTTTGCGGAATCCCTTGCCAATACCCATGCCGGCATGGCGGAAACCGTTGTCTCCCCCAGATCCGAACTCATCGGCAAAACCCTGAACGAGATGGATTTCAAAGAGATGTTCGGTCTCAATCCCCTGGTGCTTTTCAAGGGCAACCGCAAGTATTACAGCGGGTTGACCAATATCCGGCTGGCCATGGGAGATACCCTGCTGCTCCAGGGGCCGTGGGAGAAATTCCATATTTTAAAAAACCGGCCCCAGCCCAGGTCCCTGGTTTTTGCCTCCCCTCTGGAAGGGGAGATCCTGAGGCCCCAAAAAGCCGTGTTTGCCGTGATCTGGCTGGCCATCGCCCTGATGCAGATCATTTTCTTCAAGGTACAGCTTTCGGTGGCCCTGATGTCAGGCGCCCTTGGCATGATCATTACCGGCGTGCTCACCGTGGATGAGGCATACAGGTCCGTGGACTGGATGACGGTGTTTTTGCTGGCAGGGTTGATCCCGCTGGGGATTGCCTTTGAAAAGACCGGTACGGCCGCATTCATCGCCGAAAGTGTGCTCTCTTTCATCGGCACCCCCTCTCCCATCGTTCTGCTGGGGGTGGTGGGCATCATGACTTCCTTTTTCACCCTGGTGATTTCCAACGTCGGCGCCACCGTGCTTCTGGTGCCGCTGTGCATGAACATGGCGGTGATGGCCGGCGGTGATCCGAGAATGGCGGCCCTGGTGGTGGGGCTGTCCGCCTCAAACACCTTTGTCCTGCCCACCCACCAGGTCAACGCCCTGATCATGCGCCCGGGGGGGTACCGTACCGTGGATTACGCCAAGGCCGGTTGCGTCATGACGGTGCTTTTCCTGGCGGTGGAGCTTACCGTGATTTATTTCTTTTACGGTATCGGATAAAGCACCTGCCTTTCGTGTCCCGGCCCCATGGCCGGGACATGCCTTAAAATTTACTTTGCATGGCGTCGTTAATGGCTATACACTGTTTACAAATGAAACTTAAACTCAGACAAAAAATCTTTCTTCATTTTTTGATCTTTATGGCTGTTAACGGCGCCATCTGGTTTTTCAACTATTACAGCAATGAGAAAATCAGCGAAAAACTGATCATCATTGAAAAGAAAAAAGACCTTTTGGATACCGTCCTGGAGGCCAGGCGGTACGAAAAGAACTTTTTTTTGCGCCACCAGAAAGAAGACCTGGAACAGGCCCTGTACTACATTGAAGAGACGGCCAGAAAACAGCAGATCATTGAATCCAGGTACGCCCATCTGCTGGAAAACCTGGCCCCGGTTCAGCGGCGGACCGAAGAAATTTCCCAGTACCGGCTGAAGATGAAGGCGCTCTATGACGTCTACATGCCGGGTATGGATGAGCACCCCGGCAAAAACGGAATAGAAGAGATCCAGCAGGATGTCGCACGGCTGGGACGGAGGCTGACATCGGATATAGAAGCGGTGGAGCAAAGCGAAAAAGAACGGGTCTACAGGCTGCTGAACGTCTCCAGAGACTACCTGGTGGCCTCCCTTGTTTCCCTGTTCTTTCTGGCCGTGCTGACGGCGTTTTTTCTAATCAGGAATGTCAACCGCCCGCTGAAACGGATCGAAGCGGGCATCCGGCGTATTGCCAAAGGGGAGTACGACAAGATTCCCAAGCTGTCTTCCGGGGACGAGTTTGAATCCCTTGCCGACAGTCTGAACCATATGATCGAAGAGCTGGACAAGCGCAAGGACCAACTGGTCCAGGCGGAAAAGATGTCCTCGCTGGGCACACTGACCTCGGGCGTGGCCCATGAGTTGAATAATCCGCTCAATAATATCTCCACCTCGGTCCAGATCATCAGCGAGGAACTTGAAGATCCGAACATGGACTTTAAGCGGAACCTGTTGACGGAGGTGGAAGCCCAGATTGACCGGGCCAGGGACATTATCCGGGCCTTGCTTGAGTTTTCCAGGCAAAGCCGGTTTTCCGTGGAACCTGTGGTGTTTAAAAATCTTGTGCGCAGCACCATGCACCTGATTGCCAGCGAGATCCCCCCCGGTATTGAAGTGGTGGTAGACGTGGCCGATGACCTGGCAGGCAAGCTGGACCCCCGGCGGATCCAGCAGGTTCTGCTCAACCTGATCATCAATGCCGTCCACGCCATGGAAGACGGCGGCACCCTGACCATATCCGCCAAAAAGGATGTGGACGCCGGGGAATTCACGTTCACCGTGGCCGACACCGGCCTGGGTATCCCCAAAGAAAACCTGGCCAGGATTTTTGATCCGTTTTTTACCACCAGAGACGTGGGCAAAGGCTCGGGCCTGGGGTTGTCCATCATTCACGGCATCATCGAACAGCACGGCGGTACCATAACCGTTGACAGCGAAGAGGGGGAGGGAACCGTATTTTCAATCCGTCTGCCGGATTGACCGGAACATCATCATGACTTACCAGATTCTGATCATAGAAGACGAGGACATCGCCCGGAAAAATCTCAAGCACATCCTGAAAAAAGAAGGGTACAGGGTTACGGATGTGGACAGCGGCACCAAGGGCCTGACCATGATTAAATCCCGGCAGTTCGACCTTATCCTTACGGATTATAAGATGAAGCAGGTGGACGGCATGCACGTGCTGGAGCAGGCCAGGCAACTGCAGCCTTTTACCGAAGTCATCATGATCACGGGGTATGCCACGGTGGACAATGCGGTCCGGGCCATGAAGGAAGGGGCCTATCACTATATTGCCAAACCCTATAAAATTGACGAAGTTCGTAAAATCGTCAGGGAAGCCCTGTTCAAACGCTCGCTTCAGCTTGAAAACAGGGCGCTGAAAAACGCCATGAAACGGGATGACCGCCTGCCCCAGATCATCGGCAGCAGCACAGAAATGGAAGCCGTCAAAAAAAGCATCCGCCAGGTGGCCCGTACCGACACCAGTGTACTTATCCTGGGGGAAAGCGGCACCGGCAAGGAACTGGTGGCCAAGGCCATCCACAACCTGAGCCAGAGACATGCGGGGGAGCTGGTGGCCTTCAACTGCGGTGCCTTTTCGGAAGAACTTATGGCCAATGAGCTGTTCGGCCACGAAAAAGGGGCGTTCACAGGGGCCGGAACCGTCAAGAAGGGCCTGTTCGAGGTGGCGGACCGCGGCACGGTTTTCTTCGACGAAATCGGGGATATGCCCCTGTCCATGCAGGTAAAACTTTTGCGGGTGATCCAGGAGAAAGAACTGATGCGGGTGGGGGGCACCCAGAATATCCCCGTGGATCTGCGTTTTATCTCCGCCACCCACAGGGATTTGATGCATGAGGTGGAAAAGGGCCGGTTCCGCCAGGACCTCTACTACCGGCTGAACGTGGTGACCATTCACCTGCCCTCCCTTGCCGAGCGGCACGGCGACATTCCTCTGCTGGCCTATCATTTTCTCAGCCGGAAAAACCAGGACATGGGAAAGAACATCAAGGAGATCGACAGGAGTGCCATGGATTACCTGGTCCGGTACAGCTGGCCCGGCAATGTCAGGGAGCTTGAAAATACGGTGGAGCGGGCCGTTGCCATGGAAACCGGTGACGTCATTTACCCGGAAGTCCTGCCGGACCATATCACCCGGATGGAGATCGAAACCTTCCGGGAAACCGCCGACGGCAACGTCCCCACCATGAAAGAACTTGAGATTAAATATATCCGGTGGGTGCTGGACAAAACCAGCTGGAACAAGACCCGTGCTGCGGAGATCATGGGCATCGACCGGGTTTCCCTCTGGCGGAAAATCAAGGCCTATAAACTGGAGTAGGACCGCTGTATCCAAGAATTCCAAGTGTCTGTTGTTGAGCACCGCTTCAGAAAGCCGGAAAAAAGACAGATCCTTCTCCGGTTGATCAGACACTGGTCAACCTCTGCGTCAACGCACGAGACGCCGTCACCGGCGCCGGCCCAGGGAGGGAACACCGGCGCACGGGGAGCGTACGCCGGTGAGGCTATTCATCTCAGGCAGGATTGTCCTTCTGGAATTGCTGCATGAATTCTACTAGTTTCACCACCCCTTCTTTGGGGAAGGCATTGTAAATGGATGCACGGCATCCCCCGATGGAGCGGTGGCCCTTGAGGCCGTTCAACCCCTGGTCTGTGGCCTGGGCGATAAAGGCGGCTTCAAGTTCAGGCGTCGGCAGGTTGAAGGTGATATTCATCAGGGACCTGGATGCGGTTTCCGCATGGCCCCGGTAGTAGTCTGAACTGTCCAGTACCCGGTAGATCATATCGGCCTTCTCCCGGCTGAGTTTTTCCATGGCGGGTACGCCTCCTTGTTCCTTGAGCCATTTGAGAACTTCACCCACCGCATAGATGGAAAAGCAGGGAGGGGTATTGAACATGGAGCCTTTGTCTGCGTGGGTCTTGTACCGCAGCATCGTGGGAACGCTGTCCTCAGTTCGCTCCAGCAGATCTTCCCGGATGATGACAATGGTCACACCGGAAGGCCCCAGGTTTTTCTGGGCGCCGGCAAAGATCAGGCCGAATCGGCTGACATCAATCTTTCTGGACAGGATATCCGAGGACATGTCGCATACCAGCATTTTATCCGATTCGGGCATCTGGGGGTATTGGGTGCCGTAGATGGTGTTGTTGGATGTAAAATAGAGATATTCCGCATCCGGGTGGACCGTGTATTCATCCGGGGTGGGCACCCGGTCAAAGGTAGCGGGCTGGCTGGAAAAGGGGACGTCCACCTCTCCGAAGAGCTGGGCCTCTTTGATGGCCTTGTTCGACCAGGTGCCGGTGTTCAGGTAGGTAGCCCGTTTGCCTTTTCCAAGAAGGTTCATGGGCACCATGAAAAACTGGCTGGAAGCGCCGCCCTGAAGGAACAGCACCTTGTAATTATCCGGGATTTCCATAAGTTCCCGGAGCAGGGATTCCGCCGTATCTGTGACGGCCATAAATTCTTTGGACCGGTGGCTCATTTCAATAAGGCCCATACCGGTGTTGCTAAATTCCCGCACATCCTTGGATATCCGGTCCAGGACAGCCACCGGCAGGGTACCGGGGCCGGGGCTGAAGTTAAATATACGTTCTGCCATGTCTTGTTTCTCCTAATTTGGGGTGTTATTCATCCAGCAGGTAGATGGGTTCGGCGTAGTACCGGACCGAATCGCTTGCAAGCCGCTCCATGACCATGTCGTAGAGCCAGTCGTTTTTTTCCGTAAGATCCCGGTCGGAAGTCAGGAAGTCAAAGTCTGCGTTCAGCCGCATGACACGGCCGGGGATGACAAACCTTGTGATACCGGCGGGCATGGCATTGCCCGCATCTGCAATCTGGAGCACCTGGTCCAGGGTAAAGACCGGAAATACGACGACGCCGGCCAGATCCGGGAATTCAGCCAGAAGGGTATCCACATCCTGGTGAAGGGTCCGGGTAACGTGGCTGGCGTCAATATAGGCGGTGGTCAGTTTGTTCAGGGCATCCAGGTGGTTGGCCCCGGCGGCGGGCTGAATGTGATGGATTGTCTTATCCGCAGTCTGGATGTAGCACAGGCCGCCGTGTTCCACCATGTCAGCCTGGACGGTTTTAAGATCGCTCCGGGTGATGGTGATTTCCGGAATGCCGCCAAGGATATCCAGCAAGGCCTGGGGATCGATCTTGCGAATGGCATGGAACCAGGTGTCGAGGGTGTAATTGTTCGATTCCTTGAGGATCTGGACGATGATGTGGGGATGGCCCAGTTTTTTGAAGGCGGACACCCGGGTGGCGCCGTCCAGTACCACGTAATTTTCCCCGGAACGGACCACAATGGGAGGATTGGTAAATACGTCGGAGGCATCGAATTTTTGTATGAGGGTTTCAACCCGCCTTGGGTCGATGCGCTCGTGGGGCGTCACCTTGTCCAGGGGAACCACGGCCAGGTTCAGAGGGTTTTCCGCCGGGGAATCAACCAGGATGTTCAGAATCTGCTCTGCAATGGTGACGGCGGCGGACTGCTGGGCATCGTCGGTGCTGGCGGCAATGTGCGGGGATACGATGACTTTTTCGTGGGCCACCAGGGGATTGCCCAGGGCAGGCTCCTCTTTGAACACGTCCAGCGCTGCTCCGGCAATCCGGCCGTTGTCCAGGGCGTCAAGCAGAGCCTTCTCATCCATTATAATACCCCGGGCCGTGTTAATAATGTACGCGGTGGGTTTCATTTCGGAGATCAGTTCCCGGCTGACCAGGTTCCGGTTCTCAGGTTTACCAGGGACGTGAAGGGAGATAAAGTCCGATGTCGCGAACAGGGTTTTCATATCCACGGTGTCAACACCCAGTTCCGCATTCTTTTCCGGGGTGGCCCGGCGCTGGGTGGTTTGTACATGCATGCCGAAAGCCTGGGCACGGGAAGCCACCTGGCGGGAAATCCTGCCAAATCCCACAAGGCCCAGGGTTTTCCCGGCAAGACCGGTTCCCATGAGCTGCTTTTTCTCCCAGCGGTCCTCTTTGAGGCCGGCATTGGCACGGGGCAGGTGCCGCACCAAGGCGAACATCAGGGCAAAGGTGTGCTCGGCAACGGCCACGGAGTTGGCATTGGGGGAATTGACCACAGCGATCCCCTTTTCTTCGGCCCTTGCCACATCAATGGTATCCAGGCCGGCCCCGGCACGTCCGATGACTTTCAGGTTTGCGGCTGCGTCAATGACCCGGGCCGGAAATTTTGTGGCAGACCGGACTACGGCCGCATTATAGGCCGGTATGGCATCCATAAGAGCTTCTTCGGAAAGGCCGGGACGGATATCCACGTCACAATGCGCCTTGAGCATCTCGATGCCGATGTCGGCAACCGGATCACAAATAATTACTTTTGGTTTTTCAATGGCCATCATCTTTCTCCTTCAATTTTCAAAATATCTTCTTTAAGTATTTTGGAACTCGGTCCCGGCACAAGGCCGTGTTGACCGCTGTTAAATTAAGCTGTAAAGGGTTTCCATCAGGTCTTCCATGCGGATATCATCGAATTGCCGGGCCTGATGCTCAAGGTGATCCCAGTCTTTTCTGCAGGCCAGGTGCTCCCGGATGATACCTTCGGGATACTGAACCGGCATATCCCAACCGCCGAAGTTTACCATTGTGGCGTTCAAGGCGTTATGTTTTGAATTGAAACATGTTTTGAACATCATCAGCCTTTTTTTCGTGTTATCAGGGTTGTTTTGAAGAATATTGACAATAACCTCAATAAAAAAAATAAAAGTTATAATTTGTCAATTTTTATTCAATTTTTTTTCGAAAAAAATCAGAATATAGAAACTGAGATCCGGTCTTGTCAAGCAAAAATTTACATTCATTAATAAAAAACTGCAGGCGGGTCGCCCGCAGACCGGAATCAGATCCGTATGGTTTGTTGCCAAGGGTGATAATAAGGGGGGCAATGCGACCCGGTATAACCTGGGCGGTTATGGGGCGCCGTCAACAATGAAAATGGAAATAATTGGGAGCCTTCGAAGGGAGATCGGAAAATTTCCTAACCAGACCCTACGGACGGACAAGCCGCAGATTTAGCGAAGATCCCTTGCGCCGTTGCTGCCGGGTTAGATGACAGGCGGTATGGTTTCGGCGATCGCCCGGCAGGCATGGTAAAGGGTGCCAAGATCGTCGATTTGTCCCAGGCAGAGCCGAAGTCCGGCCGGATGGCTGCCCGGCCGAACACCGAAGTATTCGCCGGGGGTGACATCGATACCCCGGCAGGACAGTTCTTCCACAACCGTCTGTTCCCGTGTGGGCCGGGAAAGGGGAAGCCAGACGTGGGGACACCGGGGATGGGTGCCCGGCCGGTGAGCTGCCAGGACAGCGGCGGCGATCCGGGTGCGGTTTTCAAGTTCAGCCGCCTGGAGGGAGAGGAGCCTTTCGGCATTTCCGTCCCTGATCCAGCCGGATACCAGCGCAGCCATGGGGGGGGAAGCCATCCAAGAGGATATCCGCAGGCCGGTAAGGGCCTTTTCCCGGAGGGTTTCCGGTGCCACCAGGTAGCCTATGCGCAGCCCAGGAGCAATGATTTTGGAAAAGCTTGTGACATAAAAGGAGCGCTCCGGTACCAAAGCCGATATGGGGCCGGTGTGAGGCGATGGAATGTCAAGGTCCCGGGAAAGCCCGCCGAAAACGTCGTCTTCCACCAGGCAGATGCCGGTTCTGTCAATGATATCGGCCACTCTCCTTCTCCGGTCCGGCGGGAGTATGGCTGCCGTGGGGTTCTGAAAATCGGGCACCAGGTAAAGGGCGGCGGCAGGCCCTGCCTCAAGTTTGGCGGCCAGGTCGTCCGGGTCAATGCCGCAGCCGTCCGAGACCACGGGCGTGAGCCTGAGGTGAAGCATGGCCGCAATACTCCGGATGGCAGGGGATGTCAGGGTTTCCGTCAATACGGTATCGCCGGGGCGGGTGACCGCCATAAGGGCAAGGAAGCCTGCGTGCAGGGCGCCGTTGGTAATGATAACTTCTTCGGGGCGGGCCGGCATGCCCAGCCGGGATGTCCAGGTGGCAGCGGCGTCCAGGTCATCCTGACGGGCGGTGCCGGGCTGGTATTGAAACATCCCGGAAAAGTCGGGATGGGTGGGCAGTTGCCGGAAGCCCTTTTTAAATGCCGGGTCACGGGCCAGGTTGCAGGGAAAGTCCGACCGCATGTCTATCCGGTCTGTTTCCCTGTCTTCTTTGGGCCAGGGGGTGCGGCGGGATGGGGGATTGTTCCGGACAAAGGTGCCCCTGCCGATTTCTCCCCGGACCAGTCCCCGTTCCGCCGCCAGTTCATAGGCCCGGGTCACGGTGCCGAAATTCACCTTCAACGCCCAGGCCAATTCCCTTTGCGGGGGCAGACGGTCCCCGGGGGTGAGGGTGCCCCGGCCGATATCAAGGCTCAGGGCATCTGCAATGGCAATGTATCTGGGGCCTGAGAACATTTCCAGATCCGGTATCCACATGGTATATCCTCAAAAATTGTTATGGTGACAATTCTACGGTTGCATAACAATTTGGCACAGGGCATACAAGAGAAAAGATCTGATATGAAATTTACAAGGAGAGCAGGAAAGATGATACCCAATCAACGTCATTTGTTCAGTATTCCGGAAGATGTCACCTATTTAAATTGTGCCTATACCGCTCCGTTGATGAAGACGGCTGAGGCTGCCGGCCGGCGGGCCGTCACGGCCAAAGCACACCCCTGGCAGATTACCCCGGCCCATTTCTTTTCTACCATTGCACCGGTGAAGGAGAAGTTCGCCCGCCTGGTGAACTGCACCCCCCGGGATGTGGCCATTATTCCGGCCGTGTCCTACGGCATTGCCGTTGCCGCGAAAAATCTGCCCCTGTCAGCCGGGGAAGAGATCCTGGTTCTGGATGAGCAGTTTCCATCCAACGTATATGTCTGGCAGAAAAAGGCTGTCCAGGCGGCGGGAAAGGTTACCGTCATCCAACGGCCTGAAGATCATGACTGGACGCGGGCGGTGATTGAGGCCATCTCCAAAAAAACAGCGATTGCCGCATTGCCCCACTGCCACTGGACCGACGGCAGCCGCCTGGATCTTGAGGCTGTTGGCCAGCGGTGCCGGGAGGTAGGGGCTGCGTTGTGCATTGACGCCACCCAGTCTCTGGGGGCATTGCCCCTGGATATCAATGTGGTACAACCGGATTTTTTACTGACCACGGCCCATAAATGGCTGCTGGGACCCTATAGTCTTGGGTTTGCCTATGTGGCCCCCCAATGGCAGGCAGGTTCCCCCCTGGAGGAAAACTGGCTGAACCGGAAGGGGTCAGAGGATTTTTCCCGGCTGGTGGACTACCGGGATGAGTATCAGCCCGGAGCTGCCCGCTTTGATATGGGGGCGGCCAGCCAGTTTGTCCTGGCACCGGTGGCCGATGCCGCCCTGGCCCAGATTTTGGACTGGGGGGTGGCGCAGATCGCATCCACCCTGTCTGCCCGGATTACCCGTGTTGCTGAACTATCCCTGGAAATGGGATTGAATGTGCTGCCCTCAAATGTCCGGTCCCCCCATATGACCGGCATCGGTTTTCCGGACGGCCTGCCCGAGGGCCTTGGAGACGCACTTGCCTGCGACCGGATATTTGTGAGCATCCGGGGGACTGCCGTTCGTGTGGCCCCCCACCTGTATACGGGCGACGGGGATATCCTGCGCCTGGTCGAGGTGCTGCGAAGGTTTGCAGGTTAATCCCTTCTGGACGGGGGAAGTTGAATGATGTATCCTTACTGCCTGAACGTTCAAACAGTATATCAATGGTCAACCATCACAGGAGGATGATATGAAGATCTTAGGTATCTCGGGCAGTCCGCGAAAGGATGACACATCAGGCGTTTCAAAGCTTGTCAAAACCGTTCTGGAAAATACCGGCGGCGACTGGGAACTGATCTCCCTGCGGGGCAAACAGATCAGCGGCTGCATTGCCTGCCTGGGCTGTGTCAAGGACAACGTCTGCAAGGTCAAAGACGATCTGGCGCCCCTGAGAGACAAAATCGTTGAAGCCGATGCCTTTGTCATCGGGTCCCCCAACTATTATTCCACTGTGAATGCCCTGACCCACGCCTTTATGGAACGCTGGTTCCAGTTCCGCCACCAGACCGGGCGGACCCTGTGGGGGAAACTTGCGGTATCCGTCGGTGTCGGTGGCACGGACGGCGCGGCTCCCGCGGAACAGCTCGAAAAGTTCTTCATGTACAACTTCATTGAAAATGTGGCCACGGTCAAAGGGCAGGGAGCGGCCTCCTGTTTCACCTGCGGATTCGGTGAGACCTGCCAGGTGGGGATTCCGAATATGCTCCATGGCCCCGGGGTAAAAATCACCGACAATATCATTCCGGATGTGGAAAAACAGGCGGATGTCATGGCGGCTGCGGCGGACGCCGGCAAGCTTCTGGGAAAGCGACTGTCCCAAGGGCATGACCGGACTGCCGTTGCCCAGGCCGTTCAAGAGAAGATGATGGCCATGTTCGGCCAGACCGTGTGATGTGAAACGTTATAAGGCATTGTGTTAGGAACGGACCGTGAGACCGGGGAAGCCTGATAGAAAGGCAAAAAGATGTTGACCTGGAATCTGGCATACGGCTGTCTGTCGCTGTTGTCCGGCATTGTCAGTATCGGCCTTGCGGTCTATCTGCTTCATTTCCGGAAGAACAAAGGCGCCAGACGGCTGCTCTTTTTGATGGGGGCTTCTGGCCTGTGGTCCGTGACCTACGGGTTTGAACTGCTCAGTCCCGCCCTTTGGATGAAAGTCTGGTGGGTCCGGATGGAGTACCTGGGGGTTAGTTTTATCGGTGTGCTGCTACTGCGGTTCGTACTGCTGGTGACCGGCCCGCGAATATCTGCCGCATGGCACAGGATGCTGTGGGCAATTCCACTGGTTGTGGTGCTAGGCGTATTTACCAATTCATGGCATCAGCTTGTGTGGACGGATGTCCGGATGGTGGGCGAATCCTATGTTCAGGCCCTTCAGTTCGACCGGGGACCCGTGTTCTGGGGCCATGTGGCCTACTCCTATCTTATGATCCTGGTTGCCTTTGGCCTGCTCGTCCGGGCGGCATTCACCTCCAGGGGGCCTCACAGGATGCAGGTCCTGGTGATGATTCCGGGGATTATCGCCCCCTGGATCGCCAACGGGATTTACCTGACCGAAATTCCGGGACTCTCTTATATTGATACGAGCCCCATGGCCTTTATGGTCACCTGTATGTTCTTTGTGCTGGGGCTGTTCCGGTATCACCTGGTGAATCTTATTCCCCTGGCCCATGAGGCGGTGATTGACGGCCTTGGTGATCCGGTGATTGTCATGGATACGGACGACCATGTGGTGGAAATCAATGCGGCATGTGCCAGGACCTTCGGACTGGCCCACATCTCAGGTCCCCGGCGTCCCGCGGCCACCTGTTTTCCCGGCCTGTACGAGATTATATGCCGCCGGCGCCGCGCCACACCGGTCTCTTTTGAAACCTCTCTTGATATCCGCGGGGGCCGGTTGCGTGACTGGCATGTGCGGATTTCTCCTGTCTGGGGCAGGGGGGAACGGCAAAGCGGGTGGCTTGTGGTGCTCAGGGATATCACCGAACAAAATGAGGCGGAAGCCCAGTTGCGCTATGCCAGAAATTATATGGACAGCATCATCAACGCCATGCCTTCGGCCATCATCGGGGTGGACAGGGACGGGGTGGTGACCCATTGGAACGAGGGGGCCGCAGGGCTCACAGGGGTGGCTGAAGCATCTGCCTGCGGTAAAAAACTGGTGGCGGCGATTTCCCAGATGGCCCCTTATGTAACCGATGTGATGCAGGCCATGGAAACCGGATCGGTCCAGCGGCGAAAGGCCCAGCAACTGACCTTGGGACCGGCAAAGCGTGCTGATATGGCACAGGATACGCAACCGGATCCGGCAAGGGGGGGATCCCCGGGCATCACCGCTGATATCATCATTTTTCCGGTGGCGTCCGGCACCCGGCCGGGGGCGGTGATCCGGATCGATGACGTGAGTGATCAGGTGCGGATCCAGGAGATGATGGTCCAGTCTGAGAAGATGATGTCCGTTGGCGGTCTTGCCGCCGGCATGGCCCATGAGATCAACAATCCTTTGGCCGGTATGCTCCAGAGCATCCAGGTCATCCGGAACCGTCTGGCCAGCCATATGCCGGCCAATCTCCAGGCGGCGGAACGCCACGGTGTGGATATTGACCGTCTCAGGGCCTATATGGATGACCGCAAAATCTTCCATATGATGGATCAGGCGGCCCGGGCCGGAGACAGGGCGGCAAAGATCGTTGAGAATATGCTCTCCTTTAACCGCAGGGACAAGGGGGGTGGCAGGTCAAGCCATAGCCTTCCGGACATGGTGAACACCACCTTGTCGGTGCTTGAAAATGACTATAACCTGTGCAAACACTACGATTTCAAGTCCATTGATGTGGTGTTCAGCGGCGGGGGGGACCAGCCCCCGGTACCCTGTGAAAAAAGTGAAATCCAGCAGGTATTGTTCAACATATTTAAAAACGGTGCCGAAGCCATGGCCATGGGCGGGACAAAGGCGCCGCAGTTCACCATCCGGTACGTTGTTGAAAGGGGAATGGTGGGGGTGGAAATCCGGGACAATGGCCCGGGGTTTTCCAAACCCTTAAGAAAAAGGCTGTTTGAGCCGTTTTTCACCACCAAACCCGTGGGGACGGGCACCGGCCTGGGCCTTTCCGTCTCATACTTTATTATTGTGGAAAATCACGGGGGAGAACTGACTGCTGCTTCCCGCCCCGGAAAAGGGGCGGTATTTACCGTTAAGCTGCCCACCCAAGAAAGGATAGAATGAAAACTTTAGAGATAAACATCTGCCGGGACTTCAGCAAGATTCTCGGCGGCGGTGAAAAAAAACGTTCCGCCAACTCCGGCCAGGAGTTTAGGGAGCGGTTTCTGGATGAGAACTTCGACGTCTACGATAAAATCATCATAGACCTGGACGGGGTCCTGGGGGTGCCTGTGGATTTCATGGAAGCGGCCTTTGGGGATCTGGCCAGAAAACGCGGGGCTTCTGCGGTGCGGGAAAAACTGGAATTTAAGGACCGCACGGCATTTGCCATTGAACGCATCCATTATTTTATTGATCACAGTTCCTGACACGATTTGCTGAACCGCCTTCCAACCGGCACCGGTACCACCTGCCCTGGTGGTGCCGGTGTCCTGCCGTAACTTTTTTTCTTCTATTCCTGTAAGATACAGATATGACAACAAGATCGTTTGGTTTTGATCCGGGGCGCAGGGGGCTAAAAGTTCATAAATGATAAAAAGTATTCACTTGTGAAAGTAAAAAAGGTGTGATACTTTCATTTTCGAACATTTGTGATCGTGCGAACCTATACGGGGGATACCAACGCAATGAAAAAGGTCCTGGAAACCGATGTGCTGATTATCGGCGGCGGCGCCACCGGTACCGGTCTTGCCCGTGACCTGGCCCTCCGTGGGCTTAGGGTGATCCTTGCGGAAAAAAAGGATCTGAATGCCGGGGCATCCGGGGCAAACCACGGCCTGCTCCACTCCGGTGCCCGGTACGTGCATTCGGATATGGAAGCGGCCATCGAGTGCCGCAAAGAGGGGATGATCCTCAAGCAGATCGCCCCCCAGTGTATTGAAGAGACCGGCGGCCTGTTTGTGGCGGTTCCCGGTGATGATGAAGGTTATATCTCAGGGTTCCCCGGCATGTGCCGCAAGGCCAATATCCACTGCCGGGAACTGACCATTGAAGAAGCCCTGGAAAAGGCCCCCTGCATTGCCAAAGATGCCATCGCGGTGTATGAAGTGCCGGATGCCGCAATCGACCCTTTTAAACTTGCCATTGAAAATATGACCCAGGCCACGGGACTTGGGGGCACCTATCTGCCCCACAGCCAGGTCACGGGGTTTGACATTGAAAACGGCGAAATTTCCCTGGCGAATCTGCGCAACAACCGCACCGGCAACAGTTTTGGCATCAAGGCCCGGGCTTACGTTTCGGCCAGCGGGGCCTGGGCCGGGGCGCTTGCAAAAATGGCCGGGGCATGCATCCCCATGTTGTTTTCCAAGGGCAGCCTTCTGGTCACCGGCCAGCGGCTGGCCGTACCTGTCATCAACCGGCTTCGCAAGGCCAGTGACGCGGATATCCTGGTGCCCGGCGGGGTTGTCTCCATCATCGGTACCACCTCGGTGCGCGTGGATGATCCGGACCGGATTTTTCCCTCAGTGGACGAGGTGGACCTGATCATCGACCAGGGCCGGCAGATGGTGCCGGATCTCGGTGTCCGTCGGTATATTCGTGCCTATTGCGGCGTCCGTCCCCTGGTGAGCGCCGACGACGGGGATGACAGGAACGTGACCCGGGGATTCGCCCTCATCGACCATGAAAAAGACGGTGTGAATAACTTTGTAACCATCACTTCGGGTAAACTGACCACCTACCGTCTGATGGCGGAGAAAACCGCCGACCTGGTCTGCGCTAAGCTCGGTGTGGAGGAACCCTGCAGAACCGGTGAGCTTCCCCTGCCCATGGCGGAAACCGGGGACTGGACCGAGCCTGCGGCCTCCCTGCGCCACGGTTTCAGCCTGCCGGACAAAAAAGACCGGATTATCTGCGAATGCGAGATGGTGCCGGCATCTGCCATTGATGCCATTTCCGCGGATATCCGGCGCAACCAGGGCCGGCCGGACCTGCTGTCCATAGGACTTAGAAGCCGTATGGGCAAAGGCCCCTGCCAGGGCTCCACCTGCAGCACTAGGTTGCTGGCCCACCTGTACGAGAAAGGTGAAATCCGCGGTCAGGACGGTATTAAGGATATCCAGCGTTTTTTAAACGAGCGGTGGAAGGGGGAGCATTCCCTGCTCTGGGGGGATTCCCTGGCCCAGTCTTCCCTCAAAGAGATGATTCACTGCGGTGTGTTCGGACTGGAGCGGGCCTAAATGACACGGGAATGTGATCTTCTCATTATCGGTGCCGGACTGGCGGGCATGACCGCAGCCGCCAGGGCGGCGGACAAGGGGCTGTCCTGTGTGGTGGCAGGCAATCCTTCCTCCCTGATGTTTGCAAGCGGCCTTATGGATTACCTGGGGGTTTACCCGGCCGGCAACAGCCAGGTGCTGGAAACCCCGGAAGAAGGGCTGGCTGACCTGACCCGGGATCTGCCCGGGCATATCTACGCCGTCACCGGGCATGACGCGGTGCAAGACAGTTTTGAATTTGTCCGGGGGGTGCTGGCAGAGGCCGGACTGGCCTACACCCTGGGCAATGGGAACCAGATGCTTCTGACCACCATGGGCACGGTGAAACCCAGTTTTATGGTACCGGAAACCATGGCTGCCGGCGTACTGAATGAAAACAGCGGCAATCAGAAACTGCTTGTGGCAGGTATTCAGGGGCTTCAGGGATTCAGCCCGGTCCAGGTGGCCGAAGGTGGGGCGGAAATGTTTGGCGACACCCGTTCCGTCCAGACTGAACTGCCCGGCATCCAGAGCGTGGTGCCTCCCCAGGCCCTGGCGGAGATGATGTCTGATCCCGATATTCAGGACCGGTTTATCACCCAGGTCCGTCCTCAGTTGAAATCGGCGGACCTTTGCGGGGTACCGGCGGTTATGGGGGGATTGAGCTGCGGGGCTGTGATGTCCCGGCTCCGTGACGCTTTTGGGATACCTGTATTTGAAATCCCCGGCGGCCCGCCATCCATACCGGGACTCCGCCTGAAACAGGCCTTTGAAAGCCTGCTGGCCACCCGGCATATTCCTTTCCTTTCCAATATGCAGATGGCAGACCCGGTGTTTGACGGCAGATACTTTTCCCTGAGCTGCGACCAGGGAATCGAGGAGGTGACGGTCCGCTCCAGAGGGGTGATCCTGGCCACGGGACGGTTTTTCGGCAACGGCCTTCATGCCCGCCGGGAACGGGTGGTGGAAACCCTGTTCCGCCTGGATGTGGTACAGCCCAACGGCCGGAACCTCTGGCATGAGAACCTTTTTCTGGCACCGGAGGGCCACCGGATCAACCAGGCCGGCATCCGGACCGACGACCGGTTCCGGCCCCTGGATGAAAGGGACCGGCCGGTGTACGAAAATCTCTACGCCGTGGGCAGTATCCTGGCCTGGAATGACTGGGCACGGCTGAAATCCGGAAGCGGTGCGGCACTGGCCTCCGCCTGCAGGGCGGTGGATGCATTTGCAGACAGCATCGGAGGCGGCGCATGATCATTGAGATTCTTGTGGGCGTTGTGCTGGTGGTCTGCCTGGCCGGCCTTATTTTCAGGTTTTCCTCCATGTTCCGCCTGGGTCGGGTTTTTGACCGGGACCGGGATACCCTGGCTGCCCAGGTCTTTAAACTGGACTATTTTGGCACCCTCTTCAATACCCTTTTCCAGGTCAGGCTTTTCCGGGCGGGGAAGTTAAGATGGCTGGCCCATACACTTGTTTTGACAGGCTTTCTTTTTCTTTTGGGGGTCCATGCCCTGGATTTCTGGACCGGAGAACTCTGGGACTGGTACCAGCCCGGGATTGCACCTTTCAGGTTTTTACGGAATCTGGCGGGCGTGATGGTGACGGTTGGTGCGGCAGCCTTCCTTTTTAGGCGGCTGACCCCGTCCCGGATCAACCGGGACCGGCTCCGCAGAGGGCGCAGATTCAGGGTCCGGGGGACCCTGTCCATCATTGCACTCCTTGGGTTGATGGCTTCGGGATTTGTAACGGAGGCCTTGAACATCATTTCAGAACCCCGGTTTGATGAGATGGTGGAAACGTTCTCAGACATTTCAGGAGAGCCGGAACTGGTTCACCTCCAGGCCTATTGGGAAAAACACTATTACGTGGTCTTTGACCAGGGCTTTCTGCCGGCGGCGGACCTGTCCGCCGACCTTGACGAGGGCCGGGAGCTGAACGAAGCGTATTGCCTGGAATGCCATGCCCTGCCGGACCCTGCCTTTGTTTCCGTACCCATTGCCCGGGCGGTGCAGCCCTTAGGGTTCTGGAGCCGGGTCCTGCGCCTGGACCGGGTTTTTTACTGGCTTCATTTCGGCCTTGCCATGGTGCTGCTGGTTTGCCTGCCTTTTTCCAGGATGTTCCATATCATCGCTATCCCCCTGGCCACGGCCAGGAGGCGGATGACCCCGGACACCCCCCGCACTGACATGGGGTTCCTGGACCTGGCAGGCCTGTCCGCCTGCACCCATTGCGGCTTTTGTTCCCAGGTCTGCTCCGTCACCCCGGATTACCTGGTGTCGGACAATCCCCAGGTGCTGCCGCACATGAAGCTCGACACCCTGAAACGCCTGGCCGGAAAAGGGGTCTGGGATCTGAATACTTTAGTCCGGCTGCGGTCCGGCAACGACGACTGCACCCGGTGCGGCCTCTGCGCAGATATCTGCCCCTCGGGCATTGACCTGGTGCGGTTGTGGACCACCGCCGATACGGTCATGGACCGGATGGGATGCCCGGACAACTACACCACGGCCATGGATGCCTCATTCCGGGAGTGGGTGGGACCGGAAACCCCGGACGCCGCAAGTTTAGAAACCATCCAGCATCTGCCCGGGGACGTGGCGGTGCGAAACCGGCCTGACACCCTGTCCGGACTGATCGCAGATGCGGATACCTTTGAACACTGCGTTCAATGTACCCTGTGCACCAACACCTGCCCGGTGGCTGCCTATGATCTGGACAAAAACGATTTCGGCCCCCACCAGGTGATGAACCTTCTGCGCCTGGGCGAGGGAAAAATGGCCTCGGGCACGCGGATGGTCTGGCACTGTCTGACCTGCTACGCCTGCCAGGAGGTTTGCCCCCAGTCCATCCGGGTGGCGGATATCATGCTGGAGCTGCGTTGCCGCGGCCAGGAACGCGCCGCCGAACTCACCATCCGCCAATTGAAAGGAGCGTCCTGATGCGGCTGGCCTATTTTCCGGGGTGCAAGATTTCCTTCGGCCTTGCCGAATACGGCGAGGCGGTGGAGGCCCTGATGAAACAC